>JBBSQN010000039.1:0-37141 GCA_038257875.1 Mycobacteriales bacterium
CCCCCTGGCCCCCCCCGCGGGGCCGCCCGGCCGGTCCCCCCCCCTTTTTGTGCCCTTAGGGGGGTTAGACCCGGCTGCGAGCCGTAGCGTCGCCCTCAGCCTGCCGGGAGCCGCGGGCGGATCTGGGCGTAGAGTTCCTGGTGTCTGCTGGCGCTGGCCGTCCAGGTGAAGCGCGGTAGCACCGTCCGCGCGCTGGCTCGCAGGCGCTCCCGCAGGGCCGCATCGGTGACGACGCGGCGCATTGCGACCGCCAGCTCCACCTCGTCGGCTACGGCTGGCAGCAGCGCGTTCTCGCCGTCGGTCAGGTACTCCCGGAACACCGGCAGGTCGCTGGCCACCACCGGCAGCCCGGCAACCATCGCCTCGAGCACGACCAGGCCGAATCCTTCC
Organism: Mycobacteriales bacterium; assembly: GCA_038257875.1. Classification (GTDB taxonomy): domain Bacteria; phylum Actinomycetota; class Actinomycetes; order Mycobacteriales; family Pseudonocardiaceae; genus Pseudonocardia. The sequence goes on from JBBSQN010000039.1 coordinate 391, forward strand.
GTGACTGACGGGAACGCGAACGCGTCGGCGGCGGCGTACCAGCCGCCGAGCTCGGCCTCGTCCACGCTGCCCACCAGCACCACGTCCTCGCCGAGGGTGAGCCCGAGCGCGGGGAGCGCGGCGAGCGCGGCGTCGCGGTAGCCGGTGTAGTCCTGGAACGAGTGGCCGCCGACCACGGCCAGCACCGGTGACGGGTCCAGCTCCCGCTTCAACCGGCCCAGCGACCGGAACGCGTAAATGCTGCCCTTGCGCGGCTCGACGCCGCCGACGGTCAGGAACAGGAACCGGTCGCGCGCCCCGGCCCGGGCGCGCAGCTGGTCCCGCACCGCCGCACCGACCGGCGGGAACCGGTCTGGGTCCACCCCGTTGGGCACGACCTCGGCGCGCACGCCGTACTCGTCGCGCAGGATCTGGCGCCACTGCTCGCTGACGACGAGCACGTGGTCGGGTTCGGAGATCGCCCGGCGCTGACAGTCGACGAGCGCCTGGGTGGTGAAGTCGTCGACGTGGTGCACGGTGCGCACGACGGTCACCGCCGCACCCGCGTCCCGCACCCGGGTCGCCGCGCTCGCGGCGATGCAGTCCTGGGCGTGCAGCACGTCGTGCTCGCCGGCGAGTCGCCACAGCCCGTGGGCGAGCGTGTCGATCGCGGCGAACACCCGCTCGTCGAGCGTGGTCCCGATCGTCGAGGGCCCCAGCAGCACCGTGTGCGGCACGTCCGTCGAGCGGAACAGCCCCACCTCCGGATCGCCGAGCGCGACGACGTGCACCGGCTGCCCGGCGCGGTGCAGCGCCTCGGCCAGGCTCAGGGTATGCACTAGCCCGCCGCGCGGCCTCGTGGAATGGCAGATGAGCGCGACCGTCACAGCCGCGCCGCCGCGAGCTCCGGGTCCCGGGTCGCGATCGCGGCGGCGGCCAGCGACGCCCTGGCGGCCGTCTCGGTGACGACGCAGCCCGACTCGGCGAACGCCCGACGCTGCCGGTCGAATCCCTGCGGGTCGCCGCCGGTGCCCAGCACGTAGACGACGATCCGGGGGCCACCGCCTGCGGTGATCGCAGCGCACACCGGGGCCAGCTCCGCGGCCGGGTCGGCGTGAGCCCCGTGACCGAGGACGACGTCGAGGATGATCGCGGCCACCTCGGGGTCCGCGCCCTCGGCGCGCAGCAGCTCGATCCGTGCCTCCGGGTCGATCATCGGGTGCGGGTGACCCCTTGTGTACTCCTCCTCGCCGAGGTCGAGGCAGGTGTGCGCGTGCTCGGGCGCGGGCAGTCCGAGCCGGGAGTCGATCGGGGTGTTCGAGTGCACCGGACCGAGCACATCGGCCAGCACGACCAGCGACTCGTAGCACAACGTGCCGCCGGAGAAGAGCCCGCGCACCAGGGTGCGCGCTGCGGGCAGCGCCTCGATCTGCTCGCGGACGTCGGCGATCAGCCCGTCCGCCGGATCCGGTGCAGCCTTGCCCACCGCAGCCAGCGCCGCGACCGCACCGGCCTCGAGCGTGCGCGTCACAACGACTCCGGCAGGAGCGTCGACCGCGTCGGGGTCGAGCCCGATCAACGCCGCGACCAGTGGTTTCCCGGCCGCTGCCGCCAGCACGACCTGCGCCACCTCGGGGGCGGGCGGTTTGGAGACCAGCAGGATCACGTCGGTCTTCTCGTCGGCGACGAGCCCAGCCATCGCGGTGAGTGCCATCACGCCACCGACGGCCGCGGTGAGGTCGCGGCCGCCCAACCCGATCACGTGCGAGGCGCCGTTGCCCCACCGGTCGAGCAGGGCGGCCGCTTCCTGAGCCCCGGTGCCGGCCGCCGCGACGACGGACACTCGACCGGTTTCGACGACGTTGGCGAACCCGAGGCAGGTGTGCCCGAGCATCGCGGTTCCGGCACCGGGGCCCATCACGAGTCGGCCCAGCCGGGCCGCCCGCGTCTTGAGTGCGACCTCGGCCCCGACAGGCACGTTGTCGCTGAACAGCAGCACGTGCAGCCCCGCCGAGAGCGCCTTGTGCGCCTCGAGCGCAGCGTAGTCGCCGGGTACGGAGATCACCGCGACGTTCGTCTCCGGCGCGCGCGCCACCGCCTCGCTGATCGTGCGCGGCAGCTGCTCGACGGCGGAGGAGCCGGCCCCGCCGGGATCGCGCGCGGAGAACAGCGCTGCCTGTCCGACCGCACGGGCCGACGCGATCGCGTCGTCGGACTTCGCGCGGACCGCGACGAACAGGTCGTTCGCCCCGGCCCCCGCGACGACCGCGGCGGGGAAGCCCTCGGTAGCGAGAGTCTCCAGGTTGCCGGGGGTGGCCATCGCCGCCGCGGCCCAGTCGACGCCGTCGACGGCACGCAGCGCGCGGGTGCCAGCGAGCGCGACGACCGAGTCGACGTAGGTGTCCCGGTGCAGGTCCACGAAATGGATCACGCGGCACCCGACCGGTTGGTGTCGACGCATGCTCCACCGGGGCTGCGCGCGGCGGCTGCGACGATGCGGGTGCCGGTACCGGTGCCGGCCAGCGCGGTGCACGCCCCCTCGGCGTCGGTGATCACCGCGATGCTGCCGCCCTCGCGTACGAACCCGATGGCGGCCCGCATCTTCGGGCCCATGCTGCCGTCGGGGAACTGGCCGTCGTCGGCATGGCGCTGAGCCTCCTCGACGCCCATCTCGGTGATCGCCCGGGCCCGCGGGGTGCCGAAGTCGAGCATGACCGCTGCGACGTCGGTGACGAGCACCAGCGCGTCGGCACGTAGCGCGCTAGCGAGCCGCTGCGCGGCCAGGTCCTTGTCGATCACCGCGTCCACGCCCCGGTAACCCCTACCGTCGGTGACCACCGGCACCCCGCCGCCCCCCGCCGCCACGACGATCATGCCCTGGTCCACCAGCGCGCGGATGGCGTCCAGCTCGACGATCCTGCACGGCTGCGGCGAGGCCACCAGGCGCCGGTAGCCGCGACCGGCGTCCTCGCCGACCGTCCAGCCGAGGTCCGCGGCCTGCGCGTGGGCCTGCGCCGCAGTGAGAAACGGCCCGATCGGCTTGGTCGGGCGGGCGAACGCGGGGTCATCGGCGTCCACCACCACGTGCGTGACGACGGAGACCACGCCGGGCAAGCCCGTGCCCTCGCGGTGCAGGGCGAGGGCGAGCAGACTGCCGAGGTGACCCTCGGTCATCGCACCGAGCCAGCACAGCGGGAGCTCCGGCACCCAGTGCGCCGCCTGCTCCTGCTGGATGGCGAGGTTGCCGACCTGCGGGCCGTTGCCGTGCACGAGCACGACCGTCCAGCCGACGTCGTGGAGCCGGCAGACCGCGGCGGCCATTCCGGCGGCGTTCTCGGACTGCTCGACGACGGTGCCCGCCTGCCCGCTGCGGGTGATGGCGTTGCCCCCGAGGGCGACGACGGCGATCTGGGGCACGGACGCGGTCCTCACAGCTCGACGGTGGAGATACTTGACGATATTTCATCCACTATAGTGGATGCACGCGCGCGGGTGGGACTACTGATCACCGGTAGAGTCCTCCCATGAGCCCGGCCCCCCTGCGGCTGCGCTTGCTCGGCCCGTTCACCGTCGAGGGCGAGCTCACCGCACCGGTTCCCACCGGGAAGGCGCGACGCGTCCTTGCCGTGCTCGCTCAACGCCGCGGCGAGCTCGTGCCACTGCGCACGATCGTCGAGGTGCTGTGGGAGGACGGCGACGCCCCCGAACGGGCCGACCGGAACGTCGCGGCGCTGGTCTCGCGGCTCCGCCGGGCGCTGGGCCGGGACCGGATCGAGGGCACCGCGGCGGCCTACCGGCTCGTCTCCGACGGCATCAGCATCGACCTGCACGAGGCCACCGAGCTGGTGGCCTCCGCCGAGCTGGAGTCCGGGCACGGCCGGTTCGCGCTGGCCTCTACCAGCGCCGAGCAGGCGACCAAGCTGCTCGAGGTCGATGTCGCCCTCGCCGGCGAGCACGAGGACCCGTGGGTGGCAGACCTGCGCCGCCACGTTGGCAGGCTGCTGCGCCGGGCACGGATCTGCTGGAGTGCAGCAGCCTGCGAGCTGACGGCCTACGACACTGCCGTCGAGGTCGCGTCGGCGGCCCTGCGCGCCGACCCGTTCGACGAGCAGGCCTGCCGCACCGTCATGCTCGCCCACCAGCGGGCCGGTCGCTCCGGGACGGCACTGGTCGTCTACCGGTCGCTACGGGTCACGATGTCCGAACAGCTCGGCAGCGACCCCTCCCCGGCCACGCAGTCGCTGTTCCTGTCGATCCTGCGCTCCGAGAGCCCGACCGCGCCCGACCGCACGACCGGCGTCGGGAGGCCCGCGGGCGGCGCGCCGCTGGTCGGGCGCGACGCCGAGCTCGCCGCGCTCGGTGCGCTCTGGGCCCGGGCGGTGACCGGGTCGCCGGTGCTCGCCGTCGTCACCGGTGAGGCGGGGATCGGCAAGAGCGCGTTGGCCGAGGCGTTCGCCGCCGGGCCGCGGCGGACCGGCGCGCTCGTGCTGGCCGTCGGCTGCTTCGAGGCGGAGCGTTCGCTCTACCTGCAGCCTCTGGTCGAGGCCGTCCGCGCCGCGGTCGGGCGGATGGGCGCCACCGAGGTGCGCGAGCTCGCCGGTGCCCGGCTGGGCACCCTCGTCGAGCTGGTCCCCGAGCTCACCGACCTCGTCGGTCCCGGCGCCTACGAGCGAGCAGGCCCGGAGCTGGAGCACCGGCGCAGCCTGGACGCACTGTCCGGGTTCTTCGACCGGCTCGGTGCCCGCCGGCCCGTGCTGCTCGTGATCGAGGACGCCCAGCACGCCGGTCAGTCCACGATCGAAGCCCTGCACGTGCTCGCCGGCCACTGGGCGGGCAGCCGCACCATGGTGGTGGTCACCGAGCGGACCTCGGAGGACGCGCCGGTCACCGCCGCGCTGCGGGACGTCGCGGTGTGGACGGACCTGGGGCCGCTGTCCACGGCCGCCGCCGCCGAACTCGTCCGGCGCTCCGGGCTGGCCTACGACCCCGACCGGCTCTACTCCTGGACCGGCGGCTCCCCGTTGTTCCTCACCGAGCTGCTGCGCCACCCGGTACGCGGCGGGAGCGGGACCGCTGTCACCGTCCCGAGCTCGCTGCAGGAGGCCGTCGCCGGGCGGATCGCCCACGTCGGAGAGGAGACCGCGCTGCTGCTCGCGCAGGGCGCCGTGCTCGGTGCCGCGTTCGCGCTCGACGAGGTGGCCATGCTGAGCGGGCTCGGCGTGGAGGACTGCGCACGGCGGGCCGAGCGTGCTCTGCGAGCCGGGCTGCTGGTGGCCCAGGGTGAGCGGTTCCGGTTCGCCAACGACATCGTCCGCCAGGTCGCCTACGACGCCACGCCCGAACCGGTGCGCGTGAGCCGGCACCGCCGGGCCGCCGCACTGTTCGACGCCCGGCCGGAGACCGCGGCGCGACACCTCGCCGCGGCCGGGGACCGGGACGCGGCCGCCCGGGCCTGGATGATCGCCGCGCACGCCGCGCACCTCGCGTTCGCCAACATCGAGACCGAGCAGCTACTCGACCAGGCCGTCGGCACGGCCGCCGATCCATCAGTGCTCGCCATGGCCCTGCTGCGCCGCGGGCAGGCCCGCTCCGACCTCGGTCGCCACGACGACGCCCGGGAGGATCACGAGGCGGCGTTGGAGATCGCCCGCGAACTGGGCGACGCCGAGCTGGAGGCCAGGGTCCTCGAACAGCTCGGGTGGACCGCGCTCTACGCCAGGGACGCGATGAACGCCGTCGAGCTCGCCGAGCAGGCCACCGAGCTCGCCGAGTCGGCGGCTGCGGCGCCGGGCGCGCTGCCCAGCGCGACGCTGCTGCTCGGGCGCGTCCGGCACTGGGACGGTGACTACGCCGGCGCGGGCGCGGCCTACGAACGGGTGCTCGACGCCGATCCCGGGGAGACCACCACCGCGCTCGCGCTGGCCTACCGCGGCGCGCTGTTGCAGCACCAGGATCGGTTCGCCGAGGCCAAGACGGTGCTAGCGCGGGCCGCGGTGCTGTGCCGGCGCACCGGCCAGTTCCGCCCGATGCTGCAGACCTTGTTCTTCACCGCGCTCGCCCGCGGCGACACCGGCGACTTCGCGGGAGCGCTGCGGGCCCTGGACAACGCCCGACGGTTGATCGACGCCGACAAGGTCGCGTTCTATCGCGCCGGGATCGAGACCACGACATCCTGGATCTGGCAGGAACTCGGTGAGATCGACCGCGCCCGCGAGCACGCCGAGGTGGGCGTCGAGCTGGCCCGGCGCGGGGGCGGCGCGCTGGAGCTGGAGCAGGAGCTGCACGCCCTGCTCGCAATCGCCGACTGTGACCTGCTGCTCGGCCGCGTGGACGACGCGGCCGCCGCCGTCGAGGCCGCGGCGCCGTCGCTCGAGCGTTCACTGCCGGTCCGCCCGCGCGCGGCGATGCGGCTGCTGGAGATGCGGGCCCGTTGGGAGCCCGAGCGGTCCGCGGCGCTGCTCGTCGAGGCCCGCACCTACTCCTCGGCAAAGTACGAGGCGCTGGCGCTACGCGGGCTGGGCCGCGTGGAGGAAGCCGCCCGCGTCGCCGCCACCACCGGATCGGACCTGCTACTGGCCCAACTCGGCTCCCCCGGCCAACGCCGAGCCGCCACCGACCGCATCGCCAGCGCACTCCCGGCCCCGCTGCGAGCCTCGTTCGTCACGGCCGGACGGCTGTCGGTGCCCGCCCCGCGCACGCGCTGAACCGTTCGCCGGAGGCCGACGTCTGCGGGGCACCCGGCGCAAAGGAGTGATCACCGGCGTGCGCAGACATGGTTTCGGCTGGGGTGCGCGGGGTGCGCGGGGTGCGCCCTGCCAGCACGTTACTGTCACGCCTTGCGATCTGGTGCGCGATGTGCGTCAAAAGAGGTGGTGGCGTGAGGGATCAGGCGGTAGACGCGATGCGTCAGCGTCTCGGCGAGCAACTGCGAGTGGCACGCGTGGCGGTTGGTATGACGCAGGCAGAGTTGGCCAAACTCACGATGCGCGAGCGCACCGGCGTCGCGCATATAGAGGCGGGACGCCGGGGCACCGATGCAGAGTTCTGGTCGTGCGCGGATCGCGTCTGCGGCGCCGATGGCGCGTTGGTCCGCGCGCACGTCGAGCTGACGGCTGCCGAGAATCGGGCCCGCTCCCGTGCGCTTAGGACGCCCTCTGGCAATGCGAAAAATCTACATGAGCCGGTCGTCGTGACCGATCAGCCAGGCAGCTCGCTGGTGCTCTCGACGAGATCGTGTGAGACCCTGAGAGGGTTGACGGCAGTCGGCGCCGAGCAGGCAGCTTCGCTCATACGCGCGCTGAGAGGATTGTGGATCACTGTGGATCGGCGGACTCTGATACGTGTGCTCGCGTTGGCACTAGCCGAGGTGGGTGTGTCAGCGGACTCCGTCTTGGATCCCGATGAGCAGGAGCGTGTTGCTCAGTCCGTAGTGTCTCCGAAACGCATCGACGCGAGTGTGCTCGATGATCTCGGCGCAGTCCTCAGTGCCTGCAAGCGTCAGAATGATCGATTCGGACCGACCGTTGTCCTAGGTATGGTGCTCGCACAGCGAGATCTCGCCCGCAGTATGTTGCGCGAGTGTCCAGATGCCATGCGTGCGCGTTTGCTTTCGCTGTACGCCGATCTATGCTCTGCCGCTGGCGCGTATCTGCTGGATATGGGACATCCAGTCAGGGCACTTCAGTCTTTAAGAGCGGCACGGGCCGCAGCGCACAAAGCGAACGATCACGTGCGTGGATGTTATGCGGCGTGCCAGATCAGCTTCCAGGCCGACTTTTCAGGTGCGCCCCATGATGCCGCGGATATGGCTTCAGCTGCACAAACACTCGGCGTGCAGACAGATGATATGTCGCTGCGCGCCTTGGCTCATCAGATGAATGCCGCCGCGTGCGCCACGAACGGACAGGAGTCCGCATGTCTGACCGCGTATGAGACAGCTGCGGATGCCCTAGCATCAGCCAGGGGCGGTTCGCCTGAATCTCCCGCCTACTGGCTCAATGCAAATCCCGTTTTTCTCGAAAGCCAGAAGTGCAGCTATCTGCTGCGGCTTGGCAGGAACTCGCAGGCAGCCACCTTGGCTGATAGTGCGCTCGCTCAGTTCGATCCAACCTTCGTCGGTGGTCACGCACGCTTATCCATCTATGGTGCGGCCGCTCACTTGCGGTGCGGCCGAGTCGAGCAATCCTGTGATCTGCTCGGCTCGGCCGCAGGTCTCGTAATGGAAAGCCCGTCACCCCGCCTGACGGCAGAGCTGCGCGCCGCACGCGGACACATGAACCGTTGGGAGAACACCGCGTCGGTGAAGCTGCTCGACGAGCAGCTCGTTACACTCGGTTTTGCGTTCAGCTAGAAATCATGGCGGTATGCCGTCCTGACAGCATATCCGCCAATGGTTAGGGTCAGCTAATCACAACAGTCAAGGATCTGTCGAGACCTCCGTCCCGACAGATCCGGTCCTCTGCTATGTCCCGGCTCCGTGAGTAACGCAGATGCCTCTCCGAATCATGGGGCTCATACTCGAGGTACTGTACTCGTAGTGGCAGGCACCGTCGGCGGGACACAGGGTGAGCAGATCGTCGCCAGCCGCATCGATGTCCGATGCTGGCATGCGTGAAGTACCGCAGGTGGACAACGCCGATTTCGAACGGCTCCCCATCCGACCAGATCGTCGAGGCTCACCGAACCAGCCGGTGCGCCTGCCAGCGGGTGGCACGGTGCGGGTCGAGTTCCTCGACCACGACGGCTGGGCCCGGGCCTGCCAGTCCGGAGACGGGTTTCGCGGGGCGCCTCGGAGCCGGTCACCCGATGTAGCGTGTCGCGCAAGTACGTGAGATGCCCCGCGGGCGTGTAGGTTCTGGGGCGCGGACCCGGGAGGCTGGTCTCGGGTCTGGAACGTACTGAAGGCGTGACGGTGTCGCACAACTACGTAACGACACTGTGTCGGGAGTAACGGGTTGAAAACTTTCACTGTGACGGCAGTCGCTGCTACATACCAAGTTCTCGTTGTGGGTATTTAACTCCGATAGCAGTCGTAGCCGCTTGCGCATAACCAGTTGTAGGCACCATCGGTAACCCACGATGTGTAGAATGTCGTACCCCAGTTCTCAGTGCTACCACCGCAGCCGACATGCAGTCGATAAGGGGTACCCGCCGGGATGTCACCGTAGTTGTAGTCCTTGCCGTCGTAGTCATTACTCCGGAGAGTCGCCCATCCTGATTTGGAGCCAGCCTCGACCCAAACACCAACTTCCTGATTATTGTCGTATAAACAGGTGACACTGCCAGAGACCGCAGAGGAGACGGGAGCGCTCGAAGGTGAGAAATCCACAAGCAACATGGATCCGGTAGACAGTGCAACCACTGTTGCAACCACTGTTGCAACCATCTTCTTTTTGAATCCCATGTTTGACTTTTTCCGACCGAGCATGATGCGTAATCGTATAATTTCGAATGTAGAACCGCCACCTCGCGGATCATGATCATTTAGGTCCCCACTGCGCGCCATAGCTCAACCCCTGCTTCAGGAGGCCTATTCATAAGCCTCGTCAACGGCGTCACTATCCACACCGCTCGGGTGTACCGGCGACCTTGTGACATGGTAACTGGTCAGGTCCGGAAGATCACGGAAGGTGGATCTCCCATGGGAACTCGTTCAGAGACCAGTATGGCTCGATCGCAGCTCGCTCCGCCGGTCCCCGGCGGCGAGGGCTTCACCGTCACAGACCCGACGGTAGACTCCGTACCTGACAGTGACAAGCTGGGCGACCTCGTGATGCTCACGACACCTCGTGATGCTCACGACACGGGGTGCTCGTCGCGCTAAGTGCCCGGTCGGTCACCGCACGAGGACCGGGCCACGCTCTCCAGGCTGCGCGTCAGGCGTCGGAAGACATCGCCAGCAGGTCGATGTCCATGAGCAGGTGCGGGCGCCCAGCGGAGAGCTCCGGTTCGCCGCGACGGGTCCAGCCCAGCCGCCGGAAGAACCTCTCGTTGGGCAGCTGCACGTGGGCGATCATCAGGCACCCGCCGCACGGGTCCGCAGCTGATCATCGCCAGCCTGGGCGGTGCTGGACTCGGCTGCGGGCTGCTCGCGATCGTGGTCACTCACCGGACGATTCCGGCGCGATCGGCTGGCTGGCCTCGAGGTTCCAGCGGTCTGCCTCGCGTACGCACGCCGGGCAGTAGTGGCAGTCCCCATAGTCCGGGTGGCAGGACGAGGTGGCAAAGCTGAACACCAGTGCCCCACAGGCGGCAATATAGGTTCCGGTCCGGTGTCCATCGGTCAGTGCGTCGTCGGCCACCAGCAAATGGACGGTGCCCGCGGGCCATGGCGTACTCACCCTATGACACCAAGCAACCATGCAGGGCGAATCATGACGGAACTCCTCTTCCTCGCTGAATGTAAGGCGAACCAGCTGGTCGGCTCATGTCGAGTTAACCAGATAGCGAGAGCCTTGGACATACCGGTGAGCGTAGAGACTGGTTTACTCGGTTTACTCCCACGCTCTCGCTAACCTCGTTGATCATGTTAGTGGGACTCCTGTTCTTGCGGAATGCATGGCGCTCAGGTCGATGGCTACTACCTGAGCACAGAACGGCGACCCGAGTGTCCTGCCTTGACATGTGGGTGATTCACTGTGGTCGGCTGACGTCGAAACAGTGAGCTGATGGGCACCGTAGGTACGCTGGCGAGCATGGAAAATAGTTTACGTGGTTTAACGTGGGCGGGAGAACATGGTGGCGGAGCGGGAGACCAACTCGCGGTTGCGGGAGGCGATCGCGGCGACGGGGTGGACCTACGAGGCGCTTGCTCGGACGGTGCAGCGGGTGGCCGCGGAGAACGGCGAGGTGCTGCGGACCAACAAGTCGGCGGTGGCGCACTGGGTCGAAGGGGCGCGTCCGTCGGGCCGGTCAGGTTGGTATCTGACCGAGGCGTTGTCGCGGCGGGCCGGGCGTGTGGTGTCGATGGCCGAGATCGGCCTGGATCCCGACGAGCAGATGCTCGCAGACCAGGATCCGGTCGCGGCGGTGATCGAGTTGGGCCGGGCTGACGTGGACCGCCGCCAACTCCTCACCGCGGCGACGTTCAGCGTCGCGGGCGTCGCGATGCCGCTAACCTACGACCAAGAGGCGGTGTCACGCATGCTGCGGGCCCGCACCAGCCTGGGACTGGTCGGCGACCGGGACATCGACGTCGTGTGCGACACCATCGTGGCGTTCAGCGCCGCCGACAACCGTTTGGGTGGGGGCCACGGCCTGACCGCCGTCGCCACCTACCTCGCCGACACCGCCGCGCCGATGCTGCGCGCCCGCTTCTCCTCCGACGCGCTTCGCCGTCGCGCGTTCGGAGCGGTGGCCGAGCTGGCGTACCTGGTGGGCTGGAAGCATCACGACCTCGGGCAGGAGGGCGCCGCCCAGCGGTACTACCAGGTCGGCTACCAGCTGGCTTGCGAGGCCGATCCGCACAGCCTCGCAGCATGGATGATGCGCGCTATCGCCCACCAAGCCCTCGACCTGAAGCAGCCCCGGCACTGCGTTGACCTGATGGAAAAAGCACTGGACCGCAGCGTAGGGCAGATGGACGGCCGGTCCGAGGCCGTGCTCCACATCGTCCATGCCCGGGCGTGTGCGTCCGTCGGGAAACGGACTGCTGCCGCGCAGGCCATTCTGGCAGCTGAGAACGCCTTCACCCGTCCCGACGAGCCACGGCCGTTGTTCTCCGCCGTCGCCGGGCCGGTCGTCGCCAGCACCATCGCCTTTCATGCCGCTCAAGCTCTCACCGACCTGGCCGATCATGCCGGTGCCGAACGTCAGCACCGTGGCGCCCTGCTCGTGTGGGATCCGGAGAAGAGCAGACGTGTCCACGGCCTGACCCTGGCCGATCTCGGCAAGAGTCTAGCTGCCCAGGCCAGGGCTGAGGAGGCCGTCAACGCCTGGTCCCAGGCGCTCGACCTCACCGACGGAATGGCCTCCAACCGCACCCGCAAGGCCATCGTCTCGACGAGACCCACGCTGGCCACCTACCGCAAACGGGGCGTGCCCGGTGCCGCTGCTCTCGACCGCCGCGTGTACGAGGCATACCGCTGAGCGACCTGCAGCGCGGCGATCCCGGCCCAGCTGCGCTCGCGGCCGGCCAGCAGCCAGGCAGGCACAGCGGCGGTGACGAGCGCCGCGGCCAGTACCACCGGGGAAACAGTTCCACCGGCCAGGAGGTGACCAGTCGCCCCGAACACGGTGGCTGTGATCGCCGCCACGGCTGTGCGCATGAGCCTGCTCGGTGGCTGCACGGCTGCCGGCCAGGTCGTCACTGCGACCTGAGCTGGACCGGGTCCCGGTGGAGCGAGGTCATAGAAGGTGCCGCCGTGGGCGAACCGGCGACCGATGTCTGCGACGAACCAGGCCGTACATCCGAGAGCGAGTGCCGTCAGCAACAGGTCCGGCGCACCCCCGGCAGACCCCTGACATGGCCCGCCGACGGGCGGTCAGACCAGGTCACTGCGACTGAGCACCCCCACTACCCGGCCGGCGTCGACGACCGGGACCGTGCGCAAGCCGTGGTCGGCGACCAGCGCTCTCGCCTGGCCGACGGTCGCGCCAACGTCCACGGTGATCGGCCTCCTGGTCATGACAGCGTCGACCGTGGAGTGAGCGGACCGGCCGGCCAGCGGGTCAGCCAGGATGTCGGCCTCGCTCAGGATGCCGATCAGCCAGCTATCCCCGTCGACGACCGGGAGCGCGGTGTGCCGGTGGTGGAGCATGAGCTGCGCGGCCAAGGCGACGGGTTCCGCCGCCCCGACAGTGACGACCGAACGGGTCATCACCTCGTCCACGGGCGTGGCGGCGGCCGGGGGCGAGCCCGGTGCGACGTACCCGCGCCAGCGCGTCCAGGGCGTCGTCCTCCGCCGTGTCCCGACTGCCGAAGAAGCGTCGCAGGCCCGCGCGACGGCCGGGGTCGTCGCGATGCCGGAGCAGGTCGCCACGGGTGACCACCCCGGACAGCCTGCCTCCCTGCACGACCGGCATCACCCGCAGCTCGCCGTGGCTGCGCAAGCGCTTCGCCACGACCGCCGCGTTAGCGGTGGCCGCTATCGACACCACCCCCGCACGCAGCCGGGGTGGTGGTCACCCAGACATTGGTGGAAGTGGTGATCTATGTCCAGGCGGCCAACCCTCGGTCATGGCTACAGAAACGACTGAATACACCGCATGCTGTATCTTCTTCTGATGTGGAGACGCTGACCTACGGTCAGGTCCTGGCCCGGTTCGGGCACGCCCTGTCCGACCCCACCCGCGCGCGACTGCTGCTCGCCCTGCGCGAGGCACCGGGGTATCCCGCCCAGCTGGCCGAGCTACTCGGGGTGAGCCGCCAGAACCTGTCAAACCACCTCGGTTGCCTCCGTGGCTGCGGGCTGGTCGTGGCCGTCCCCGAGGGTCGCCGAGCCCGCTATGAGCTGGCCGATCCGCGCCTCGGGCACGCCCTGGGTGACCTCCTGGAGCTGGTGCTGGTCACGGACCCGAGTGCCTGCCCCGCACCGCACGACGACGAGTGCTGCTGAGGCCGATGGCGATGATCAACCCCGCCTCCGACCCCCTCCGTCTCATTGTCGGTGACACCGCAGCCGACGACCGCCGGGCGCTGCTCACCCGACGAGTCCGGCTGCTCGTCGCGGCCACGATCACCTACAACATCATCGAAGCCGTCGTCGCGATCTCCGCAGGCACCGTCGCCTCCTCCGCCGCACTGGTCGGGTTCGGGCTCGACTCCGTCATCGAGGTCGCCTCCGCCGCCGCGGTGGCCTGGCAGTTCTCCGGCCGCGACCCCGAATCCCGCGAACGCACCGCGCTGCGGATCATCGCACTGTCGTTCTTCGTGCTCGCCGCCTACGTCACCGTCGAGTCCGTCCGCGCACTGCTCGGGGTGACGCAGGCCGCACCGTCGACCGTCGGGATCGCGCTCGCCGCGTTGTCGCTGCTGGTCATGCCCTTCCTGTCGCACGCCCAACGCCGCGCCGGCCGCGAGCTCGGATCAGCCAGCGCCGTCGCCGACTCTCATCAGACCCTGCTCTGCACCTACCTGTCCGGGGTGCTGCTCGTCGGACTGGTCCTCAACAGCCTCTTCGGCTGGTCCTGGGCCGACCCCATCGTCGCCCTGATCATCGCTGCCGTCGCGGTCAAGGAAGGTCGCGAAGCCTGGCGCGGCCACCACTGCTGCTGAACCGCCCCCAAGCGCGGCGCGCCACCCCTGCCAGACTCCGGCCGGATCCCCGTCCCGGGGGAACAGCCGCACCGTCCCGGCCGGCACCCCGTCGACGAGCCCGTGCACGTGCACGGTGTCGACCGCGTCGTCGTGCCGGTCGGCGTCGGAGTCGGTGAAGACGCCCTGCTCGGCCACGAACACCGCGCGCCGGATCTCATGATGTGCCGCCAGCTCGGCGGCATCACCGACGGGCCGGAGCACGACCCGATCCCGATCAACGCCGGGCCGCCACCGACCGCATCGCCGGGCGCGCTCCCGACTCCGCTGCCGACCTCGTTCGTCACGGCGGGACGGCTGTCGGTACCCACCCCGCGCACGCTCGACAGCGGGCGGCTGTCGGTGCCTGCCTGCGTACGCGCTGAGATGTTCCTCCCCGTCGCGCGGTGAATTCGGCGCCACCCATCACCGCGCGAGGCGGACCGACGCCTCGAGCATCAGGGCGTGGACGAACGCCTGCGGCAGGTTGCCGCGTAGCTGCCGCTGGGACACGTCGTACTCCTCCGCGAATAGCCCCGGCGGCCCGCACGCCGCCCGGTTGCGCTCGAACCAGCGCGCGGCCGCGGTGACGTTGCCCTGCTGGTGCGCGGCGAGCGCCAGCACGAACCCGCACAGCGTGAACGCGCCCTCGGCATCGCCCAGCGGGCGAGCGTCCTGACGGAAGCGGTAGACGTAGCCGTCCTCACCGAGCTCCTCGGCGACCGCGCGCACCGTCGCGACCGAGCGCGGGTCGGTCGCGGGCAGCGCCCCCCGCAGCGCCGGGAGCAGCAGCGCCGCGTCCACCCGGGGATCCTCCGGTGCCCGCTGCCAACGCCCCGACGGGTGCACGCAGTCGGCCACATCGGCGACGATGGCGTCGGCGAGCGCGCTCCACTGCGCCGCGTCCGCGGCCCCCGCGGCGGCGGCGACGCCGCGAAGCCCGGCGGCGCAGGTCAGCCGCGAGTGCGCCCAGCGCCGGTTCTCCAGCTCCCACACACCCGCGTCGGCGTCGCGCCACCGTTTCGAGATGGCCGCGACGGTCGCGGTGACGGCCGCCCAGTGCTCGGCGTCGAGCCGGTCGTGGCGGGCCGCGGTGGCGAACAGCAGCAGCGCCTCGCCGAACGCGTCGAGCTGGAACTGGGCGTTCACGTGGTTGCCGACGACGAGCCCGCCGCCCGGGTATCCGGGCAGGTCGAGGCGGCGCTCGTCGGGTACCGGCTGCCCGGTGGTGGTGTAGGCGGGCGCGAGGTGTGGACCGTCGTCATGAATGCGCTCGGAGACGAACCGGACGGCGTCGTCGAGCAGGGGATGCGGCCCGTCCGCGCCGACGGCCTGGCCCGCGTAGCACTGGTCACGGATCCAGACGTAGCGGTAGTCGTAGTTACGGCCCTGCTCGGCGCGCTCGGGCAGGCTCGTGGTCGCCGCGGCGACCATCCCGCCCCCGGAGCTGGTCAGGCCCCGCAGCACGGCGTAGGCGTGCCGGGCGTCGCCCGGGGCGAGGGTCGGTCCGAGCCGGGGTACGGCCTCGTGCCAGGCTGCCTCGGTACCCGCCCAGGCTCGGCCGGGATCGGGTGGGGAGTCGGGCAGCGGGGTCTGCGCCAGCTCGAGCACGAGATCGTGATGTCCGCCGGCGGGTACGTCGAGCACCGCGGTCAGCCGCCGTCCGTCGTGCACCCGCGCGCCCGGCGCGCCGGTCCAGCGCACCCGCAGGTCGCCGGTACGACCCTCCCACCATCCGTGGCCGTCATGGTGCAGGTCGCGCACGGGAAGACCGTCGAAGCCGGCGGCGGGCTCGAAGACGACCTGCACGCGGGCGTCGCCGCGCACCGCGACGATCCGGCGCAGCACCACCGCCCGCGCCGGGTCGCCGGGGAAGGCCAGCGCCTCGCGACACTCCACGATCCCGGTCCCGGTGATCCAGCGGGAGCGCCAGACGAGGGTGCCGGGCTCGTAGTACCCGCCCCAGACGTGGCGACCCGTCGGGGTGACGGCGTAGGTGCCCACGCCGCCGACGAGCGAGGAGAACACCGGATCGGAGTCCCAGCGGGGCGCGCACATCCAGGCGAGATCGCCGTGCGGACCGACGAGGACCCCGCGCTCACCGTCAGCCAGCAGCGCGTACTCCCGCAGGACGTGCGGGCCGAACGAGCCCTCGATCTCGATGCCCGTCACCGCTGGGCCCGCTGGCGCTGCGCACCGCGGCGGGGCACCCACCAGCGACCTTCCAGGGTCTGACCGGCCAGCCACATTCCGAGACCGAGAGCGATGATCATCAGCGCTCCGTGCAGCACGGCGTCGGCGTAGTCGAAGCCCAGCGCTGTCGGTTTCTCCCGCCCGGCGGCACCCAGCCCGATGGTGAACAGCAGCAGGTAGCCGACCCCCTGCACCACGATGAACGCCAGCGCCGCCCGCCGTCGCCAGGCGCAGGCGAGCGCGCCGACGCCGGTGGCCAGCAGCACCACGGCGTGCAGCATGGTCAGGTGCAGTACCGCGACCGGCGCTCCCGTCGGGTCCGGACCCGGATCGGACAGGTTCGCCAGCAGCCCCCAGACGCCCAGGACGACGAGCAGCACGCCTTCCCCGATCAGCACGATGCGGCCGGTCCGGAGTCGATAGGGGTTGGGGCTGACGGGCTTGATCGATGCATTGCCGCCGGGCGGTGGGCCTTGCACTGGTGATGACATGGAGTTGGTACCTCGCAATCGTTGCTCGCCCGCGCTCAGGACGCGGTCACCGGCAGCGCCGTCTTCGCCCAGCGCTTCGAGAACACCCCGCCCACGCCGGCCACGGCCAGCGGCGGCGTCAGCAGCACCGGGCTCCACATCCACTTGTTGCCGAAGCTGCCCTTGTAGTGCTCCAGGTACACCTCCACGCCCGTGACGAGCGCCGCGGCTGCGGTCAGCCCGGACAGCGAGCGCTCGAAACGGCCGTGCGCCACGTTGCGCACCAGGTGGTCGACCAGGTGCTCGGCCTCGCGGGCCCTCCAGGGCTGGCGCATCTCAGGTCCTCTCGTCGATCGTGGAAGTGAGCGCGGTGGCCGCGCCGACGCCGGCGGCCACCGCGGTGTCGATCAGTGCGACGCGTCGCCAGCGGGGTCTCAGCGCGGCGAACGCCACCCCGGTGAGGGACGTGCAGACCTGCGGACCAGCTCGCCCGTCCGGGCGCGCCAGGTCGAGCAGCCGACCGGGAACGGTCAGCAGCACCGCGCCCCAGACCGCGCGAGCGGCGAGCACGGCCGACGCGGCGGTCATCGCCGGGCCCGGAGGGCGGCCAACCCGAGCAGCGCCATGGCTCCGCTCCCGGCAGCGGCAAGCAGCCCGTGGTGCTGGGAGGCCCACAGCTGGTAGCTGCGACCGATCGAGCGGTCGTCGAACGCGCCGTGCGCGCCGAAGTCGTGCCCGTCTGGGCCGTCGGCCGGCTCCCACAGGTTCGCCGGCTGGTCCGGGTCGCGCGGCTGGCCGGTCTGCTGCGCGGAGTACCCGGTCCGGGCCAGGTAGCGGTCGAGCAGCCCGGGCGCGAGCTTGTTCGCGACCAGCGTGCCCATCGTGCTCGCGCCGACCCAGTACTCCCGCCGCCGCGGGTGGTCCGCGGCGTGCACGACCGCCCGCGCGGCCACCTCGGGCTGGTAGATCGGCGGCACCGGCTGCGCATGCTGCGGCAGCCGGGAGAGCACCCAGGAGAACTGCGGGGTGTTCACCGCGGGCATCTGCACCATCGTCACCCGCACCTTGCTCCGGTCGTGCAGCAGCTCGCAGCGCAACGACTCGTGGAAGCCCTGCACGGCGTGCTTGGCCCCGCAGTACGCCGTCTGCAACGGGATGCCCCGGTAGGCGAGCGTGGACCCGACCTGCACGATCGTTCCCCGGTCGCGTGGCAGCATCCGCGCGAGCGCGACCCGGGTGGCGTAGACGTAGCCGAGGTAGGTCACCTCGGTGACCCTTCGGTACTCCTCCGGGGTGATCTTCGTGAAGGGCGCGAACACCGAGGTGAACGCCACGTTGACCCACACGTCGATCGGTCCGAGCTCCCGCTCGATCCGTTCGGCGGCCTCGTCGAGGCGCTGGTGGTCGACGGTGTCGACCTCGATCGGCAGGGCCATGCCGCCCGCAGCCCGGACGTCGTCGGCCGCACCCGCCAGGCCGCGCTCGCCGCGGGCGAGCAACGCCACCCGGGCACCGCGGTCGCCGAACGCTCGGGCCGTGGCCCGGCCGATGCCGCCGCTGGCGCCGGTCACGACCACCACCTGGCTCTGATCGCCGGTCATCATTCACACTCCTCTGGTCTCGTCCAGGGCCGTTGCGGCGGTTGCGTCGGTCCGGTGCCACGCGGGGCACGCCGCGGATCCGACGAGGGCGTGCGCGACGGTGGGCCGGGTGTCGAACAGCGCCAGCAGTCCGGTGAGCCGCAGGGGCCGGTGGACCGCCCGGTTCCCGGCTCCGACCAGCATCAGGTGCACGTCCTCGGCCCGGGAGCGCCGGTGCAGGTGCCGGAGGAAGTCGAGGCCGGCCGAGGACAGTAGCGTGACGTCACTGAGCTCGATCACCAGCCGGCAGGGCCGCGACCAGGTCAGACGGCCGTCCACGATCTCACGCAGCTTCAGGACCGTGGTCGCGTCCAGTGCCCCGCGCACGCGGACCAGGAGCATCCACGGGACGGGCTCCTCCACGACGACATCGAAGCCCGGCAGACCGTCGCCGCGGCCGTTCGTGCTCACGCCGGTGTTCATGGCCGTCCTCCTGCGGTAGCGCCACGGCGCGCGGTCTCGCCCGCCTGGTACCGGCGGGCCACCTCGGCGCGCAGGGTCAGTCCGTGGCCGGCAGCGCCGGGAGCGGGCGTGACGGTGCCGCCGGTCGGGTCGAGGACCCCGTCGAAGAACATCCGCTCGATGCGGACGTGATCGTGGAACCATTCCAGGTGCCGCAGGTTGGGGGTCGCCGCGGCGGCGTGGGCGTGCAGGTGCGGGGCGCAGTGCCCGGAGATCTCAAGGTGATACGAGGCTGCGACGGCCGCGATCCGCAGCCATTCGGTGATCCCCCCGCACCGGCTGACGTCGGCTTGCAGGCAGTCCACGGCGCCCGCGGCACACATCCGGCGGAAGTAGGTGAGATCGCCGCCGTACTCCCCGGCGGTGACGTCGGGCCGGACGGCCTCGCGCACCGCGCGCAGCCCCTCGAGGTCGTCGGAGGACACGGGCTCCTCGAACCACCTGATGTCGCAGTCGGCGGCGGCGTCGGCGATCCGGACAGCCTGCTTGCGCCCGTAGCCGCCGTTGGCGTCGACATAGAGCTCGACGTCGGGTCCGATGACGTCGCGGGCCTGGGCCATCCGGGCCAGGTCGCGCCCGGGCTCGGCGCCCCACGACTCGCCGACCTTGATCTTCACGCGGGGGATCTGCTGCAGCGTCCACGCCTGGAGCTGGTCCCGCAGCTGCCCGGCGTCGTAGGTGGTGAACCCACCGCTGCCATACACCGGCACCTCGGTGCGGACCGCGCCGAGCAGCCGGTGCAGCGGCAGGTCGAGCAGCCGTGCCTTGAGGTCCCACAGCGCGATATCGACGGCGGAGATCGCATAGCCGACGGCACCGGGACGTCCGGCGTTGCGCACCGACGCGACCATCGCACCGAAGGCCGCGCCGACATCGAGGGCGTCCCTGCCGACCACGACCTCGGTCAGCTGGTCACCGACCACGTCGGCACAGGCCGGTGGCCCGTAGGTCCAGCCGGTGCCCGTCACGTCACCGCAGCGGGCCGCCACGAGCACCATCGTGGTGGAGTCCCAGGCCAGCGTGCCATCGCCCTCCGGCGCATCGGTCGGCACCGTGTAGACGGAGACGTCGAGGGCGTCGACAGCGCTGTCCGACACAGCTGCCTTCCGCTGCACCGCGGTGGCGCGAGCGGTCGTCGTTGCACCGGGCACCCGTCAGCCCTCCCGGTGCGGCAGGAACTCCTGCAGCTTAGTCCGAACGCCCTGCTTGAGTACGCCCCAGGCGTCCTCGTCGCCCTGCGCCATGGCCAGCGCGGCGTCCTTCATCTGCTCGAACGTGGCATGCGGCGGGATCGGCGGGACGTTCGGGTCGCAACGCACGTCGAGCACGGTCGGGCGGTCCGCCGCGAGCGCCCGGTCCCACGCGGGCCCGACGTCAGTGGGCTTGTCCACCCGGATCGCCTGCAAGCCCAGGCTCGCGGCGAACCCGGCGTAGTCGACCTCGGGCAGGCTCTGCGATTCCACGAACTTCGGAGCGCCCGCCATCGCCCGCATCTCCCAGGTCACCTGGTTGAGATCGTTGTTGTGCAGCACGGCGACGATCAGGCGCGGATCCGCCCACTCCGACCAGTACCGGCGGATCGTGATCAGCTCCGCGAGCCCGTTCATCTGCATCGCGCCGTCACCGGCGAACACGATCACCGGTCGGTCCGGGCAGCCGATCTTCGCACCGATGCCGTACGGAACCCCGGGGCCCATCGTGGCCAGGTTCCCCGACAGCGACCCCCGCATCCGGCCACGGAAGCGCAGCAACCGGGCGTACCAGTTGGCCGCCGAACCCGAGTCGGCGGTGACGATCGCGTCGTCGGGCAGCCGCTCGCTCAGCTCGGCGAACAGACGCATCGGGTTGACCGGGTCGGCCTCGACGGCCGCCTCCATCGCCATGGTCTCCCACCACCGGGCGACGTCGGACTCGATGCCCTCGCGCCAGCCGCGATCGGTCTTGCGCTCCAGCAGCGGGACCAGCGCGCGCAGGGTGGTGGCGGCGTCGCCGACCAGGTTGACCTCGTACGGGTAGCGCATCCCGATCATCGACGGGTCGACGTCCACCTGCACCCCGCGGGCCTGCCCGAACTCGGGCATGAACTGGGTGTACGGGAAGCTCGATCCGATGGTCAGCAGGGTGTCGCAACCCATCATCATCTCGTAGCTGGGCCGGGTGCCGAGCAACCCGATCGCACCGGTGACGTAGGGCAGCTCGTCAGAGAGCACGTCCTTGCCGAGCAACGCCTTGGCCACCCCCGCCCCCAGCAGGTCAGCAGTCTGCTCGATCTCGGCAGCCGCACCGCGCGCGCCGGCCCCGACCAGCATCGCCACCCTGCTGCCGGCGTTGAGCACGTCGGCGGCTCGGCGCACCGCGGCGGGATCGGGCGTCACCTCCGGCCAATGCATGCCCAGGCTGGAGGGCACCATCTTGAACTCGTGCGGCGGAGCGGAGTAGTCGAGCTCCTGAACGTCGGCCGGGATGATGAGTGCTGTCGGGGCGCGCCGCGCGGTGGCGATCCGGATCGCCCGGTCCAGGACGTTGGGCAACTGCTCGGGGACCGTGACCATCTGCACGTAGTCGCTCGCGACGTCCTTGAACAGGCTCAGCAGGTCCACCTCCTGCTGGTAGGAGCCACCCATCGCGCTGCGGTTGGTCTGACCGACGATCGCGACGACCGGGACGTGGTCGAGCTTGGCGTCGTAGAGCCCGTTGAGCAGGTGGATCGCGCCCGGCCCGGAGGTGGCCGCGCAGACCCCGACGCGTCCGGTGAACTTCGCATACCCGACGGCCTCGAACGCAGCCATCTCCTCGTGGCGCGCCTGGATGAACCGCGGATCGTCGTCCGCGCGTCCCCAGGCTGCGAGCAGGGCGTTGATGCCGTCACCGGGATAGCCGAACACGGTGTCCACGCCCCACTCACGCAAGCGGCCGAGCAGGTGGTCGGCGACGTTCTGGGCAGCCATCGAGTCCTCCTGGTGTGGTGTGGCCGGCTGAGCGGCCCCAGCTCTCGATGACTACCCGACTAGTTGCGGTACTACACACGTTGCGGCAAGGATTGCGCCGTCGCACCGACTAGTGGACAATTCCGACATGGACGGCAACGCGCCGCCGACCGGGGTCGGCGACGGGCCCACCGACGAGCAGATCGATGCCGTGATGCTCGCGACCCGGGTACTGGTCGCGCTGAGCGCCCGATCGATCACCGCCGTCGAGGACCGGGTCACGCTCCCCCAGCTGCGCGTCCTCGTGATGGTCGCCAGCAGCGGTCCGCTCAACCTCCGATCCGTCGCCGAAGGACTCGGGGTCCACCCTTCGAACGCCACCCGAGTCTGTGACCGTCTCGTCGGAGCCGGGTTGCTGGGGCGCCACGACGACCCGACCGACCGCCGCAATCTCGTGCTCGAGCTTACCGCTGCCGGACGTGAGCTGGTCGACGACGTCAACAGCCACCGCCGCGGCGCCATCGCGGAGCTGCTCGGCCGCATGCCGCGGCGGGCCAGGGACGGCCTGGCCGCGGCGTTGGTGACGTTCGCCGAAGCCGGCGGCGAGACCGACCACACCACCGGCGCCTGGGCCCTAGGATGGACCACCGAACAGCCCGTCGGTGGTCCCGTTAACGAGGTCGTGCGGTAGGGGCCGGGTCAGGAGCCTGCGGACGCCGCCAGCAGGTCGATGTCCATGAGCAGGTGTGGGAACCCGGCGTAGAGCTCCGGTTCGCCGCGACGGGTCCAGCCCAGCCGCCGGAAGAACGTCTCGTTGGGCAGCTGCACGTGGGCGATCATCAGACGCCCGCCCCGCGCGGCCGCGGCGGTGGCCGCGAAGCGCACGAGCGGGCCACCGAGCCCGGCCGTACGGAACGGCGGGAGCACCGCGAGCCGGTCGCCCTGCCAGACTCCGCCCGGATCCCCGTCCCGGGGGAACAGCCGCACCGTCCCGGCCGGCACACCGTCGACGAGCCCGAGCACGTGCACGGTGTCGACCGCGTCGTCGTGCCGGTCGGCGTCGGAGTCGGTGAAGACGCCCTGCTCGGCCACGAACACCGCGCGCCGGATCTCGTGATGTGCCGCCAGCTCGGCGGCATCACCGACGGACCGGAGCACGACCCGGTCCGGGACGGTGACCTGCCGGGCGGAGCGGCTGGCGACGGTCACGACGGCTCCGGGCCGTCGTGGACGGGTCCGCGTGCCTCGATCCCGGCGCGGACACGGGTGAGCTCGGCGAGCCACGCGTCGCGATCGGCGAACGCCACCGTGGTGCCGATCCCCAGGGCGGGCACCACCTGGACGGTGTAGGGGTCCTGCCCGGACCACGGATCGACCGTCGCCTCGACGAGGTCACCGGAGGCCAGGTGCAGGGTGACCGACCGCCCCTCGGTGAGCTCCGTGGCGGGGGGACCATCGAGGACAGCCCAGGTCTCCCCGGCGGTCTGGGCGGCGTCGATCACGGCGCTGTGGCGGGTGCGCTCACTCTCGGCGGTGATCTCGCGGTCACGCAGGCCGCAGGCCACCGCCACCAGCAGGTCCGCAGGCACACCGACGCCGGCCGGACAGGCCGCGGCAAGCAGGCCGTCGGGCGCGGCCTCGATCGCAGCCAGGTCGGCGGCCGAGGTCGTGCGGTGGCGCAGTTCGGCGACCACGGCCTGCACGTCGGTGATCGCACGCTGGTAGGAGGCGGGGTCGGAGATCAGGCTCGGGTAGAGCCGGTCCTCGGCGGCCCGCCAACGGACCCGCGAGGAGTACAGGGCAGCAGGTGGAGCGGTATCGGGCACGGTGGTCCCCCCATGGCCGAAAGCGGCGCCGGGGCGGGCGGTCATCGGGACCACCCGCCGTCGGCGCGTACGGGGCCCGTTCGCTACAGGGTCCAGGTCTGCATGACCAGGGCACCCTCGCGGCGGGCGGTCAGGTTCGCGTCGAGCACATCAAGGGGGTTGATCGGCTTGACGCCCTCGATGAAGTCGGTCTCGCGCATACCGTAGAGCATCGCCGCGGAGAACCGGCAGGCGTACACCTTGCCGCCCTCCTTCATGAAGGTCTCCAGCTGCCGGTTGTAGGCCATCGCCCCCGGAAACGCCTCGTCACCGACCTTGGGGTACCCGCGGGTGGCCGAGGCCATCAGGGAACCGGGCCCGTACAGGATCAGGCTGGTGTCGAAGCCCTTCCGGTTGATCCGCGTCATGGTCAACATGTTGACCAGGCCGACCGAGCCCTCGAAGGGCACGGTGTGCATAAAGATGTAGGCCTTCTCACCCTCGTTGGCCTGGATGTCCTCGAAGACCTTGTCCTCGTAGTCGACGATCGCGTCGCCCTTGTTGAGTCGCTCACCGGCGATCTGAGCCACGGTGGTTCTCCTTCTCCTCGGGTGGTGGTGCTGTCCGGGTCAGACCGCCGGACCCTGGGAACGGGGTGGCGGCGCCCACGTCCTGCGGTGGCTGCCCGGCATCGCCCTCATGATCGTGCTGCGCAGCGACCACGGCAGCACGCCGTAGACCGGCACGAAGACCTTCAGCCAAAAGATCTCCTTCAGCCCCTTCGGGGGGCGCGGGGCGGGCGTCCCGCGGGTTCTCGCGAACTTCTGGTGCGCGGCGACGAGCAGGTAGTGCTCGGAGTTGCTGCGCAGCCAGCCGAAGAACGACGCCATCGCTCAGCCCTGCTTCGCCGCGGCGGCCACGCCGTTGGTCGCCGCGACGGCGATCGGCTCGTTGAGCGCACCGATGGCGGGTGAGTAGACGTTCTCCATGCTCGACAGGTCGTGCAGCGTCATGCCGAACCGGATCGCCTGGGCGAGGAAGTCGGCGCGCTCCTTGATCCCCTCCCCGCCGCCGACCATCTGGGCGCCGATCAGGCGCAGCGTGCCGGGCTCGGCGAGCAGCTTGACCCGGACCGGCTGCACGCCCGGGTAGTAGCGGGCGCGGGAGATGCCCTGCGCCTCCCCCTTGACGTACGGGATGCCCAGCGCGGTGGCCGTCACCTCGCCGAACGAGGCGCCGCCGATGACCCACTTGCCGGCCGGGGTGCCCCAGGGGACGTAGACCGCGCGGTAGGCGCGGGTGCCGCCGCCGGCGTTGGTGCCGGCCGTCTTGCCCTGCGCGTAGGCGTGCGAGCCGGTGAGCCCCTGCAACGGGGTGCGGGTCAGCCCGTGCGGGATCTCGGTGACGTCACCGGCAGCCCACACGTACGGCGCGGACGTCGCCATCTGCCCGTCGACGATGATCCCACCGGTCGAGCCCAGCTTGAGCCCGGCCGCCGCGGCGAGTGCGTTGCTCGGGGTCTTGTGCGTGGCCACCACGACGAGCTCGGCGGCGATCTCACCCTCGGAGGTCTGCACCGCGCGGACCTGGCCGTTACCGTCGCCGAGGAACGCCTCGAGCGTGGTGTTGAAGTGCAGGTGCACGCCCAGCTCGCGCCAGGACTCCTCGACCGGCGCCATGATGTCGGGGTCGGCCATCGTCGCCAGCGCGTAGGGGTGCGGGTCGATCAGATGGGTCTCGACGCCGCGGTGCGCCAGGGCGGTGACCATCTCCAGGCCGAGCGGGCCTGCCTCGACGACCACCGCGCGCTTCGTCCCGGCGATGACCTTGTCCCACTCCATCGCCTGGCGGATGTTCTTGACGTAGTACAGGCCGCCGAGCTCGCCCCCGGGGACGCCGGGGTCGGCGTAGTCGAAGCCGGTCGCGATGATCAGGTTGTCGTAGCCGACCGCGCCTTCGCCGGCCACCGTCACCGTCTTGGCGGTGGTGTCGATGGCAGTGACCTCGGTCTCGTAGCGGATGTCGATGCCCGCGTCGACGTAGGCCTGCTTGCCCGCCAGGAACAGCCGCTCGAAGTCCGGGATCTCCCCGCCGTGGACGTAAGGGATGCCACACGGGCTGTAGGCGACGTCCTCGTAGGCGGTGTAGACGACGACCTCGGCGTCCGGGTCGGCGGCCTTCACGCCGCCGGCGGAGCCCAGACCGGCCGCTCCGCCACCGATGATCACTGTCTTCCGGGGCACGTCGGATCCTTACTTCCGTGGTCTGCGCTGAGAACCGTCACCACTATCCACCATGCGACATATGGTTCTACCATACTGGACGGAATGTAGGGCCCGCGTCCTGCTCAGCCGGTGACGACCGCGCGGGCGGTGGCGAGTAGCGCCTCCTCCGCGTGGTCGAACGCCGCCGTGCGGGTGTGGGCGTCGGCGGTCAGTGCCGCGACCGACGCCCGCAGCCCTCCGATCATTCGGGTGAGAGCCGCCGGGGCGGCACCACCGTCGGCCTGGCGGGAGAGCACGATCCGCCACGGGTCGAGCACGTCGGACAGGTCGGCACCGGCCAGATCCCAGGAGCGGCCGGTGTGCGCGAGCGCGGCATCGTCGATCATCTCGCCGGTGATCTCGTTGCCCGGGATGCCGGCCCGGCTCGCGGTTCGCACCGTGTCACCGACGACGACGTAGGCCGTCCGGTAGTCGACGCCACGAGCTTGCACGAGATGCTCGGCGAGGTCGGTGGCCTGGGTGTAGCCGCGGTCGAGTTCCGCGCGCATCCGCGTCGGGTGCACCCGCAGCGTCCGCACCACCCCGGTCATCAGCCGAGTGATCCGCAGCGACAGGTCCAGCGCCCGCGGCACCTCGCCGTAGGCGAAGATCAGGTTGTCGCTGCGCGCCGACGGGCTCTTGGTCACCGCGAGGAACCCGGTCAGCCGCCCGATGACCACACCCGAGGCCCCGCGCACGATCGCCAGCGCGTACGGGTTGCGCTTGTTCGGCATCAGCACCGACGAGCGGGTGAACGAGTCGTCGAGATCGACGAAGTCGAACTCGCTGGAGGAGAAGATCTCCAGGTCCTCGGCGAGCTTGGAGAGGTTCGACAGCAGGCTCGCCGCCGTCGCGAGGATGTGCACCAGGCCGTCGACCTGCCACATCGCGTCGCGGGTGTGCGCGATGACGCCGCGGAAGCCCAGCGCGTCGGCGATCGGGCCGCGGTCGTCCAGCAGCCGGGTGCCGTTCACACAGCCCGCGCCGCCGGGGCTGGCGTCCACCCAGTCCAGCTCGTCGAGCAGCCGGCGGGCGTCGCGCACGCACGGGTAGACGAACGACAGCAGGTAGTGCCCGAACGTCGAGGGCTGGGCCTGCTGCAGGTAGGTCTGGTCGGGCAGCACCGTCTCGGCGTGCTCCTCGGCGCGGGCGGTGGTCGCGGTGGCGAACGCCGCGGCCTCGGCGACGAGCTCGGTGAGCTGGCGGCGCAGGTGCAGGCGCAGCGCGATCCGGGCGGCCTCGCGACGGGGCCGGCCCGCGTGCAGCCAGCCGGCGACGTCACCGATGCGGGTGACGAAGTACCGCTCCCGGGAGTTGTAGGGCTCCCCGTGGACGGGGTCGTAGGGGAAGTCGGCAGGCTGGATCTCGGTCACCTCGAGCAGGAGCGCGAGCAGCTCGCGGCGCGCCGCCTCCGGGACGATGCCGCGACGCGCGAGGTCGAGCACGTGGGCGATGTCGGCGAGGTTGAGCCCGTGGTGCAGGAAGCTCGCGTCGGCGTTCTCCAGGGTGAACCCGGAGTCGATGAGCTCCTGGGCCGGGCCGCCCTGCGGCGGTCCTTCCGGGCGGGTGCGCCGGGGCGGCGACGAGGTCATGGCACGTCCTTCCGGATGCTCGCGACGGCGGGCAGCAGCCCACCGGTGTGCCAGTAGAGGACGGGCCCGCCGGGGTCGGCGAGCAGCCGGTCCACCGCGACCGAGAACGCCTTGGCGCCGTAGGTCTCGTCGAGCAGCAGGCCCTCGGTGTGCAGGGCGAGCCGGGCCCGGTCCCGCTCGCGCGGTGTCGCCGTCCCGAAGCCGGGGCCGCGGGCGTCCACGATCTCGGGGACGAGCGGTGCGGGCCCGCCGAGCAGCGCGGCGCAGCCGGCGGCGAGCTCCTGCACGCGGGCGGCGATCTCGGCAGGTGGGCGGCTCACCGAGACCCCGAGGACGGGCCAGTCGACCCCGGCCGCGGCGAGCCCGGCGACCAGCCCGGCGCAGCTGCCGCCAGAGCCGACGGGGAGCACGATCAACGCTGGCGGCTCGTCCAGCTGCTCGACCAGCTCGGCTGCCGCGCGGGCGAACCCGACGGCGCCCACCGCCGTCGCACCCCCGCGCGGCACGGCGTACGGGCGGCGACCCCACGCCCGCAGCCGCGCGGCCCGCTGCTCGACGAGCGCGTCGACGGCCTCCCGATCGGTGCCGCCCGTCGGGAGCAGCGTCGCCCCGGCCGCGACGGCGAGCGCCAGGTTGTCCGAACCCGCCGGGTCCCCCCAGACCACCAGCTCACAGTCCAGGCCAGCGACACGCGCGGCCATCGCGGCACCCGGGCAGAAGTTCGACCCGGCCCCACCACCGGTGACGAACACGTCCGCCCCCTCGACCAACGCGTCCCCGACCAGGTACTCCAGGGCCCGAGTCTTGCTACCCGCCACCCCAAACCCGATCACATCATCCCGCTTGACCAGCAACGCCCCACCCCCTACCACCCCCTCCACCCGCTCGGCGCGATGCACCGGCGTCCCCACCCCCACCCCGCGAGTCGGTACGAATCGGTGCGCGAGTCGGTACGAGTTGGCGGGCGAGTCGGCACGATCCGGCGGGCGAATCGGCGTCAGTGAGCCCCGGAACAGTGGACGGCGGATCAACCGACGGGCCCCGGCGGACCAGCGGGCCGAGGCATTACGCCAGAACGTGCCGACTCGCCCGCCAACTCGTACCGACTCGCGGGTCATGGGGTGGACCAGGAACGGACTTCGGATTCTGTGGCGAGGCCTCGGGCGGCCAGGGCGGCGGCTGGATCCTCGGGGTGCTCGCGCAGGATCTCGTGCAGCACCTGCTGCGCTCGGTGCTTGCCGATCCGGGCCGAGAGCCCGACGAGCACGCGCTCGGACGCAAGCGCGGGGCCGAACCGGGCGACGTTCGCGGCCATCGCGTCGGCGTGCACCTCCAGCCCCTCGACGAGCCCCAGCGCGAGCCGCAGCGCCGCCCCGGTGAGCTGGCAGACCTCGGGCAGCGCCACCCACTCCGCCTTCCACGCCCGCCCGTCGCGCTCGTGCCCGGCCACCATGCCCTCCAGCAGCACCGCCGCCGCCGAGCGCGCGAGCCGGGCCAGGGTGTCGAGGTGCTCGCTGCCCTCGGGGTTGCGCTTGTGCGGCATCGTGATCGAGCTGACGGCCCCGGCCGGCGCGGCCTCGGCCAGCTCCCCGATCTCCGGGCGGGCCAGCTCGTAGACCTCGGTACCGATCCGCGCCAGCGTCCCGGCGATCATCGCGAGCACCGTCCCGAACTCGGCCACCCGATCCCGCGACGACAGCCAGGAGATCCCCGGATCGGCCAGCCCCACCTCGGCGCAGAACCGCGCCCGCAGCTCCGGGCCGTCGGCCCCGAAGAACGCGAGCACCCCGACGGCCCCACCGAGCTGCCCCACCGCCCAGCGCCGCTCCCCCTCGGCGAGCCGGTCCAGATGGCGCCCCACCTCGTCGGCCCAGGACGCGACCTTGAACCCGAACGTGATCGGCGCGCCCGGCTGCCCGTGCGTGCGCCCGGCCATGACGGTGGACCGGTGCTCGACGGCGAGGTCGAGCAACAGCCCCCGCAAGGCGGTCAGGTCGCGACGCGCGATCGCGCCGACGTCGCGCATGAGGATGCCGAACCAGGTGTCGGACACGTCCTGCACCGTCGCCCCGACGTAGACGTGCTCGCGCACCTGCTCGGGCAGCACCCGCAGCAACCCGCGGATCAGCCCGAGCGTCGAGTGCGAGGTGAGGCGGGTCTGCTCGGCCACGTACTCCAGGTCGAGCGCCTCCACCCGCGCCGCAGCCGCGATCGCCGACGCCGACGCGGCCGGCACGATCCCCAGCGACGCCTGCGCCCGCGCCAGCGCGACGAGCACGTCGAGCCAGGTCTGGAGCATCGCGCGCTCGTCGAACACCGCGTCCAGCTCGGGAGTGCCCCACAGGTGGGCGTACAGCGTCGACGAGCTCAGACGGGTGCCCACACCGGCTCCTCCTGCGCCGCCAGCCGGGTCAGCGCGTCCCGGACGTGGCCCAGCGAGGAACCCCACGGCACCGCCACCCAGCCCGCCCCGGACTCCACGTGCTCCTCCTGCAGGCAGCACTTCGTGAGCAGCCGCTCCCCCGCCGCCGCCGCCGCGCGCTTCGGGCAGAGGTCGACGATCGGCGCGTCCCCGCCGTAGAAGTGGCGGTGGATCTGCTGCGACCGCGCGCAGCCCAGCAACGTCCAGTCCGCGCGCTCGGGGTGCTCGTCGAGATAGGACACCTGCGCCCCCGCCACCTCGCCGCCGGACCCGCGGCACGGCAGCAGGTAGTGCGCGCTCGGTCGCGACGCCGCCAGCGACGCGAGGTCGGTGAGCTCGCCGACCAGCTCGATCGGGGGCAGGTCCTCGGCGACGGCCAGCACGCGGCGGGCCTGGTCGAGCAGCTTCGCGGGCTCGGGCGGCACGACCTCGCGCACCACCACCCGCAGCGGGTCCGGGTCGACGATCACGTTGACGTGCGCGTACCGGCCCTGCACCACCACCGCCCGCGCCCCGGGCGCGCGGGCGAGCGCCACCCGCGCCAGCTCCGACGGGATCCCGGTGTCGGCTTCGGGTTCCACGACGTAGGCGCACTCGTCCGGTCCGGCGAGCAGTTCCACCGACGTGATCGCGGAGAACAGCGCGGTGTCCGACGCGCGGGTCACGTGCAGCAGTGCGGTCGCGGGCTCGGACCGGGCGGCAACGTCGAGGCGTGTTCCGCGTACGACGACGAACCGGGTGCGCCGGTAGGCCTCCCGGCCCAGGAAGTGCGCCCGCAGCGAGTCCCCGTCGAGCGGCACCGACGGCGGCAGCGTCGCGACCGCCACCCCGCGGTACCGGTTCGGCACGAGGTTGGGGCCCTTCACGCGAGCTCCGACCCCGCGATCTCCCGCCGGTCGAGCGCCGCGGTGTCCGAACGCAGGCCCAGCCGGAGCGTCTCCACCGACAGCACGTCAGGGAGCGCGACGTTACCGAGGTTCACCGACGGCCCGAACCGGCGGATGAACCACGCCTGCTGGGCCGCCCGCGGCGCCTCGAACACCACCCGCTCGACGCCCACCGCGGCCGCCACCGCCTCCACGACGTCGGGACGCACCCGGCCCGACGCGTCGAACGTGCCGACGGTGCCGCTCTGCCGCCCCTCGGTGACGACCAGGCTCGCCCCGGCGTCGAGATCGGCCCGACACTCGACGGGCCAGTGTCGCGCGGCCCGCTGCTCCCCCGGCGCCTTCGTGCCGACCTCGGCCAGCACCGTGAAGTCCGTCACCGCCGCGGCGATCAGCGCTCGTTTCTCCCGCTGCGTCATGTCCACCGTGCCGCGGGACACCTCGACGTGGGAGAACCCCACCTCACGAGCCCACGCCAGGCACTGCGCCGCCCGGCCCTGCGCCCACGCGATCTCCAACAACGTGCCGCCGAGGCAGGCGGCGATGGCGTGCTCGGCCAGCAGCGCGAGCTTGGCGCCGATGGCGGTGTCCACGTACGCGGTGCCCCAGCCGACCTTCCAGATGTCGATCTGCGCGGCGGCGGAGTCGAGCAGATCGGCTGTCGCCTGCCGGCCCGCGCCCTGGTCGAGGACGTGGGTCAGCCCGGTTCGCCGCGGTTTGGGCGGGCGGTCGGGGAGATCGAGAAAGGCGGGCACGGACCCCTCGTGGCTCACGACATCTACTATCCGACACGTGCTCTGGACGATGCTAGCCGCGAACGAGGTCGAGCACCGTGGCCAGCTGCGGCTCCGGGGAGAGTTCGGCCGACCTGCGCCCGACGATGTCCACGGCGAGGCTGAACGCCCGCTCGGCGCGCTCGGGATAGGTCCACCGGTGGGTCTCGGCGAACGTCAACCAGGCCGCCGGACCGAGCACCGGGAGCTCGCCGTAGTCCAGCTCGTGCCAGGTCACGGCCATCTCGAGCAGGGCGAGCAGCTCGTCGGGGTCGACGTCGACGGTCAACAGGCGGTCGTGGTGGACGGCGTGCTCGGTGGCGGCGGGGCACTCGTGACAGCACAGGGTGCGGGCGTGGGCGGCGGTCATCGCAGCTCCCGACGGAGAGTCCGGTGGGTGACCAGGGACACCGTGCCGCACATCGGTTGCACGGATGTTGCACCTCCGTTGGCTTCACCCTCCCGAGCGCCCCCGACGGGCGAACTCGACTCCGAAGGCCGCGTCCGTCCGAGTTCCGGCACCACCAGAGGAGTGAACGTGGCCGCGCAGCGCAGTGTCCAGGCCCGCTGGGACGGGGGCCTGCGGGCCGTCGTGCAGGCCGGCGACTTCGAGTTGGTCGTGGACGAGCCGGAGTCGGTACCCGGCGGCACCAACGCCGGCCCCCAACCGACGGAGCTGCTGCTTGCCTCGGTCGCGTCCTGCTTCACGATCGCGCTCGCCTACAGCGCGGGCAAGCGCGGCACGCAGCTCGCCGACCTGCACGTCGAGGCCACCGGGACCTACGACGGGCCGCGCTTCTCCGCGATCCAGATCACCGTCCGCGCGGCGTCCCCGTCGAACGAGGAACTCGCGGAGCTGGTCACAGCCGCCGAACGGATCTGCTACGTGACCCGCACCCTCGCAACGACACCCGAGATCACCTGGTGCTCCTCATCAACGTGACCGCCGACGGTCTACACTAAGATCAATTGCTTGCGCCGGTTGAGATCAAGCAGCGCTGGGCCTGCTGACGTGGCTCTGGTCCCCGGCATGGTGTGCTGGCCGGGCCGTGATGGGCTGGCTGGGGCGTGGTGGACCGGCTGGGGCCAAGGTGATGCAAGTTCACGCATGGGCATGGTTCTTGCACTAGGTGGTGACCGTGTCGTCCACTGTGCTGAGGAGACTGTGATGTCGCCGCCGGGACCGCTGCTGACTGTCCGCACCTCTGTGGTGCTCTTGCTCGCCCTGGTGACCGGTCTCGTCGCAGGTGTCGTGGGGTTTTTTGCCTACCGCGACGTCCCGACCGGGATTTTGGTCGGTGGCGGCGCGGCTAGCGGCGCACTGGTCCTGTTCCATGGCCTCCTCGCCCACTGACCCAACCTTCTGACATCCCCTCCCTGGAGAGCTTCATGCGCATTAATTTCCGAGCACTCTCAATTAGCAGGCTGTGGCAGTGATGGATCGCACAGTCGCCGACCCGCCCGACGACGACGGCAGGCCTCGTTCGTCCACCGTCGTCCCTCACCATCGGCCTGACTCACCGATCAGTGAACAGACCGACATTGCCAGGTTCACCGTCTTCTACCGGCGAGAGGTTCCGCGGTTAGTGGCGTTCCTGCGCTGGCAAGGCGCCTCGCTGCACGACGCCACTGACTGCGTGCAGGAGACAATGGCTACAGCTTTCCAACGGTGGTCCAACCTCCGCCAGCCCTATGCGTGGTGCCGCCTAGTCGCCTCTCGGCGTTACGCCCGCTATGTCGGCACTCTGCGTGAGGATCTCGTACCCGACCTCGAATCCGCTGGCGCCGTGTTGCGCGTCGAGGCCGATCTTGATGCGCTCGAACAGCGTCACACCGTGTTGAGAATCCTAAGCCTGCTCCCTTCTCGGCAACGTCAGGTAATGGCTTGGACCTACGACGGGGCGACAGCACACGAGATTGCGGAGGCACTGAAGATCACCCCTGAAGCTGTTCGCAGCAACCTGTACAAGGCCCGTGCCGCGCTGCGGACCTATATCGAGGAGACCGGCGGTGAGCTGCGATGAGCACCCCAAACCCGCAGTATGAGACCGATGACCGGCTTGCCCTGCTTCACAGTGCATTCGTTGAGGACCTCAGCGCCACGCTTAATCTCACCGCGGGTACGGCCGACGCCACCCAGATACACCATCTCACCTGCCTGACTGGCGACTTGCGGAGCACCCTCGACGTCGATGCTGGACTTACGGCAATCATTATCGGTCTAGCCCCGGTTAACAGCGTGTGCTCAGTGACGTTATCCGAGTTGGACATCCGCCCTGGTCCTGGAAGCTCCGGTGCTCGCCGTTTTGCAGACCGATTTGTGCGGCTCGATCCGTCTGTACGTTTTAGTCCTCGGACCGACGCATCTTCTATGGTACTCAGCTCTCGCCTTCGGCTCGTCTATGTCATCGACCTCGCTCGCGCCGTCGCTCTCGCCCTCGACCTTGCACATGACCTCGCCCGCGCTCTCGACCGAGTCCGTGACCAAGACCTCGACCTCATTCGTGCCCTCGCCCTTGACTTCGCTCGCGCTCTCGACCTTGCCCACGACCTCGCTCTTGGTCTTAACGTCGCCAACATCCTCAACAGATTCCTCGACCTTGCCATCGTCTGCGCCTGCGACCTTGCTCGCGACCTTGACCACGATCTCGCCCGCGCCCGCGGCCGCGCCCGCGACCTCGATATTGCTCTCTCTCATGCACTTAACCTTGCCCTCGACCTTGATATTACTCTCCTCCACGCACCCGACTTCGACCGTGACGGCGACTGCGGCCGCGCCCTCACCCGCACCCTCGCTCGCGCTCGCGCCCTCGCCAGCAGCCGCGCCCTCACCCGCATCCGTGGTCGCGCCCTTGCCCTGGGCCGTGTCCTGTGTCGCGGCCGTGGCCACGCCCTTAGTCTCAATGTCGCTGACGTCCTTAACAGCGCCCTCGATTTCGCCCTCGCTTCTGTCGACGAATTGATGTCAACGTAGCTCACGCTTTAGAGGAGATTTCTCAGATACTGTACGCCAAGCCAAAGAAACAGCAGGCGATTCCCGCTACAGAGCAGTTTTGCTGACGCTAGAATCTGAGCACACGCAGCTGACCGGGTGACGACGGCATCTCCGCAGGTATCGGCACCTAATAGGATGATCACTGTTATTCCCCAAAGAGCGGTTACACGCCCTATGGCCTCCACGTCTCTTCGTGGACGGCCGGAGCAAGGCCCGGGAACACAAACTGGCGAAGCCACGGCTGCGGTGTGTCGCGACGTTGAGTGACCGGTCATCTGTTGCGCGTCTTACCGGACCCGCACGGCAATCGTGATACGCCGCCGTGAGCTCCAAGCCGATTCCTGATATCTTTCACACCGCTTCGGCCGTGCCATTGATTCAAGACAGGAAGTGCTCGGCGCAACTCGTTGGAGACAGACAGCGAGCAAACCTGCTCCATGGCGTCGAAAGTTTCCCACGCCACGCGGCAGGCTTGCCATTGCCGGTCCTCTACCGCAGCTCGATCGTTCTAAGTAGCCGTAATGAAATAAGTCAATTTTTTGACGTCGCCGTCAATGCCCTGACCAGCGCAGATGCAATTTGACGCGATTTATTAATTTAATTACGAGCCCTAACGATGCTCAGCTGCTCAGCGATGGGTACGGCACGAGCCGACTCTACTCACTGAAGGTCTAAGCGAACCCGACGACGTCGTTCGGATCTGCCAGGTTCGGATAAAAGTCGGAGTGCTCATCGAACGGCGCTCACCGGTCAGGTAGGTCGATGGACATCACGCCGCATTAAAACGGTGCTATCGCGCGGGCCTGAGTAGGTGTGATGAGCCATGTCGCTGTTCGTGGCTGTGTCCACTCGTTTGTTGGATCAGCGAGGATGATCGCGAGGAAGTAGTCGAATGCGAGCTCGGTGTCCGCAAGCAGGTCCTGATAAGTGGCGAGATCTCGGGGGCTTGGGACAGCCGGGGCCCGAAGGTGAGTGTGCCACTCTCCGATCCAGACGCTTCGGTCGTGTTCGAAGGCCCAGTCACCGAGAGCCTGCGCGTGGTGGAGATCGCGTTGGAAAAACGTGGCTCGGCGAGTGGCGTGTGCGCCTGGGCCTCCGGCATGGCGGATGACCAGGCTGTCGTCGTCCGTCGTGCCGAGCAGGATTCCGCCGGTTTCGGTGCCGTCGCGGGAAGCTCGTGCCTCGTGGCCGATGGTGGCGACGACGGAGGCGGTGACCAGGATGGCCGTGGGAGCGGTGTCTGTCACGGCTTGCCGCACGTGGGACAGTCATCACGCGGCGGCGGGACGATGCGCTCCCAGCGGGTGTTGCCGGTGTAGCCGAGGTCGAAGGGACCAGTCCACCCGCGGCGTGCTTGCAGCGCAACGGTGAGCTGTTCGCCGGGAAGGCGGTAGGTGTAGTGACCGGCGGTTTCCAGCGCAGTCGCAGCGGCGATCTTGGCGGCGAGATCGCCGACGAGGGCTAGGTCGGAGCCTACGGCGGTCATGGGTTGATGCAAGGTTCCTGCGCCGTAGCCGGCTTCGAACGCCGGTTCGGGATCGAAGGTGCCGTCGTCGATGAGTGCCTGTCGCCGGCAAAGAAGACAGCCGTGGTCTGGGAATGGCCGCAGCCGGATGATCTCGCCGACGCCTCCATCGGCCAGTACACAGGCCAGGACCGCTGGCTTTCCGGCGCGGCGTGCGAGGTGGCTGACCGTTCGTCGCGGGGCGACGCCGTCGGCACAGCACAGGACGATGTCTGTTGTGGTCAGGAGGCCACGGATTTCGTGCGCGTCGTCGACGAAGTTGTAGCGGTATGGGACGATCGTGGTGTCGGGACGCTGGTCCGCGAGATGCTCACGGAGCGCATTGATCTGCCCCGCGGTTTTCGGACCGCCTGATTTGTTTATTCTACGCTGTGCCCTGCGTGTCCGTCCACTCGTCGAGGATCTCTTGTGGCGTCTTATAGCCGAGACCCGAGTGGAGCCTACGGAGATTGTACCACAGTTCGATGTACCGAGCCACGTCTCGGCGGGCGTGCTCCCGGGTGGGATAGACGGTGCGGTGGACACGCTCGTTCTTCAACGCCGCGAAGAACGACTCGGCCATCGCGTTATCGTAGCAGATACCG
>JBBSQN010000040.1:0-37139 GCA_038257875.1 Mycobacteriales bacterium
CCGAGTTGTTCGGACTCGCCACCCGCGCCCTGGAGCGTCTGCAACAACTCCCGGAGGTCGTCTGCGGATTCTTCGGTGACCCGTCGCTGGCCTACATCGGAATGGGACAGGAGTCCGTTAGCTCAGTTTCCGGTTAGTACCATGCACGGGTAGACCTCGGCCAGCGCCTCGTTGAGCGCAGGGCCCGTCCGCTCGGCGAACCGGAGGAACAGCGAGAGGGGGCGTACCTCGTAACCCGCCTCCTCGAGGATCGGCTTGAGGAGTGCGAGCTGGAACGACGGGAAGCGGGTGCTCATCGTCGGCATGCTGACCAGCGCGACGGGCTTCACCGTGGGCCGCCCAGTCTGAGTACGCCGGACAGCGCGTGGTGGACGAAGTCGATCCGCACGTCACTGGCCGTCGCCGAGGTGCGGACGCCGCCGATCGCCCACTCCGGGTTCGGCAGGACCGCCGCGTCGCGTGGCTGGTAGATCAGCGAGTCGAGGACCGCCAGCGCACCCTCGCAGGCCGTGCGGTAACGGTGCTCGCGCGCGCCGTCGCCGTGCTGCTCGGCGGCGGCGCGCGCAGCGGCGAGTGCTTCCAGGTACAGGGCCGTCGTGGCACCGGGGGCGTCGCGCTGGTGGTCGTTGAGGAAGGCGCCGGACTTTCCGGACTGGAATCGCAGGGACCAGTCCACGATCTCGAAGGCGAGCTGTGTCCAGCTGTCGTCGAGGATCGATCCCCACGCGGCGCAGGCCTGGGTCAGCCACCCCACCGCACCCCACGCGTGGTTGTGTCGGAACCGCATCCGGTAATACCGCAGCGCCGCCTGCAGCGGCTCGGCCGGGACCTCGGCGAGTCCGCTGCCAGCGGCCGCGGCGAGGGCCAGCAGCGCCTGGCCCGGGGCGTAGTCCTGGAAGGCCTCCCGGGCGTTCGTCGCGTCCCGGTGGGTGGCGAACCGGCCGTGCCGGTCGATCTGCCCGACCAGCGCCGCTGCCATGGCGGCGCCCGCGTCCGCGTCCGCCCAGCCGAGCTCGATCCGGGTCAGCAGGACGAACGCCAGCTCGGAGATCGACGCGGACGCGTCGTCCGGACCGAGCCAGCCGTCCGGCCGCAGCCGCACCTCGGGCCGGTCGAGATCCTCCAGCGCCTCGGTCTTGAGCCCGGCCCGGGCCTTCGTCCACGCCCCGTAGGCGATGCGTGCCGGATGCGCGCCGGTGTGGATGCGATCGGCGAAGACGTCGTAGCGGGCCGCGTAGGGTTCGCCGGGCGCGGTGTGGTGGCGTCCGGTGTAGGTGAGAAGCAGCTGGTACAGCCGCTCGGCCTGCGCCTCGGGCGAGCCGGCCGGCACGCCCACCGGTAGCCCGTGCCGTATCGGGCGCACGCCGGTGCCGTCGGCCAGCCACGTCGTGCAGTCGTAGCGGGTCCACCGGTACGGCGGGCGGGTGATCCCGGCCTTGTCGATCACCTCGAGGACGTACTGCCGGGGCGTCAGGTTGTGCGTGACTGCGACGAAGGGCAGCACGAACCCCGTTCGATCCCGCTGGCGGACCTGCAGCGCCTGGTCGGCGAACCGGGTGGGCCGGACGACCCAGTCGGGATCGGCGACGCCGATCTCGTGGCGGTTGAACAGCAGCGAGACGCTGACCGCGACCGCGTCGACAGGGGCGGCCGCGGTGAAGCGCCGATCGTCGACCGCTGCGGCGACGAACTCGGGGAGCCGCGTTCCGCAGTCGTCACCGAACCCGCCGGCGCAGCCTGTCAGCCTGCCACCGGCGTACACGGTGACGAAGACCCCGATCACGGCGGCTGGCAACGGCGTCCCGTGCTCGGCTGCCGCCGAGCCGTCGAGCTCGCCCAGTGCCAGTGCGCTCGCCCGGACCGGCGGGGACACCGGTGGGTTGCCAGGCCTCGCCGGGCTCCACCACCTTCCGCACCCGGTGCCGGTAGAGCTGATGCGGCTCGAGGGGTAGCAGCCGCGCATTGCGCCGCGCGGCATGCACGTACTGCTCCCACTCACTAGCGATCCCGGGCATCCGGGGGAGGGCGCCGCCCATCCGGGGCGGCCGCTCCGCGCTCCGCACGACGATCCCGTACCGGTCGTTGTCCAGCTCGCCGACGGTGCATTCTTCGAGCTCGCCGAAGAACGTGACGGCGATCGCACAGCGGTCCAGGACGTCCAGGGGATCGCCGTCGCCCTGCTGGAGGTGCTTCGCCGACTGGACGGCCGCGAGCACGACGTCGTGCGGGAGCGGTCCGGCTTCCTCTCCGGGGAAGTGCCAGAAGCCGCTGCGAGCGGGGCGGACGTGCAGGCTCGCGCGGAGCCGCAGGCTCACCCAGCAGCCACCGGAGCCGTCGTAGGAACCGTCCAGCTCGGTCGGGGCCGACAACACCAGCCCCGACCGCAGGTACTCAGCCATCACCTCGCGAGCCAGGTGGGCGGGATGCAGGCCCTCCGTGGCGCGGCGTGGCGCCCAGGAGACCGGACCGGGCTGCTTCGTGGGGTTCGGCCGGTAGCCGCGCTCGCCCTCCATGTGCTGGATGAAGTCCTCGAAGATATCGAAGACCGCCGCCGCCCGATAGCCGCGCTCCACCAGCCGGGCCATGCCCCGCTCGTAACCGAAGCGCACCAGGCACACGCCGCCCTCGACATGGAACCCGGCGTCGGTCAGCTGCCGCGCGCAGGCGAGCATCGACTGGCCCGACCTGATCGTCGGGTACGGGACCTCACCCGCGTTGATGCCGCAGGTCTGCATGCCGTAGAACGGTGCACCGACCCCAGCCTCGCGGGCCAGCAGGCGCAGGTTCATCGGATACCCGGCCCAGGCCCGGCCAGTAGAACCCGTGTTGGGTCTCGGAGGTATCCGAGTGGACCTGTCGGTCCTCCTTCATGTCGACGGCCTGTCGAATCGGGGAGGCGATGATGCAGGAAACGGTCACCCCGGCACAGCTGGACAACGATCAGGCCGGTCTTGACGTCGGCGTGGAGGGGCAAGCCCGGCCACGCCAGGACCACGGCCCCAGCATCGTCGCGGGAGTTCTCTTCTGGGGTGTCGTGATCGGCATCGTCGCGCTCACGAGCGACACGGCCCGCGACTTCCTCGCCGGGTGGCGGTGGGCCGCCGTCGCCGTCGCCGCGGTCGTGGCCGTCACCTTCCTGGTGGCCCCGGTCCGGAGACGGCTGCAGGCTCAGACGTCGACGACGCGTGCCGCGCTCGTCATCTTCGTCGTCGTACCGTTGCTGCTCGCCGGGGTGGGCAGCGTGACCGTGCTGTCGCAGGCCTACCAGCTGGTCGTGTTGCGGGTCGTCTTCCTGCTCGTGGTGTGCCTGCTCCCGGCGGCGATGTGGTACCTGTTCATCGCGACGCGGAAGGCGAGCCTTCTCAACGAGTTCCTCACCAACCTCCACCGCCTGGGCCTGCTCGGTCGCGTCGGCGACGAGGACGAGACCGCCAAGAACCGCCGCATCCACAGCTACCTGCAGCGGTTCGAGGCCATCTACGGTGACCTGCCGTCCACGGTGCAACAGGGCGTGACCCGTGGTTGGTCGGTCTCGTACACGAGGTCGGACGCCAGCGGGTCCGCCGCGCTGTCGACCACGACGGTCCCGGTCATCCTCTCGACGGTGCTCATCGCGCTGGGCTGGCTCGTCACCCTCCCGCCCGGCGAGACGATCCCGGTCGACGGACCCGACCCGTGGGCGGTCGCGTTCGTCCCGACCGGCTCGCCGGTCACGCTGGCGTTCCTCGGCGCCTACTTCTTCTCGCTGCAGATGCTGTTCCGCCGCTACGTCCTCAAGGACCTGCACGACAGCGCCTATGTGGCCGTCACGATGCGGATCATCCTCGCAGTCATCGCGATCTGGGTACTGCTGGTCGCAAACGGTACGTTGCTCCTGTTCAGCGACGGGCAGCTGTTGGTCGTCGGCTTCGTGGTCGGTGTCTTCCCGCGTGTCATCTGGCAGGTCATCGCGTCGATCTTCAAGCGGATCACCCGCATCACCCTGCCCAGCATGCGCTCGGACCTGCCGTTGGGTGATCTCGACGGCCTCACGGTATGGCACGAGTCGCGCCTGGAGGAGGAGGACATCGAGAACGTCCCGAACATGGCCACCGCCGACCTGGTGGAGCTGCTGCTGAGTACGCGTCTGGCTGCAGAGCAGGTCATCGACTGGGTCGACCAGTCGATCCTGTACACCCAGCTGGGGCCGCAGCTGAAGGACAATGACGTCCGACGGCAGCTCCGCGCCCACGGGATCCGGACCGCCACCTCCCTGCTGGTCGCCTCGGCCGAGGCGCGGGAGGGTACGGAACGGGCGGAGTTCGAAAAGATCTTCCAGAGCGAGCGGGGCGTCAGCATCCTGCCCACCCTCGAGGCGGCGCTGACCACGAACTCCAACCTCGAGCTGATCCGCCGCTGGCGACGCCGACCCGCACGGCATGCCGGCCGCGGCCTGCTCTTAGACGGTGCGCCACGCCCCAGCCAGTCTTGATCCTCTGAGAGCTCGAGTCGAAGGCGCACCCGATATGGACACATATCGGGGTGAGAACCGGCCGTTCGGCACCGACGTGGAGCCATATCGGGGTACTGCGCGTAGCTGTGCGGATTGGCTCAGCGGGTGATTCCGGTGTGGCCTAGGGAGTAGCGCCCGGGTTGTGGCCAGACGGCGAGCCCGTGCGGACCGTCGCCGACCGGGATCCTCCTGATCAGCTGTCCGTCCACGGTGGACAGTACGTAGACCTCCCGGCTGTAGCGACCGGACAGCCACAGCTGGGCGCCGTCGGCGGTGAGGTTGCCCATGTCCGGGCTGGCGCCTGCGGGTAGTTGCCAGGTCGTCAACGGCGCGCCGGTGTAGGCGTCGAGCACGCTGACGCTGCCTGCGTGCCGGTTGGTGACGAACATCCGCTTCGCGTCCCGGGACAGGTAGATACCGTGCGTGCCGCGGCCGGTCGGGATCTCGCGCAGCACCGTCGTGGCAGCTCCGTCGAGGACCCAGACCCCGCCCTGCTGGCTGTCGGCGATGTAGAACACCGAGCCGTCGGGGGCGAGCTTGATGTCCTGCGGGCCCATCCTGGTGTTGCGGACCGGCATGTCGATCATACGCAGCAGGGTCCGGTTCACCATGTCGACCACGGCGACCCGGCCGGCGAACTCGCAGGTGAACACGGCGGTGCGGCCGTCGGCGGTGAACTCGGCGTGGTCGATGCCCGCGCAGTCGGGGGTGAGCAGCTGGCCCTGCTCGGCCCAGGTGTGCGGGTCGTAGAAGACCAGCCGCTTGCGCGCCTCGGCCACCGAGATCGCCGAACGTCCGTCCGGGGTGAAATACATGTTGTACGGGTCGATCACCGGGATGCTCGCGCCCGGCAGGCCAGTTCTCGGGTCGAATGGGGTGATCTTGTGGGTGGTGTCGTCGGTGGCGTAGAGGGTCTGCATGTCGTAGGACGGGACGACGTGCTGCAGCTCGCCGCCCAGCTGGTAGCGCCCGACGACCGCGAAGGTGGCCTGGTCGATCACCCACACGTCGCCGGAGTTGTTGTGCGGCACGTACACCAGCGGTTTCGCTGCCCTGGCGGCTTCGGACAGCATTCCGGCGCCTGCGCTGGCGTAGACGTTTCGCGGATCGAGGACCGGTGGCATCCCCGGCAGCGGATCCGCAAGCGCCACGCTGGCCGACGAGGTTGGGCCACCCGATCCGGACGTCGGCGGTGGAGGTGTCGAGCAGCCGGCCAGGCCCACACCCGCGATTAGGAGCGTGGCCAGCAGCCGCACCGAAACCGAACTCGTCACGAATCGCGTCCTCTCAGCCGAACAGCTGCCGTGCCGTCACCGGGGTGACCCCCCGGGAAGCGAGGTCATCGAGCATCCCGGGTAGCGCCTCCACAGTCCCGGGGTG
The DNA here is from genome assembly GCA_038257875.1 of Mycobacteriales bacterium. Taxonomy (GTDB): domain Bacteria; phylum Actinomycetota; class Actinomycetes; order Mycobacteriales; family Pseudonocardiaceae; genus Pseudonocardia. The sequence continues at coordinate 5,873 of JBBSQN010000040.1, forward strand.
CCCCAGGTGCAGGCTCACCACACTGCCGGGGCCGGCGGTAGCGACGTACCGTCGGATCGCTCTCGCTCCCGGATCGGTGAAGTCCCGGGAGTCGACGTCGTAGGACAGGACGATCGGATACCCCGCGGCGGCCGCAGCCCGGAGCACCGTGGGGGTGGCGTGCTGAGCCTGGGACGGCCGGAAGAACGTCCCCGGAGTGCCGGTCAGCGAGGCGATCCGGTCGCGGCAACGCTCGATCTCCGCGCGCACCCCAGCCTCATCCAATGCGCTGAGGTCGGGATGCGACCAGGTGTGGTTGCCCAGCTCATGACCGAGGTCGGTGACGAGGTGTGCGGCGTCGGGGTACCGAGCCAGCCAGGTCCCGACCGCCAGCACGGTGACCGCGGCGCCGCGGTCGTGGCACCCGCTGAGGATCTGCCGGGCAAGGTCGAGATCACCGGCGCCGTGGAAGGTCAGAGCCACCTCCGGGCGCCCGGACGAGCCATGGTCGAGCTCGCTTGCGGACTCAGGTCGCTGTGGGCTCGGTACCGCGGAGCTCGGCGTCCCTGGCGCGGCGGATGCCGGCGGGGGTGGCTGCTGCGTCGCTGCGCACGCGGCCACCCCAGTCGCCCCGGCCAGCGAGAGGGCGGTCTGCAGCACGTGTCGACGCGACAGTGCTGCGGTCTCGCTCGAATCCACGGCACCGGAGGGTAGCCCTCCCGAGGGCCGGGAACCGGCGTCGACGGCCGGTTTCCCCGAGTCGTTGCCCTCCGCTTGCCGGTGGCTAACCGGCGGCCGGGCGTGCCTGGTGTCGGGGCCGTCGAGTCCCGGAACGGCGCCTCGAAGCGCTACGGTCTGCTTCCACCGGACTGGTCGTCCGAGCTTCCCGACGTCCCCGCCGGGGTCAGCACCCCTACCAGACCCCCCGCAATCGTCGCGAGGATGGTAGCGAACGAGTCTGGAAAGGTACCGCCCCGAAAGGCGATGACCGACCAGGCGATGCCACCGATGACGAAGTACACGCCCAGTGCGGCCACAACCAGGATGTAGAGCCAGTTCGGAAGTCCGGCGCGAGGCTGTCGAGGCTGCATGGTTCTCTCCTTCGTCGTCCGGCGCCCAGGTCAGCGCCTGAGGCGCCGGGGAGCTGACGTGAAGTTTCTATCCAAGGTTGGTCAGCGCCTCCGGCGGGTCGGTCTCGACCCGCTACGGCGCCACCAGCCACCGCCGTGGCGCGGGCTCGTGGTAGACGTGCCCGCCTTCGGCTGACCAGCCACGACCAGCCCGACTGCTCGTTGTCACGGCGTCAAGTCTGGCTGTAGCGCCTGCACCACTCAGCGCCGTCACCGTCCTGCAGAGCGGGCTGATTGTTACCGCCTGATGTTGACCTGGCCGCGGATGGCCTCGGCCGGTGTCGACGTGGCGGGACGGATGACGGCCAGCAGCCGATCGAGCACGGCCGTCGAGTTGGCCTGCCGCTGGGCGTCGCGGCTGCGTGCGGCAGTGAGCAGCACCACCGCAATCGGCACGGTGATCACCAGCCCGAGCACCAACAGCATCCCGGACAGCGCCGGAATCAGGTAACTGGCCACCATCAGTCCACCGCCCGTGGTGACTGCGCCCGCAGCCCTGGCTGTCACGCTCACCGCGGTATCTCCCGGGCCAACTCGCGTAGTGCGCGACGTAGCGTCGGCACCCCCATCAGCACTCGTAGCCCGTGCCGAACTTGACCTACTCGCGATATTCCCGCCTCGGCCACCTGGATGAGCTCCGCGGTCAGTTCCTCTCTCCACCGATCACGTCTACCGGCTGGCAGGAGCCGGATCGCCATACCCAACAGCCGATGCGCCGATCTGCATGGTGTCGCGCCGATTGCCATCGCATTGTCTCCAGCGGCGGCAACAGCTTGAAGATCAGCATGGAAACGATCGACGAGGGCGCAGAGGTTGGCGAGGGCGCGGTCAAGCTCGCGGATTTGGTCGAGGTCGTGGACGAGGCCGAGGCCGAGGCCGCGGGCGAGGTCGCGGGCGAGGTCGCGGGCGCGGAGGAGGTGGAGGGCGAGGTCGCGGGCGCGGGCGCGGGCGAGGTCGAGGTCGAGGTCGCGGGCGTGGGCGAGGTTGAGGGCGAGGTCGCGGGCGAGGTCGCGGGCGTGGGCGAGGTCGAGGACGAGGACGAGGGCGCGGTCGAGGTCGCGGTCGAGGTCGCGGGCGAGGTCGCAGGCGCGGTCGAGGTCGCGGGCGAGGTCGCGGGCGCGGGCGCGGGTGAGGGCACGGGCGAAGGCGAGGTCTGGCCCTTTCACAGAGCACCACCAGCGGCCAGGCCGGGGTTCAGCCGGGCGGCGAGCGGTGCTGGCGTGCGGACCCTGGCGAGCGCGGCTTGCGCGCGTTGCGCGCCGCCGGGGGTGAGCCGGTAGTACCGACGTCGCGGCCGACCCTCTCGGTGTGGATCGAGGTTCTCCCAGCGGCTTTCCAGCCACCCGAACTGTTCCAGGCGGGCCAGGATCGGGTGGACGGTGCCCGACGCCAACCCGGCGGCCTGGCCGATCTCCAGGCCGTACATCTCCCGGTCTGGCTTGTCGATCAACGCTCGTAGCACCATCTGCGTCGGCAATGTCATCTTGGGGCCTGTGCTAGCCATACGCGCACTCTACCTAGGGGCCTTGGTAGAATGCAACCGAGGTGCTATCGGCGGCCACAGGGGGAGTCGGTCACTCCCAGCTTGTGATCAGGGGTGTCGCCCGCCACTGCTCGATGGCCGGGCGGAGGCCCTCGGCGAGCATCGGGAGCTGGGGTATGAGGGCGAGGCACGCGATGGCCTGGAGCATGCGCGCGAACTCCATGATCCGCAGCAAGTTCTCGTCCAGTGGGCGCAGGCCGAGTGGGCGGCGGTCACGTCGTAGGCCGCCTGGCCTTCCGGGCCGAGGAACGTGAGGTCCCACTCCGCGGGGCCGAGGGTGACGTGCTCGAAGTCGGAGCACAACTCACCGTCGGGCGTGACGATGATGTTGTAGAATGGCGCGTCGCCGTGGATCGGTTGGACGCCGGCCCCGGGGAACGCCGCCTCGAAGGCGGCCCGGGAGCGGCGATCGGCTCGATCGTCGCCCACTCGCGTCGCGCGCGCTCGAGATCGGCGGCGCTGAGGAGGTCGGGTGAGTGTTCCAGCTGCGCGAGGCCGTCGAGGATGGACTCGTCGAGCGGCATGAGGAACGGCAGCTCGCCGGGGTACCCGCGCAGGGCGGCATGCAGGTGTGCGGTCACCTCCGAACACCGACCGGCGTCGAGGTCGGCGTCCTGGACCTGCTCGACGAGCTGCCACATCGTCATCGAGAACCCGTCTCGTGCGACGGGTTCGCGCGGCACCAGGGGGCTGGGCGGCACGACCGGGTGGCCGCGGTCGGCGAGCCAGCCCGCGACCGTCAGCTCCACACGCTGCTGGGCGGCCTGCGCGTCCGGGTCGGCGGCGACCGTGCGTGGCAGGACCGTGGGCACGCGTACCACCACCGGAGCCGGCGCGAGGTGCACCACGACGGAGAAGACGTCGTAGAGCACCCGTGGCTCGGACACGGTCAGCCCGAGATCGCGGTCCGCGGCGGCCGCGGCGGCGACCGCCCGGCGGGTGCGGTCGCCCATCTCCTCGTCGGTGATCATCGGTCGCCATGCTGCCACAGCCCGGGTGCCACCACCGAGATGGTCGGCAGGCTGTCGTCCCTGTTCACGGCGATGGCCGGGTATCCTTGCGATCATGGGCATCGGACGTCGAGCGGGCGCCGGCCGGGGCAGGCGGTGACCCGCGAGGTCTCCGCCGTGGCGGCGGGGGAGCGCGTACTGCACGTGCCCGCGCACGGCGGGGTGCTGGTGTTCGACGGCCACTGCGGTTTCTGCACCCGCGCGGTCCACGCCGTCCTCCGGCTGGACCGCCGCGGTCGCGTCCGGGCCCTGCCGCTGCAGGGACCGCAGGTGCTGGCGCTCACCGGGTTGACCCGGGAGGCCGCGCTGCACGAGGCGTGGTGGATCGGTGCCGACGGGGTGCGGCTCGGTGGGGCGGGGGCGATGAGCGCCGCGGTGTCGGCCGTCACCGGTGTGCCGGTCGTGCGGGCCTACCGGCTCCCCGGCCTGCGGGCGGTCGCCGACCGCGGCTACCGGTGGGTCGCCGAGCACCGCAGGGTGCTGCCGGGGGTCACCCCGTACTGCACCGCTCGGCCCGAGGCCTGCTGTGACGCCGACGTCGGCTGAGGTATATGGCACGAAGGACCACGATGCGGGAGGACGCGACGATGGACAACGGCGGCTGGCGACGGGGCGAGCGAGCGGGCGTGGTGCTGTTCTCCGCGGCGCTGCTGGGCGCGGTGCTCGCGCCGCTGCGCCAGTACCGGCGGCCGCTGCGCGAGCGCGTCGACGGCTTCCCGCTGTCCTGGTACCCGATGTTCAGCGCGCGCCGCCGTCGCTGCGCCACCCTCGGCTACGCCGTCGGCGTCCGGGCCGACGGGTCGCGGCGTTACCTGCCGTCGTCCGCGCTGGGACCGGGCGGCGTCAACCAGGTGCGCCGCCAGCTCAACAAGGCGGTCCGCGAGGGCCGCGCGCAGCCCTATGCCGAGGCGGTGGCCCAGCGGGTGTGCCGGCTGCCGCGCTGCGCGGACGTGACCCGCGTGGAGGTCGTCCGCGGTCACTTCGACCTGGACCGGTGCCTGGTCGAACGCCCGCCGCGGGCCGCAGAGACCGTCGTCGCGGCGGCGGAGGTGCCGACATGCTGAGCCGGCTGGATCGCCTGCGTCCCCGCCCGGGCCTGGGCGCCGCCGTCCCCGCCGCGCGGATCGGCCTGGTGCGTGCCGCCCTCGGCGGCTACACCCTGTACTACCTCGCCCGTCGACGGAGGATGCTCCGCGAGGTGGTCCGCACCGACCCCGCGCAGTTCGCACCGGTGGGCCCGGTCCGGGTGTTGACCAGGCCGCTGCCGCCCGCACTGGCCGACGCGCTCGACGACGCCACGCTCGTCAGCACGGCCCTGTTCGCCCTCGGCGCCGGGCACCGGTTCACCGGTCGCGCCCACGCCGCGCTGCTCACCTGGACCCTGGCCTACCGCAACTCCTGGTCGATGATCTTCCACAATGACAACCTGCTGGTCCTGCACACCCTCGCGCTCGGCGCGGGCCGCAGCGCGGACGCCGTCTCGGTCGACGCCGCCTGCCGAGCCGACGCACCCGCCCCGCACCCGCGGTACGGCTGGCCGCTCGAGCTGATGAACGCCACGACGGCCGCGGCCTACCTGATCTCCGGTGTCGCGAAGGTCGCGGGAGAGTCGGGGTGGGGCTGGGCCCGCGGCGACGGCCTGCGCCGCCAGGTGGCGATCGACGGCCTGCGCAAGGAGGTCTTCGGATCACACCCCCGGCCGCTGGCCTACCGGCTCTACCCGTACCGGAGGCTGTTCACGGCGATGGCCGTCGCGTCGCTGCTGGTCGAGCTCGGGGCACCACTCGCGCTCCTGGACCGCCGGCTCGGCCGGCTCTGGGCGCTCGGTGGCTTCGGCATGCACTGGGGAATCCTCGCGATCATGGGAATCCGGTTCCGCTACCAGCTCAGCGGCGCCGCGTTCCTGTCCTGCTTCGACCTCGAGCGAGCGCTGGGCGTCGTGACGGCGGGAGGCCGCGCGGCTACTGCCGGACGTGCAGCGTTCCGTCGCGCAGCTCCCATACCGTGCCTGTCGCGGGCAGCCTCTCGGGCCGGTGGGTGATCACGACGACCGTGCCGTCGAACGCGCTGACCAGGCGGTCGACGACCCCGGCGGCCACCGGGTCGAGGTGCGCGTCGGCCTCGTCGAGCAGCAGGACCCGGGGCTTGGCCAGCACCGCCCGCGCCAGCGCGACCCGCTGGCGCTGGCCGGCGGACAGGCCGCGGCCGCCCTCGCCCACGCGGGTCGCCAGGCCGTCGGGCAGCGTCGCGAGCAGCTCGTCGAGCCCGCTGGCGCGGACGGCGTCGTCGAGCGCGGCGTCGTCGGCGTCGGGGTCGCCATAGCGCACGTTGTCGGCGATGCTGCCGCGCAGCAGCGGCAGGTCCGGCCCGGCCAGACCGATCGCCCTGCGCAGCCCGCCCTCGTCGAGCACCCGCAGGTCCACGCCGTCGAGCAGGACCCGGCCTCGGTCGGGTTCCACCAGGCCGGCGAGCACGGTGAGCAGGGTGGTCTTGCCCGAGCCGTTCGGCCCGACCACGGCGACCACGCTGCCCGATTCGGCGATCATGTCCAGGTCGCGGAACACCCCGTCCACGGTGACGCCGCGGGCCTCCAGGCGGCCGGGGCCCGTCGGCATGGCCACGGTGACCTGGGCGCGCGGGCGGACCGGGCGGCGCAGCATCTGCTCGAGCTTCTCCCTCGCCACCAGCGCGGCGGCCCGGTACTCGGCCACCCGGGACAGGTCGCGCAGCGGGCCCGACAGCACGCCGATCACGGCGAGCGCGGCCCCGGCGGCCGCGGCGTCGACCTGCACGGCCAGCGCCGCGACGAGCGCCGCGGCCGAGGCGATCAGCGTGGTGGCCTCGCCGATCGCGCGCACGGTGCCGATCATGCGGGCGCGCCGGACCATCGCCGTGCCCAACCGGGCACCCTGCCGGCGGACCAGGCGGCGCTCGGCGTTCTCCCGGCCGAAGGACTGCATGACCATCCGGTTGCCGACGTGCTCGGTGACGTGCGCCGCGACCCTGCTGCGGCGGCGCCGCGCCAGCCGGTTGGTCTCGTTGAGCCGCGGGGTCACCACGTCGGTCGCGACGAACCCGATCCCGATCACCGCGCCGACCGCGACAGCCATCGCTGGAGCGGCGATGGCCAGCGCCACCAGGCAGCCGAGGATCAGCGGCACGGCGACGGCCAGCCGGGCCAGCCCGAGCGAGGCCCAGCGGCGCAGCGCGCTCATGTCGCCGACGAGCCGCAGCGTCGACGCCCCGGTCGAGCGGCGGTGCTCGCGGAGCGGTGTGCGGGACACGTGCCCGAAGGCGGTCACCCGCACGTCGTTGACCCAGCTCTGCCCGAAACGCTCGGCGAGCACCCGCTCCAGTCCGACCAGCGCGGCCGTCACGAACGCGAGCGCGAGCAGCCACAGCGCGGTGCTGACCACGTAGCCGGTGGAGTCTACGGCGGGATCGGTCAGTGCCGACACCACGGAGCCGACCAGCAGCGACCAGCCGACCGCGACACCCGCCAGGCCCAGCCCGACCACCACCAGCACGGCGAAGATCCATCGACGGTGGCCGGCCATCGGGCGCGGGAGATCGGGCTGGGCGGAACCGGTCTCGGGGTCGGTCTGGCGCAGGTACCAGGGGACCGGGCTGAACCAGCCGGGCCGCGGGTCGGTGCCGGTGCGGGGAGTGGGGCTGGGGCGGACGACGGTGCCGATCGGGACGTCGGCCGCTCCGCTCCGCTGGGCGTTGACCATGGTCACGCACCCGCCAGGGCGATCGGGCCGGTGACCGGCGCGACGCGCGCGAGCAGGTTGGTGGCCAGGGTGGGATCGCAGAGGTCGGCGGTGTCGTAGACCGGGACGTCGAGCCCGGTCTGTGCCTCGCGCAGCGCCAGTGGCGAGGCCGTGACCAGCCCGGACACCGCCAGAACCCGCTGACCGCACGCGCGCATCCGCGACACCCCGAGCAGGGCGCCGGCAGCGTCGCTCGCGGCGAACACGGCGCCGTCGACACGCTGCTGGACGCTCGGGTGGGCCAGCAGCTCGCAGGTCTCGCCCTGCAGCACCCCGTCGGCGATCTCCAGCACCACGGCGTCCACGCCGCGGGCGAGGAGATGGTCGTGCATGTCGGCGGCGAGCCGGGCCAGGCGCGGCACCGGCATCCGGTAGGTCGTGACGAAGCCGAGGTCGGTGAAGTCGAGCGCCTCCGCGGCGCCGGCGTCGTCGTAGCTGTTGCGGTCCCCGCCTGCACCCGTGCCGGTGATCTTGCCGGCGCCGACGCGCAGGCCCGCGCGGTCGAGGCCGTGCACCAGCGAGGCGACGGTCGTGGTCTTGCCGGCGTTCATGGACGTGCCGGCGACCAGGATGGTCGGCACCGTCGCGGCGCCGGCGGTGATCGACTCGGGTGGAGCGGGGAGCGCGCCGTCGGCCACGTTGAGCACGCCCGACGCGGTGGCGAGCAGGCCGATCGGGCGGATACGGGTGGCGTCGGTCATCGACGAGTGCTGGCTGCGCACCCGAGCGGCGCAGCCGCCCGCGGCGACGAGGTCGCATTCGTCGAGGTCATCGGGGAGCTCGGCCTCGAACTGGTCGGGGGCGTAGCGCGCCCCGTAGGCGACCACGATCTCGTCGCCGCGGTAGAGCGAGGACCGGCGGCTGCCGGTCAGTTCCAGCTTCTCGTGCTGGCCGATCGTGACGATCTCGGCCAGCACGAGGTCGCCGTGACGCGGCGCCCGACCGGGCCCGGTGACAACACGCAGCGGCCGGTCCAGGTCCACCCGGCGGACGCTGTAGGCGACCTTGGCGCGCGCGATCCGATCGGCCTCGATCCGATCGGTGTGCCCTCCGTCGAACGTGCTGGCCATGTTGACTCCTCGGGAGCGGTGGGGTGGTCGGTCCGCCATCGTTGATCACACTCCCGGGCCTGCGTGAGCGTCGCATGAGCGATCGATGAAGACATTCTCATCGGCGGGCTTGCCCGGAGCGGGGGCGACACGTGCGGCAGGATTCACACTTGTGACCGACCGGCGGACCGGAACCTCGCTCGCTCGCCTGGGGCTGACCGAGCCCTGGGTCGAGGCGACGCTCGCCGAGCTCGGCTGGTGGTCCGGCGACGCGCCGGTCGAGGGTGCGGAGTCGATCATGTGGGCGCTGGCGCGCAGCCCCGATCCGGACCTGGCGCTGCGGACGGTGGAGCGGCTCGCGCACGCCGTCGCGGACCGCTCCGCCCTCGACGCCGCCCTGCGCGCCGACACCGGCCTGCGCGGGCGGCTGCTCGCGCTGCTGGGCAGCTCCACGGCGCTGGGTGACCACCTCGTCACCCATCCCGACCGGTGGCAACGGCTGAGCGAGAACGGGTCCGAGCCCCCGTCCGACCCGACCGAGGCGCTGCTCGCCGCCGTCGGGGCCGATCTCGATCACCCGCCGGGTGGCGCGGTCGCGAGCGTGACCGGAGCCGAGGCGATCACCGCGTTGCGGGCCGCCTACCGCGACGAGATGCTCGTGCTGGCCGCCGCCGACCTCGCCGCGGTGGGGGAGCCCGAGCTGCCGGTGCCCACCGTCGAGCACGTGGCCGCGCGGCTGGCCGATCTGGCCACCGCTGCGCTGCGGGCGGCGCTCGCGGTGGCCGTCGCGGAGGCCGGCGGTGAGCCGGGCCGGCTGGCCGTGATCGCGATGGGCAAGTGCGGCGGATACGAGCTGAACTACGTCAGCGACGTCGACGTCGTGTTCGTCGGCGAGCCCGCCGACCGGGCGACGACCTGGCTCGCGCGCCGGGTGATGCGGATCGCGGGGGAGGCGTGCTTCGAGGTGGACGCGAACCTGCGCCCGGAGGGCCGCCAGGGCGCGCTCGTGCGGACCCTCGACGGGTACGTGTCCTACTACCAGCGGTGGGCGAAGACCTGGGAGTTCCAGGCCCTGCTCAAGGCGCGGCCGATCGCGGGTGACCCGGAGCTGGGCGCGGCCTACGCCGAGGCCGTCGCGCCGATGGTGTGGAACGCAGCGGGCCGCGACGACTTCGTCGCCGACGTGCAGGCCATGCGCCGGCGCGTGGAGGAGCACATCCGCCCCGACCACGCGGCGCGCGAGCTCAAGCTCGGGCCCGGCGGGCTGCGCGACGTCGAGTTCGCGGTGCAGCTGCTCCAGCTCGTGCACGGGCGCACCGACGAGGCACTGCGGTCCCCCTCGACGCTGGACGCCCTCACCGCGCTGCTCGACGGCGGCTACGTCGCCCGCGAGGACGGCGCCAACCTGGCGGCGTCCTACCGGTTCCTGCGGCTGCTCGAGCACCGGCTGCAGCTACAGCGGATGCGTCGCACGCACCTGCTCCCCGCGCCCGACGACACCGCCGCGCTGCGCTGGCTGGCCCGCGCCGCGCGGCTGCGCCCCGACGGGCGTCACGACGTCGTCGGGGTGCTCACCGCGGAGTGGGGGCGCAACGCCGGGCGGGTGCGCCGGCTGCACCAGAAGCTGTTCTACCGGCCGCTGCTCACCGCGGTGTCCCGGCTGCCCGCCGACAGCACGCGGCTCTCGGAGTCGGCGGCTGCCGTCCGACTGGGCGCGCTGGGCTGGGCCTCACCCGAGGGCGCGCTGGGTCACCTGCGGGCGTTGACCTCGGGAGTGTCGCGCGCGGCGGCGATCCAGCAGACGCTGCTGCCGGTGCTGCTCGACGAGCTCGCTCGCAGCCCCGACCCGGACCGCGGCCTGCTCGCCTACCGGCGGGTGTCCGAGGCGCTCGCCACCACACCCTGGTACCTGCGGTTGCTGCGGGACGAGGGCCTGGTCGCGCAGCGGCTGATGCGGCTGCTCGGCACGTCGGCGCTGGTCCCGGACCTGCTGGTGCGCGCGCCGGAGGTGCTGCGGCTGCTTGCCGCCCCGGCCGCCGGGCAGGCCGACGAGCTGACCCGCGACCCGGCCGAGGTGGCCGTGTCGCTGCGCACCACGGTGGCCCGTCAGCAGGACTCGGACTCCGCCGCCGCCACCGCGCGCTCGTTGCGCCGCCACGAGGTGCTGCGCGTCGCCTGCGCCGACCTGCTCGGCGAGCTGACCCCGCAGCAGGTGTGCGAGGCGCTGAGCTCGGTGTGGGTGGTGGTGCTGGCGGCGACGCTGGAGTCGGTCGAGCGGGCGCTGGGCGCCTCGCCGCGCCCGGCCCGGGTCGCCGTCATCGGGATGGGCCGGCTCGGTGGCGCGGAGCTGGGCTACGGCAGTGACGCGGACGTGCTGTTCGTCTGCGAGGCGCTCGGGGACGCCACGCCCCACGACGCCGTCCGGTACGCCACGACGGTGGCCGAGACGGTGCGTCGTCGCCTCGGCGCACCGAGCCCGGACCCGGCTCTCGTCGTCGACGCGGATCTGCGCCCCGAGGGTCGCTCCGGTCCGCTGGTGCGGACCCTCGACTCCTACCGCGGGTACTACGCGCGGTGGTCAGAACCGTGGGAGGCCCAAGCGCTGCTGCGGGCCCGCCCGGTGGCCGGGGACGCCGACCTGGGACGACGGTTCGTCGAGATGATCGACCCGGTTCGGTACCCGGCCGACGGCCTGGATGCGGCCACGGTCGCCGAGATCCGCCGGATCAAGGCCAGGGTGGACTCGGAGCGGTTACCGCGCGGCGCGGACCGGGGCACGCACACGAAGCTGGGCCTCGGTGGCCTCGCCGACGTCGAGTGGACGGTGCAGCTGCTGGCGCTCCAGCACGCGGGCGACCTCCCCGAGCTGCGCACCACCTCGACCCTGGACGGGCTGCGGGAGGCGAGCGAGGCGGGGCTGCTCACCGCGCAGGACGCCACCGAGCTGGCCGCCGGCTGGACGATGGCGACCCGCGCGCGCAACGCGGTGATGCTGGTGAAGGGCAAGCCCGGGGACCAGCTGCCCCGCTCCGGCCGCGAGCTCGCCGCCGTCGCCTGCGCGCTGGGCTACCCGGCCGACGGCGACCCGGGCGTCTTCCTCGACGACTACCGCCGCGTCACCCGCCGCGCCCGCACCGTAGTAGAACGCATCTTCTACGCCTGGTAGGCGGCTCCGCCGCCCGTGCGCGGATAACGTTGTTCGGGCAGCGATAACCACTCACGACCGCCGCAGGCGCCGGGTTAGCGTGCGTTCGTGCCTTCGGCTCAGACGCTGGTCACCTTCGTGCTCGCCAGCACGGTGTTCATCGCTATCCCCGGCCGAGCGTGCTGTTCATCGTGGGCCGGGCGCTCGCGCACGGCAGGCGGACGGTGCTGACCAGCGTCGCGGGCAACACCACCGGTGCGTCGCTGCTGGTGGTCGTGGTCGCGCTGGGGCTCGGAGCGGTGGCCGCGCAGTCGATCGTGGTATTCACCGTCCTCAAGTTCGTCGGCGCCGCCTACCTGGTGTACCTGGGCGTGCACACCTACCGCACCCGCGGTGACCTCGTCGCGGAGCTCGGCCGCCCCGGTGGCGGGCCCGAGCAGCGGGTGTTCCGACAGGGCGTGGTCGTCGGGGTCACCAACCCGAAGGCGCTGATCTTCTTCGCGGCGGTGCTGCCGCAGTTCGTCGATACCGGCGCGGGCAGCCCGACGACACAGATGCTGGTGCTCGGCCTGCTGTTCGCGCTGTTCGCCGCCGGGCTCGACAGCATGTGGGGGTTGGCCGCCGGCACGGCACGCGACTGGTTCGCCACCTCCCCCGCGTGGCTGCGGCGCATCGGCGGCGCCGGTGGCCTACTAATGATCGTGATAGGCACCACCCTCGCCCTCACCCCCCGCCACCCCTGACCCCGTCCCCAACCCCCGCGAGTCGGTACGAACTGGCGGTCGAGTCGGTACAAACCGGTGCGCTCCTCGGGTGTTGACGCCGTGACGCGGTCCCGCTCGGCTGGCTCATCCGGTCGACTCGGGCGCCACCTTGTACCGACTCGCGCACCAATCCGTACCGACTCGCGGGATCAGGGGTGGGCGTGGAGGGCGGTTATCAGCCATTCGAAAGCTGGGACGGAGGAGGGGATGGGGGTCCAGCCGTTGAGCGTGCCGAGGAGCTGCCAGTACCGCTCCACCCGGCGGTCGGTGAAGGTGGCGATCATCGTGGCGAGTTCCGCGCGACCGGCCGTGTCGAGGTCGGCCGGCACGATGCGGTCCAGCACGTCTCGCGCCTGTGGTGAGTCCGGGGCGATACCGGCGGCCAGGGCTGCACCGGCGTGCTCCATGGCCGGGGCCGGGTCCCATCCGGGCGGGTTGGCGGCGGCGTCGGACCCCGCGGTCGCCATCTCTCGCGTGCGGGCTCGAAACGACGGGTCGGCGACGAGCTCGGCGAGCTCCACCCACGCCTCCACCTGCTCGGTGGTCGGGTCGTCGGGCAGTTCGGTGGGCAGGGTGCGCATCCCGTCGGCGATCCGGGCGCCGGGGGCGTCGGGGTCGGTGCCGGCGAAGGTGGTGTCGACGAACTCGTCGATCATCTGTTGACGTTCGGCGGCGGAGAGTCGGGCGAGGTCGTTCATCAGGGCTGCCTTCCGGGCGGAGGGGGTCCCGCGGGCGAGCAGCGTGCACACGGCGCGCTGCGTTCGCAGGGTGCGGATCTGGCTGTCGATGGCCTGCACGTGCGCCGCCGCCACGTCCTCGACGCTGCGGCGCCGGTCGAGCACCAGGCGTACCTCGTCGAGACCGAGGCCGAGCTCGCGCAGGGTGCGCACGAGGTCGAGGCGTGCGACGGCCCGCGCGTCGTAGCGACGGTAGTTCCCGATCGAGCGGTTGGTCTCGGGCAGTACGCCCTCGTCGGACCAGAACCGGATCGTGCGGATCGGTACGCCCGACCGGTGGGCGAGCTGTCCGATGGTGAGCAGAGTCGCGTCGGTCATGTGATCATCCTCGACTCTCCACCCGGTGGAAGGTCAAGCGTTTTCCGCGTGGTCAGTAATGGGTGATCGGTGGTCGGGGCCGCGGAGGCGCGTGTGGTGCGGTTTCCGGTCCCGAAGCGTCGATCATGGAGGAGCGCGCGGGTCCTCGGGAGGGTGCCAGACTGGCGTGGTGGGAGACGGGGAGGCGATGGTGCCTACGGTGATCGCCGATCACCCCGCCGTCCTGTTCGCCGCGTTGCTCGCACTCGGTGCTGTGACCTGGCGGGCGTCGTGGCGCCGCACCCGGACCGTGGTGACGATCGCCCACGAGGGTGGGCACGCGCTCACCGCGGTGCTGGCCGGGCGCGGCCTGACCGGTATCCGGTTGCACCCTGACACCTCGGGCCTGACGATCTCCACCGGTGCCCGCCGGGGGCCGGGGCTGGTGCTCACCGTCCTCGGCGGCTATCCGGCGCCATCGCTGCTCGGGCTCGGCGGGGCGGGGCTGGTAGCCGCGGACCGTGCCGCGCTGATGCTGTGGATCGCGCTGGTCCTGCTCGCCGCCACCCTGATCCATGTCCGCAACCTCTACGGGGCGGTCGCCGTGCTGGCGACCGGTGCCCTCGTGGCGGTCGTCGCCCTCCGGGGCGGCCCGCGACTGCAGGACGGGTTCGCGGCGGCGCTGTGCTGGTTCCTGCTGTTCGGCGGGCTGCGCGCCGTGCGCGAGCTGCAATGGGACCGTCGCCGGGGCCGGCGCGGGGGCTCTGACGCCGACGTGCTCGCTCGCCTCACGCGCGTGCCGGGCGGAATGTGGGCCGCGCTGTTCTGGTTGGTGGCCGGTGGGGCCGTGATCGCCGCGGCCTGGATCCTGCTGTTCTGACCGACCAGGGAGCGACGCATGACGATGACGAACGAGATTTCCGACTGGAACCAGAAGATCATCGAGGAGTTCCGCGCCAACGAGGGTCGGGTGGGCGGCATGTTCGAGGGCGCCCCGATGATCCTGATCCACCACATCGGCGCGAGGTCTGGTACCGAGCGCGTGACACCGCTGGTCTACCTCCCCGAGGACGATGGCCGCATGGTGATCATCGCGTCAAAGGCCGGGGCGCCGACCAACCCGGACTGGTACCACAATCTCAAGGCCCACCCGGCGATCGACGTCGAGGTGGGTGTCGAGACCTTACCGGTCGTGGCCACCGAGGCCGAGGGCGAGGAGCGTGCGGAGATCTGGTCCCGGGTCGTTGCTGCCAACCCGGGATTCGACGAGTACCAGCAGAAGACGACCCGGACGATTCCCGTGTTCGTCCTCACCCGGACGACCTGACCGCCTCGGTAGCAGAGGTGCTGGCGTCCCTACGCGACGATGCGGTAACCGGCTTCCTCGACGGCGGCGCGGACGTCCGCGGCGTCGACCGGCTTCGAGCTAATGACGGTGACAGCGCCGGTGGGTAGGTCCACCGCCACCTCGGTGACACCGTCGATCTCGCTGACCTCCTCGGTGACCGAGGCGACGCAGTGCTCACAGGTCATCCCGGTGACCGTGTAGACGCTCTGGCTCATCTGTCGGTTCCTTCCGTTCAGGACCGGACGAGACGGGCGATCGCCGCGCTCGCCTCGGCGACCTTCTGGTCGGCCACGACCCCACCCTCCGCGGCGGCCCGGGTGACGCAGTGCTTGAGGTGCTCATCGAGCAGGCCCAGAGCCACGGCCTCCAAAGCCCTGGTGGCGGCGGAGACCTGCGTCAGCACGTCGATGCAGTACTGGTCGGTCTCGATCATCTTGGCGATGCCCCGGACCTGCCCTTCGATCCGGCGCATCCGCTTGAGGTAGGCGTCCTTGTCCTCGGTGTAGCCGTTCATCGGTCCTCCTCGCCCCGCCGAGGCCAAGATACTATAGGGGGGTAGTGTACACCGTCGTCGTCACGCGTCGATGCCCATGTTGATCACACCGAGATATCCGTCGCCCTGCTGGCGGATGGTGAGCAGGCCGGTCTCGTCGAAGATGTTGTCGGTGGAGTTCGTGGTGTCGCGGCCGGTGTGCTCGTTGTAGGGAGCAGCGGTGTAAGCCTGGTCGGTGATGGTGTCGTCGATGAACAGCTGTGTGGTCAGTACGGTCTTCTTATCGATGTGGACTTTGCAGTGAATGTGCGTCGTCCGGCCGCGATACCAGCCCGGGTAGATCGTGACGAACTGAACGACCCCGTTGGAGTCGGCGACTTGGGCGCAGCGCAGGTACGTGCCGTCGTCACCGGTAGCAGCTTCGGCATCTCCGACGCTGTAGGAGCCGTTGGACGTCTCGCCTGCCGAGTCGACGGCCCCGGGTGTCCCACCCGGCGGCGGACCACCCAGCGGAGCCCCGCCGCCACCGCGACCACCGCCGGTAGCGGAGGATTCGAAACCGGAGTAGCGGCCGCCCGCGTCGCAGTGCCAGATCTCGACTACCGAGTTCGCGACCGGTGCGGCGTTCCCTCCGGATATGCACTGGGAGGTGTCCTGCACCCGCAGAGCGAGGGTCAACGTCGTGCCGGGTCGGTCCTCGCGGATGTCGGTGCGGATGCTGTCGACGTCGAACCAGTAGGGGCCCGGTGTCTGTTCCTTCGACAGGGTGCAGGTCGCAGCCTCGTCGAGCAGGGCGATGAGATCGGCACCTACCGGGGCGGTAGACGAGGCAGCGCCCGCAGCTGTTGTGGCCGGCGCGGACGCCGCGCTGGAGGACGCGGTGTCCGCGCCGCAGGCGGCAAGCAGGCCGGTGAGTCCCACTGTTCCGTCGATCGACAGCGCCCGACGCCTGCTGACCCGGAGCCTGCTGAGTCTTAACTTTCCTCGTTCATGCCGGTGTGCGTCCTTTCGATCAGACCGGTCTGGCCTACGAGTGAATGTGATCGAGAGCCTTCCAGGCCTTCCTGTGCTCGAGCCGAAGACAGGCGGTGGCTCGGGAAGAACATCGGGACGGCTCTCCGGAGCGGCCGACGAGCCGGCTGGCGTATTACCCCTGGTGGGTATAGGTTGCCGGTCGGCCGCCGCGTGGACGACACCGATGTGTCTCGACGGTCGAGGCATGAGACCGTCATGAGGGGTGGCGCACGATGACCGAGTTCCTACCGGTGCTGTTGCTGCTCGCGGTGGCGGTTCTCGGGGTGTCCATGGTGTACACGTCGTCCTTCCTGCTGCGGCAGGCGCGTGGGGTGTTGACGACAGCGCCGTTCCTGTCCGGTACGGCGCCGGTCGAGCACGCCGTGTCCCGCTATCACGTGCGCTGGTACACGATCACGATGGTGTTCCTGGCCTTCGACATGGAAATGGTCTTCATGTATCCGTGGGCCGTCGTGGTGGCCCAGATCGGGCCGAAGGCCGTGATCGAGATGTTCGGGTTCCTCGCCGTCCTCGCCGTCGGGGTCGTCTACGCCTGGCGCGAGGGTGCGTTCCGGTGGGTCTGACGGGGTGGCTGCGACGGTATGCGACGCCGTGTCCGTTGCTGGTGACGGTGCGCGGCGGGGGAGCCATGCGGCTGGCCGCGGAGCGTGAGTTCCGGGAGCGGGGCTGGGCGTTCGCCAGCGCGCCGGCCGAGGCCGACCTGTTCGTCGTCTGCGGTGTCCCGGGCCCGGAGCTCCAGGACGCGGTCGAGCGGGTGTGGTCCGAGCTGCCGTCGCCTCGCGCCCGCGCGGACATCCGGGATGCGGCGGGCGCGGTCGGAGCGCTCGACCGTGCCCATGCTCGGCTCGATGACGCCGAGGAGCAGCGCGCCGATACGCAGGCGCGAGGCGGCGGGGGCGTGGCTGAGCTGCCGATGGCGGACCGGGTGCCCGACCGCGACGGGCTCGTGCTCGACCAGCTGCACGTCAGTCTCGGCCCGGTCCTGCCCGACTGGCCTGCGGGTGTGGCCCTCCGGCTGACGATCCAGGGCGACGTCGTGCAGTCCGCGGAGGTCGAGGTGGTGGGGGAGTCCGGTGCGGGTACCTCGCCGTGGGCCGGCGACGCCCGGGCCGCGGCGCTCGACAGCGTGGCTCGCCTGCTGACCGTGTGCGGGTGCGATAACGCCGCGCGGACGGCCCGGCGGCTGCGCGACCAGCTGCTCGCCGGCGTGGCCGACGACGCCGAGCTGCACCGGTTCACCCGCCGACTGCGCCGCTCCCGCACGCTGCGCTGGGCCACCGACGGCCTGGGCTACCTCGAGGGCGCGCGTGGCGACCTGGCCGGGGACGCGACGCAGCGCTGGCGGCGGTGGATCGAGGTGGTCGAGCAGCCCGAGCGCTCGGGCCGGCCCTACGGCGGGCGGGCCGAACGGGCGCAGGTCGCGCTGGAGGTGCTGCCGGCGCTGGTGGAGGGCCAGGAGTTGACAGCCGTGCGGGTGGTGGTGGCGTCGCTGGACCCGGATCTGGACGCCCTCGCCCCGGCCCACCCCCAGGGGACGCAGTGGTGAGCGCGGTGACGCAGGCTCCGGTGTGGACGGTGCTGCTCGTCCCGGTGCTGCTGGGCGCCCTGGGGTTCGGCGGGGCGGCGTTCGCCCGCGTGCTGGACGCCCGCGCCGACGGGCGCGGAATCTCCATGGCGGTGCTGGCGGCGCCGCTGGCCGAGTCCGGACGGCTGCTGTTGCAGCAGCGCCGTGCGGTGATCGCGTCGGACCGGCTGCTGGCGCGCACCGGGGTGGTGCTGGTGCCGGTGGCCGCGGTGCTCGCGGCGTTGGTGGTGCCGTTGGGCGGGAGCACGGCCGGTGACCTGTCGGTCGGGGTCGTGTGGTTCAACGCCATGGAGGTCGTGGTGTGGGCGGCCCTGTGGATGGCGGGCTGGGGCACCAACTCGGTCTGGGGGCTGGTGGGGGGCTACCGCTTCGTCGTGCAGGGGCTGTCCTACGAGCTGCCGCACATGTTCGCGCTGATCACGGTGGCCACCGGGGCGGGTTCGCTGCGCGTGTCCGAGATCGTCGCAGCTCAGGACGGGCTGTGGTTCGTGGTCTGGATGCCCGTCGCGTTCGCCGCGTTCCTGCTCTCCGCGCTCGCGCTGGCGTTCTCCGGCCCGTTCGACACGGCGACCGGGGGCGACATCGCCGGCGGCGTGCTCGCCGAGCACTCGGGAGCCGACCGGCTGCTGCTGCTGGTCGGGCGCTGGTTGCTGCTGGCCGCGGCGGCGGCGATGGCGGTGCCGCTGTTCCTCGGCGGCGGCGCCGGGCCGCTGCTGCCGGGGTGGCTGTGGACGCTGGTCAAGGCGGCGGCGGTGCTGGCGGTGCTGGTGTGGATCCGCAGCCGGACGGCGACGGTGCGGATGGACCGCTTCGCCACGTTCGGCTGGATGGTGCTGATCCCGCTGACGCTGTTGCAGGCACTGGTCGTGGCCCTGGTCGTGGCGGCGGAAGGGGTGTGACGGTGGTTCTCGGGGTGATCTTCTGGGTGTGCGCGGTGGCCGCGGTGGTCACCGGGGTCGCGGTCTTCCGGGTGGACTCGATGGCCCGGGCGACGTTCGCGCTGCTCGCGTCGTTCGTGTTCGCCGCGGTCCCGTTGCTGCTGCTCGGGCTGTCCTACCTCGGCGTCCTGGTCATCCTCATGATGATCATGGAGATGGTCGTGATGGTCGTCTTCATGATTATGTACATGATGAACCCGGCCGGGCTGGAGCCGATGTCGATGGTGCACAACCGGAAGGGTGCCCTCGCCATCGCGGGCGGCACGTTCGTGGTGCTCGCGACGGGTGTCCTGGTGGTCGAGTGGCCGCAGCGACGCGCGGGGCCGCCGTCGGACGTGACCTTCGCCCTCGGCACAGCCCTGATGGGCTCGCACATGCTGGTCATGCTGGTGATCGGGCTGGGGCTGTTCGCGACGATCGTCGCCACCGTGGTCCTCGCCCATCCGCGCGGGCGCTATGACCGCTTCGGCGACGACCTGAGCCGGCGGCCCGCCGACGACCCGATCCGGGGGGGCTCGCGCCGATGACACTGCAGACGTTCCTGCTGCTGGCCTGCGCGCTGCTGGCGATCGGGCTCTACGGCGCGCTGTCCCAGCAGTCCATCGTCATGATCATGATGGGTCTGGAGCTGATGGTGAACGCGGTGATCGTCGCTGGGGCCGCGTTCTGGTTCTACGTCTCGCCCTCCCAGCCCGACGGTCAGGTGGTGGTGCTCGTCGCCGTCACGCTGATGGCGGTGGAGATGGCGATGGGCTTCGCGGTGGCCACCGCGATCTTCCGCTCGGGCGAGATCGACATGACCGACATGGCCGCCGAGCTGAAGGACTGACCGGAGTGGACGCCGCGCTCGTGGGGCTGGTCGCCGTGCCGGTGCTGGCCGGTCTCGTGGTGCTGGTGATCGGTCGCCCGGCGAGCCGTGCCGCGGCTCCGGTGGCGATCGTCGCGACGGCCGTCATGGTGGTGCTCGCGGTGCTGGTGGCCGTCGGCCGGCCGGCGGTCTCCCTGCCGCTGCTCGCCGGAATCCGGGCCGGGTTGGCCGTCGACGGGCTCTCCGCGATCATGGTCCTCACCGTCACCGCGGTCACGCTGGGGGTGGTGGTGTTCGCCGCGGCGGCGGGCGAGCCCGGCCGGTACCGGTTCTTCGCGCTGCTGCTGGTGTTCGCCGGGGCGATGCTGGTGACGGTCACGGCCACCACCCTGGTCACGCTGCTCGCGGCGTGGGAGGTCATGGGGGCGATGTCCTACGCCCTGGTCGCGCACCACTGGTGGGAGCCGCGCCGCCCGGCGTCCGGAGCGGTCGCGTTCCTCACCACCCGGGTGGCCGACGTGGGGCTCTACCTCGCCGCCGGGGCGGGGGTGGCCGGGGGAGTGGGCACGCTCGCGCTCGCCGACCTGCCGGGAGCGACCCCTGGCTGGCGGGACCTGCTGGTCGCCGGCCTGATCGTCGCGGCGCTGGGGAAGTCGGCGCAGCTGCCGTTCAGCTTCTGGCTCTCCCGGGCGATGGACGGCCCGAGCCCGGTCTCGGCGCTGCTGCACTCCGCGACGATGGTGGCCGCCGGCGGCTACCTGCTGCTGCGGGTGCAACCGCTGCTGGCCGCGACGAGCTGGGCCGGTCCGGTCGTGGCCTGGGTCGGGGCGGCGACGGTGGTGGTACTCGGCATGGTCGCGCTCGCCCAGACCGACCTCAAGCAGCTGCTCGCCGCGTCGACGTGCTCGCAGATCGGGTTCGTCGTGCTGGCCGCCGGCCTCGGCGCGACGGCGGGCGGAACCCTGCAGCTGGTCGCGCACGCGGCGACCAAGTCCCTGCTGTTCCTGGTGGCCGGGGTGTGGTTGACGGCGCTGGGCACCCGGCAGCTGGCCGGGTTGCGTGGTGCGGTGCGACGGTGGCCGCTGGTCGGGCTGCTGTTCGCGATCGGAGCGCTGAGCCTGGCCGGCGTCCCGCCACTGTCGATCTTCTTCGGGAAGGACGCGGTGCTCGCCGCCGCGGCCGAGACGTCGATCGCGCTGTACCTGGTCGGGCTGCTCGGGGTGATCGTCACCGCCACCTACGCGGCCGCCGCGCTGGCCGGAGTGCTGGGCTGGCGCTCTGCCGACGCCTCGCTGTATGACATCGAGCATCCCGGTACCCGGGAGGTGTCGAGGCGGGTCCGGATGCCGCTGGTGGCGCTCGCCGTGGCCGCCGCCGTGCTCGGGGTGGCGGCCGAGCCGGTGCGGGACATGCTGGACGCCGCCGGGGAACCGACGCCCGGCCTGCTGCAGGCGCTGCTGTCCGGGACCCTGGCCGTCGCGGTGGTGCTGGCGATACTGCCGCCCGCCCGCGCGGCCCTGCGCACGCGGGCGGCGCTCGCGGAGCTGCCGCCGGTCGTGCGGAGCTGGTCCCGGATCCGGCTGCTGCGAGGGTGGCTGGGGCTGGCGGGGCTCGCCCGGCGCGGGGTGGCCGAGCCGGTGCTCGCGCTGGCCGGCGGGCTGGCGCGGTTCGACGACCGGGTCGTCGCCGGCGGGGAGCGGGCCGTCGCCGGTGCGGCGCGGGCCCTCGCGCGGCTGGCCGACGCCCGGGCCGAGACCGTCGTCACCGGTGCGGTGCGCGCTCTCGCCGCGGGCGGACGGGCGTTGGGGCGGCTGGCGCGGCGCCCGCAGACCGGGCAGCTGCATCACTACTACGCCCAGGCCGCGGGTGCGCTCGCGGTGCTGGCCCTGTTCCTCGTCCTCGTGAGGTGAGAACCGCAGTGCTCTCCGTCGTGGTGTTCCTGCCGCTGGCCGCCGGGCTGGTGCTGCTCGCGCTGCCCCGGCTCCCGGACCGGGTGGTGCGGTGGGTCTGGGTGGCGGTCAGCGCGGTCGACCTCGCGCTGGTCGTCGCCCTGTGGATCGGCTACGACCCGGCCGCCGGGATCGGCTACGAGACGAACCTGCGCTGGATCCCGACCGTGTCCTCGGCCTACCACATCGGCGTCGACGGCCTGTCGTTGCCGCTGGTGGCGATGACGGCCGGGCTGTTCCTGGCCTGCGCGGTGTACTCGCTGCGCCAGGAGCGCCGGGTGCGCACCTTCGCGGTGCTGTTCCTGCTGCTGCAGACGGTGTCGCTCGGGCTGTTCGTCGCGCTGGACCTGATCCTGTTCTTCGTCTTCTTCGACGTCTCGATCGTCGCGATGTACTTCCTCATCGCCGGGTGGGGTCACGGCGAGGCTGCGCGGCGCTCGGCGGTGCAGTTCTTCCTCTACACCTTCCTCGGCTCGCTGGTGCTGCTGCTGGGCTTCATCGGGCTCTACCTCGCCGCGCAGCCGCACACCTTCGACATCGTCGAGCTGACCCGGCAGATGCCGCTGGCCGGCCAGGGGGTGTTCGGCGGGTGGGTGCTGCTCGCGCTGGTGGTCGGGCTGGGGATCAAGACCCCGGTGGTGCCCTTCCATACCTGGCTGCCTCCCGCGCACACCGACGCACCGGCGGCGGCCTCGGCGATCCTGGCCGGGGTGATGTTGAAGATGGGCACCTACGGCTTCGTCCGGATCGCGATGCCGATGCTGCCCGACACCTGGCGCCGGTACGCGCTGGTGATCGTGATCGTCGGCGTGGTGTCGGTGGTCTACGGCGCGCTGGTCGCGCTGGCCCAGACCAACCTCAAGCGGATGATCGCCTACACGTCGGTGAACCACATGGGCTACGTGATCCTGGGGGTGGGTGCCGCGGGCCTGGTGGCTGGCAGCGGGGAGCAGGCCCGCACGCTCGCGGTGACCGGAGCGGTGACGCAGATGGTGAGCCACGGTCTGATCACCGGCGCGCTGTTCCTGCTCACCGGCGTGCTCTACGCCCGAGGCGGCACCTACGACATGGCCGCCTACGGGGGTCTGGCCCGTCCGGCGCCGCGGTTCGGGCTGGTGTTCGCCGCCGCGGCGTTCGCCTCGCTGGGCCTGCCTGGGTTCTCCGGTTTCATCGCGGAGTTCCAGATCTTCACCGGCTCCCTTGACGGCGCCCCGGTGCCGACCGCGATCGCCGTGCTCGGCATCGTGCTCACCGCCGCGCTGTTCCTCCTCGCCCTGCAACGGGTGTTCCTCGGTGACACGCGCTCGCCGCAGGAGCGTCCGGTCGGTGACGTGACCGCCGTGGAGGCCTCCGCGATCGCCCCGCTCGTGCTGCTCGCCGTCGTGATCGGGGTCTTCCCGCGGTTCCTGCTCGACGTCATCGAGCCGGCGGCGCGGATGGTAGTGGAACTGGTGGCTCGGTGATGGGTGTGAACGAGGCTGAGACATCGTGAACGAGAACCCGGCGGCGTTGCTGCCCGAGCTGTCCCTTGTGCTGGCCGCGGTGCTCGGCCTGCTCACCGGGTCGTGGCTGCCGCGGAACCGGCAGTGGGTCGTCCGGCTGATCGCGGTGGCTGGCTGCGTCGGCGGCGTGGTCGCCGCGGTGGCCGACCTCACCCGCCCGGCCCAGCAGGTGTTCGACGGCACCTACGTCGTCGACGTCGGGCTCGGCGCGGTGCGGATCACCGTGCTGGTGGCGATCCTGCTCACGATCGGGCTGTCGATCGACCGCGTCGGCGGCAGCCCTCGCGAGACCGAGTTCTACGTCCTGGTGCTGCTCGGCGGCCTCGGGGCGATCGCCCTCGCGGGAGCCAACGACCTGCTGCTGCTGGTGGCTGCCTACCTGCTCGCCAGCATCCCGCTCTACGCGCTGACCGCCATCGCCCGCACCGCCTCCGGCGCCGAGGCCGCGATGAAGTACTACCTCCTGGGCGCCCTGAGCGGGGTCACCATGCTGGTCGGGGTGACGCTGCTGTTCGGCGTCGGCGGCTCCTCGCAGTACACCGAGCTGGCCTTCGGGCTGGCCGGGGCGCCGCGCGCCGTCGTCGCGGTCGGGCTCGTCGCTGTCCTGGCCGGGCTGCTGTTCAAGATCGGTGCGGTGCCGGTGCACTTCTGGGTGCCCGACGTGACCCAGGGCGCTCCGGTGCCGGTGGCGGCCTTCGTCACGACGATCCCCAAGATCGGCGGGTTGCTCGCGCTGTATCGGCTGGTCTCGACCGTGCTGTTGTCGACCAGTGACGTCGACTGGCCGCTGCTGGTGGCGGTGCTCGCCGTGGTGACCATGACCCTGGGCAACCTCGCCGCGTTCTTTCAGGACGATGTGCGTCGGCTGCTGGCGTACTCCACGATCAGCCAGGTCGGCTACCTGTTGGTGGCCGTCGCCGTGGCGGGTCGGGCCCAGCTCGCGCTGCCCGCGTTGGCTTTTTATCTCGCCGGTTACGCGGTGACCAACCTGGGTGCCTTCGCCGTGGTCGCCGAGCTGCCGCGGGCGCGGACGCTGGCGGACTACCGCGGCCTGGCGACCCGGCGCCCCGTCCTCGCGTTGAGCCTGGTCGTCTGCCTGCTCGGGTTGATCGGTACCCCGCCGACCGCGGTGTTCGTCGGCAAGCTCACGGTGTTCACCGCCGCGATCGACGGTGGGCTCGCCTGGCTCGCCGTCGTCGCTGTGGTCAACACCGTGGCCAGCGTCTTCTACTACCTGCGCTGGATCGCACCCGTGTTCCGGCGCCGCGACCCGGCCACGGTCGGTGACGGTGCGACGTTGCAGCCCGCTGGCATCTGGAGTGCGGTCACCGCGTACAGCGCCGCGGTGGCCTCGGTGCTGCTGGGGATCGTGGCGGGCCCGGTGCTCGCCGTGCTGTCGGCGAGCTGATCGACCGCACGCGACCTGCGTGGGTAGGATCCGCGGTGATGACCTCGGATGCGGGCGTTCCCCGTCGGCGACCGCTGCTGCTCGCGGTGGCGGTCGCCGGGCTGCTCCTCGGCCTGATCGGGATGCACCATCTCGCGTTCGCCGCCGGCGGGTCCGGGTCGGCCGCCGCGACGAGCCAGCACGTCGTGACGGCCGACGAGCATGGCGTCCCGCAGCCTGCACCAGCGGAATCGCACGGGGATCACGAGTCGGCCCTGCTGCACCTGTGCTTCGCGGTACTGACCGCCGTGGCGATGCTCGTCATCGGTTTGCTGACGTGGCGACGGATGGCTTACGGGGCGGTGCTGGCGAGGGTGCGGCCGCTGCGTCCCGAACCTGTTCCACGAGGCCCGCCACGAACGGCACCCGCTCGGCTCACCCTCCTCTGCGTGTCGCGGACGTGAGGACCCCCGGATCTTTCCGGGTTGGTCCGCACGTTCCTACACGTTTGAGAGGTCTTCACATCATGAACACGACAAGGTTGTCGCGTGTCCTCGCCGGTGCCGCAGTCGCCGGTCTCGTCCTGACCGGCTGCGGAGGTGGTACCGCGACCTCGGCCGGTTCGTCCACGGCCGCCGCCACCCAAGGCGTGCAGAACGACGCCGACGTCCAGTTCGTCCAGGGCATGGTTCCCCATCACCGGCAGGCCGTAGAGATGGCGGCGCTCGCGGCCGGCCGTAGCCAGAACCCACAGGTCCTCGACCTGGCGGTCCGCATCGGCCGCGCCCAGGAACCGGAGATCGCCACCATGACCGCCTGGTTGCAGGAGTGGGGCGTCGAGGGCGGACGGGGTGGTATGGACCACGGTGGGATGAGCGGGATGATGACGCCCGCGCAGATGCAGCAGCTCAGGCAGGCCAGTGGGGTCGCGTTCGACCGCATGTTCCTCCAGATGATGACCGAGCATCACCGGGGTGCGGTCGAGATGGCGGAGCGGGAGCTAGGCGAGGGTGCCGATCCTGCGGCGAAGCAGCTGGCGCAGACCATCATCGACACCCAGCAGGGCGAGATCGCCGAGATGGAGGCACTGCTCCAGCAGCTGTGACGGGCGCATCGGGCTGTGTGATTCCAAAGGACCGAAGCCTGGCGCCGTACGTGTTCACCTGTGGCGAATGGGCCGCGTTCCTCGCTGGTATCCGCGATGGTGAGTTCGACCTGCCCGTCGTCGACTGACCTTCACCGGCCATAAGGACCTGGGAGACACCGTTATCATGCTCGAGAATCCCACCGCCGCTGACGCGAATGGTCAACCCGTGGTGTATTTGCTGGTCGGGCTGACCGGCTCCGGCAAGACCACCTACGCCCAACAGCTCGTCACTGACGAGGGTGTGGTGCGGCTGAGCGTGGATGAGCTGCTGGCCGCCCGGCACGGGCGTTACGGCATCGACTACCCCGAACCCCGCCACGATGAACTGGAGGCCCCGATCGTCGCCGAGGTCACCGAGCGGATGATCGAGCTGGTCCAGGCCGGGCAGTCGGTGGTACTCGACCACGGCCGGTGGCGGGCCTATGAGCGCGACGTCTACAAGAAACTCGTCACCGACGCCGGCGGCCGGTGGCGACTGCTGTATTTCCAGTCCTTCCGCGAGGTGCTGCTGTCCCGCCTCGCCGACCGCAACACACGCGCGCAGGACGACGGCGCCGCGATGCTCATCACCCCATCCGCGCTGGACGACTTCTTCGACCGCTTCGACGAACCCCACGGCGAGGGCGAAGAAATCCTTCTCCAGCGCTAAAACCGCTGATCTGGAGTGCGCGGTTATGTCCGATCAGAGGTTGCGGATCTTGACGAGCACGGCCGGGTTGACCCCACGGGCTCTGGAGTGTGGTCACCGCGAACAGCGTCGCGGTGGCCTCGGTGCTGCTGGGGATCGTGGCGGGTCCGGTGCTCGCCGTGCTGTCGAGCGGCTGACCGACCGCAGATCGTCGTTGCGGCCGGATCGGGCAGGGCGTGCGGAGCGACGATGGCGACGCCTCTGAGCTCGTCGAGCTACCCCAGGTACGGATAGCTCCCGGACAGATAATGGCCGATCTGCTCCCGCATGCTCGCATGGATGTCGTAGGTGTCGAGCCCCTCGGGGCGGACCCAGCGGACGCCGTCGGCCTCATCGTTCACCGTCGGGGAGCCACCGACAGGACGGCCGATGTATGCGGCTTCGTACTGTTGGCGGATCTCGCCGTCGGTGTAGGCGACGATGTGTGCGGGGTTGGAGTACACCCCGAGGAATCCGGTAACTTCGGCGAGGATGCCGGTCTCTTCCTCGCACTCCCGGACGGCGCATTGCGCCGGGCTCTCCCCGATGTTCTGTGCTCCACCGGGAAGTGCCCATTGTCCGGTGTCGCGTCGCCGCTGCAGCAGGATTGCTCCGTCATCGTCGACGACGAGGAGGTTGCTCGCCGGGATCAGGGTGTTGGCCTTGGGGGCTGTCGGATCGTAGTAGTACTCAGTCCTACCCACGCTGGTCCTGCTCCTGACGGTCGGGCGCCTAAGGGTGCGCAATGTTCCAGACGGCTGCGGTGGCACTCATAGTGCAGCGCACCGAGCACCGAGCACGTCCACGGTAGGTCCGTGGTCGACCACCCGGCCAGCGCTGAGGTGCCCCGTTGTCACCGACCACGGCGCCGTACTGTTGTGGTGCTACGAGTACGCGCCAGCCTGTCGGAGAAGAGGGGTCACGAGACATGGACGAAGACAGCGAGGGCCTCGCTTTCGGTGATCGAGTCCGTCAGCATCGGGAGCGTGCCGGTCTGTCCCGCCCGGTGCTGGGTGGGCTCGTGGGCCGGTCCGCGGAGTGGGTGAAGGCCATCGAGAACGGGCGGTTGCTGTCGCCCCGGCTGCCGTTGCTGATCCGTCTCGCTGAGGTACTGCACGTCCGTGAGCTGTCCGACCTCACCGGCGACGAGCGGTTGATCACGTCTTCTTACACGAAGAACAGCCACGAGGCGCTACCCGGCGTGGCCGCCGCGCTCGCCGACTACACGGTCGGCGGGCAGGACGAGCCGATCACCGCCGACCGGCTCGAGGCCCGGGTGCGGCAGGCGTGGACGTTGTGGCACGGCTCCCGTCGCCAGCGCACCGCCGTGGCCGTGATGCTGCCCGACCTCCTGGTCGCCGCGCGGTCCGCGGCGCGACACCTCGACGGCGCCGACCGGCGTCGCGCCGCTGCCGCGTTGGCGCAGGTGTATCACCTCACGCATCTGTTCCTGGCGTTCCAGCCGGTGCCCGAGCTGGTGCTCCTGGTCTGTGACCGGGCCATGAATGCCGCCCAGGACGCCGACGACCCGCACGCCATCGCCTCAGCGGCGTGGTACCTCAACCACTACTACCGCGACTCCGGCCAGCAGCACGAAGCCAGGATCACGCTCGCCTCCCAGGTCGCCACGATGCTGCACCCCGACGAGGGCGGCGAGGACCTGGCGCGGTGGGGGCTGCTCCAGCTCGCGATCGCGCTGTCCCACGCCAAGACCGGTCGTGACGGCGACGCCTGGCGACACTGGGACCAGGCAGACCGGGCCGCCCGCGCCCTCGGTGCGGGCTACCACCACCCGTGGCTGATCTTCGGGCCCGGGATGGTCGACGCCTACGCGGTCACCATGCACGCCGACCTCCTGCACCCCGGTCAGGCGATCCAGGTCGCCGACCGGCTCGACCTGACCGCGATGCCGTCGGCGACGCGCCGCAGCTTCCACAGTGCCGAGATCGCCCGCGCATACTCGCTGCGTCGTGAGCCGGTGGCGACGGTTCACCTGCTGCGCCGGGCCTACGACGAGAGCCCCGACACCGTCCGGTTCAGCCTGTTCGCGCGCTCCGCGCTGGAGGACCTGCGAGACCGCGGTAGCGCCACGATCCGCGGTGACGCCACCGCCCTCGCCGAACAGATCGGGCTACCCGCCTGATCCACATCGGGTACCAGCTGTACCCGACGAGCGTGAGGTCATGCGGTATCTGACGGGCGCACCAGCGCCCCATAGCGTCATCGGCCATGATCGCAGCGTTATGCGCGGTGTCCGGCCGAGACCGTCACCGCCTACAGGCTCCGTATCCGCTGACCGGCCTGGGGCCGCGCCGTGGATGACTCCGCACTCGTCGAGTCCATCGCCCGCCAGCGCGAGCTGGTCGACCGGGTGCTCGCCGAGCACGTCGACGACGGCACCGGGCTCTGCAAGGCCTGCCCGCGCGGCGGCCTGGCCGGGTGGCAGCGGTGGCCCTGCCGACTGCACAGCCTCGCGACCTTCGCCCACGAGGCTCTGACCGGTGTCCCCGGCGGGTACCGCATCGGAGGCACCCGCTGATGCGGGTCCGTTCCCGCTGCCGCACCTGTGGCCGCGGCATCGAGCTGCCCCCCAACGGCGACCCCCCACCACGACTGTGCCGCCGCCACCGCACCCGCCAACGCCTCAGCACCCTCATCGCCACCACCGCCACCCGGATACGCGACATGCTGGTCACGCCACCTCGTCGGATACGGCTCAGCGCTGGCGGCCGTCACCGCGCGACGGGCGCGGTGACACGAAGAGGTGCCTGAACGCGTCGTGGGCCTTGGTGACCAGTACGGGTTCCTGTTGCGTGATGCCCGCAGTCAGATAGGACATGGCGGCCAGTGTGGTGAACAGGGTCAGGGCCCGATGCTCGGCTTCGCCGAAGTGGCGTCCGAAGCCGGTGAGGCAGGCCGTCTTGAGGTGCGGGTGAATGGACCAGGTGGTGGCGAGAAGCCACACGAAGTCCTCAACCGCGATGCCGCTGCCTGACTTCTCGAAGTCCAGCAGAGCGAGGGTGCCGCGGTCGGGGTTCCACACCCAGTTGCGGGGCGCGAAGTCGCCGTGTCTGAACACCAGGGGAAGGGTTGTGGACAGTTGCGGCAGCTCTCGGCGCGCCTGCTCCACCAAGGCGCGCTGGGGATCGGTGAGGAGGTGCGCGGCATGTTCCAGGTGCACGGCGGCTTTGTCGGCTCGCTTGATCACCGAGGTGATGGCCTCCTCGCGCGCCGATCCCGAGGCTTCTGAAGGATTCTGGGCGTGCCACCGCCTGAGCAGACGGCCGGCGAGTTCGTGGACTCGGAGCTCCTGCTCGGTCGGGAGGGTGAAGTCCTTGACGATGACACCCGGTACTACATTCTGAGATCTTCGTTACAAGATCTCAGAATGTAGTACCGGGCATCGACACGGCAATGGACGCTGCTCGGCAACGTTGGGTTCCCGAAGGCCCTGGCCACTGCCACGTGAGTCGGCTAACGCTCGTCCCGCACCGCGCGACGCAGCTTGGGCAACCGCTCGGCCAGCGTCCGCTCGGCGCCGCGCTGGGTGGGGCGGTAGTAGTCGCGCCCGACCAGTCCCTCGGGTGGGTACTGCTGAGCCAGCACGCCGTCGGGCACGTCGTGCGGGTACCGGTAGCCGACAGCGTTGCCGAGCTCGGTCGCACCGGCGTAGTGCCCGTCGCGCAGGTGCGGCGGGACGGCGCCGACGGCGCCGGCGCGCACGTCGGCCATGGCCTCGTCGATACCGGTGATCACAGCGTTGGACTTCGGCGCCGTCGCCAGGTGCACCGTGGCCTGCGCCAGCGCGAGGCGGGCTTCGGGCATCCCGACCAGCTGCACGACCTGGGCTGCCGCCACCGCGGCCGGCAGTGCCGTGGGGTCGGCGAGCCCGACGTCCTCGCTGGCGTGCACCATCAGCCGCCGCGCGATGAACCGCGGGTCCTCCCCCGCCACGATCATGCGGGCGAGGTAGTGCAGCGCGGCGTCCGGGTCGGAGCCACGGATCGACTTGATGAACGCGCTGATCACGTCGTAGTGCTGGTCGCCTGCGCGGTCGTAGCGCACGGTCGCTTCGGTGACCGCGCGCTCGACGGCGGCGACGTCGACGGCCCGGGCACCGTCGGTGAGGACCCCGTCGGCGGCCGCCTCCAGCGCGGTGAGCGCGCGCCGCGCGTCACCGACCGCGAGCCGGACCAGCGCGTCCTCGGCGGCTGGCGCGAGTTCCACCGCCCCGTCGAGGCCGCGAGGATCGGTCACGGCGCGGCGGAGCAGCACGCGCACCTCGTCCTCGGTGAGCGACTGCAGCTGTAGCACCAGCGAGCGCGACAGCAACGGCGCCACCACCGAGAACGACGGGTTCTCCGTGGTCGCCGCGACGAGCAGCACCAGCCGGTCCTCGACGGCGCCGAGCAGCGCGTCCTGCTGGGTCTTGGAGAAGCGG
The DNA here is from genome assembly GCA_038257875.1 of Mycobacteriales bacterium. GTDB lineage: Bacteria > Actinomycetota > Actinomycetes > Mycobacteriales > Pseudonocardiaceae > Pseudonocardia. The sequence continues at coordinate 36,600 of JBBSQN010000040.1, forward strand.
TGCACCTCGTCGATGAACAGCACGGTGGGCTGGCTGTGCCGGTCCCGGCGGCGGCGCGCGTCGTCGATCACCACACGGAGCTCCTTGACCCCGGCCGAGAGCGCCGACAGCGCGACGAACGCCCGTCCCGCCCCGGCACCGGCCAGCAGCCGCGCCAGGGTGGTCTTGCCGGTGCCGGGCGGGCCGTAGAGCAGCACCGACGCCGTCGCGCCACCCTCCACCAGGCGCCGCAGCGGGGCCCCGGGCCGCAGCAGGTGGGACTGGCCGACCACCTCGTCGAGCGTGCGCGGGCGCATCCGGACGGCGAGCGGCGCCGTGGCCGGAGGTCGCTCGACCTCGACCGACGCGGCAGCCGGCTCGTCCAGCTCGAACAACCCGTCCGTATCGGTACTCATCCCATCCAGCCTCAGACCTCCGGAAGTCGAAGGGGGATACCACGGTTGACGTGCTAACTTCGTCACCTGTGAGTTCCCGAAAGTAGCTGAGGTTGACAGGTGGGGCAGGGGTATCCGCAGGCGTCTGGCGCCGCCGATGGCACCG
>JBBSQN010000041.1:0-36088 GCA_038257875.1 Mycobacteriales bacterium
CCCCCCCCCCCCCCCCCCCCCCCCCCCCCCCCCCCCCCCCCCCCCCCCCCCCCCCCCCCCCCCCCCCCCCCCCCCCCCCCCCCCCCCCCCCCCCTTCTGCCCGCCCCCCTCCCCCGGGTGCCGACCACTCCGTCATACCCCCCGCCCCCCCCCCCCACGAGGGGTGGCGGGGTTTCAGGGCAGGGGAGGGTGAGGTTGAAGGCTGCGCCTTGGCCGTTCGGGGGGTCGATGCAGTGCAGGTCGCCGTTGTGGGCGCGGGCGATGCCACGGGCGATGGCCAGCCCCAGGCCCGCGCCGCCGCCGTGCGCGGTGCGGGCTTCGTCCAGCCGCACCAGCCGGTCGAAGATCCGTTCCCGGTCGGCGGGCGGGATCCCCGGGCCGGTGTCGGTCACCAGCACGACGGCCGCCGCACCGGAGTGGACCTGCACGGACACCCGGCCTCCGCTCGCGGCGTAGCGGCACGCGTTGTCGAGCAGGTTGCCGAGTACCTGCCCGAGCCGCGCGGCGTCGCCGGGCACCGTCACCGCCTCGCCGCCGACCTCGATCACCCGGTCCGGGGCGAGCAGCCGCGCCCGTTCCGCCTCCGCGCGGGCCGCGCAGCGAGACCGTCCGCAGCCGGCCGGCCCGTCTCACGCCGGACCGTCGGCGCGCAGCACGTAGCCCAGCCCCCGCACCGTGTGCACGAGCCGTGGCTCACCGAGCTTGCGCCGCAGCGCCGAGACGTGCACCTCGACCAGGTTGGGGTCGTAGTCGGTGTAGCCCCACACCCGGGTGAGGATCTGGCCCTTGCTGACGACCCGGCCGCGCTGCGCGGCGAGGTAGTCGAGCAGCCGCAGCTCGGTGGCGGTCAGCTCGACCGGCACGCCGGCGCGGCGCACCGACCCGGCCGCGGCGTCCACGAGCAGGTCGCCGACCTCGACCGTGGACGGGGTGGCGCCCATCCGGCGCAGCACCGCCGTGACCCGCGCGACGAGCTCGGCGAGCGCGAACGGCTTCACCACGTAGTCGTCGGCGCCGCCGTGCAGCCCGCGCAGCCGGTCGTCCACGGCGTCGCGCGCGGTCAGCATGACGACGCCGGCGGTGCTGTGCCGGCGCACCACCGTGAGCAGCGCGAAGCCGTCGCGCCCCGGCAGCATCACGTCGAGCACGACCAGGTCGGGCCGGAACGAGGTGAGGTCGTCCTCCAGCGTCCGCCCGTCCACGCGTCCCGCCGTGCCGTATCCCGCCTCGGCGAGACCGGCGAGCACGGCGGCGCGGATCGCCTCGGCGTCCTCGACCACCAGCACGCGCGCGTTCACGCCGCCATTGTCGCCGCCCGCACGCTGCCGGGCTGAAGATCGGCTGAAGGTGATGTCGGCTTCAGGTTCCGCTCAGCCCGCGCCCCCAGCCTCGGGAGGGACCGCACGAGACGACCCGAGGAGCACGACATGATCACACCGAACACACCCACCCCGCCGAACCCGGGCTCCCGGTGGCGGCGGCTGCGACCGAGCCGTCGCGGTGCCACGATCGGGGCGGTGGTGGTGGCACTGCTGATCGTGGCTGGCGTGGCCGCCGCGCTGCTGACCCGGGGTGACGGCCCGGGATGGGACGACCACCATGGCCCCAGAGATGGCGGCCCAGGGGTTGGTCTCGCCGACGGGTTCGGCGAGCTGGGCGGTCGGGGCGGGCCGCTCGGCCGGGGCCTCGGCGACGACACGCTGCTTGTGGGCACCGTCGTCGCGACGGCCGACGGCTCGGTCGTCGTCGCCCCTGACAGCGGCGAGCAGCGCACGATCCGCACCGACGACAGCACCCGGGTCCGCGGGGGCGGCAATACCGGCCTCGCGGACCTGGAGGCGGGCGAGCGGGTGGTGATCCGGGTCGCGGGCGCCGGGGACGCGGCGACCGCCGTGTCGATCCTGACCCCGCAGGCCCGCGTCATCGGCACCGTCACGGCACTGTCTGGCGACCTCGCGACGATCACTTCGATCGACGGCCGCACCGTGACCGCGAACCTCTCGGCCCTGACCGAACAGCCCGCCGTGGGCGACCTCATCGCCCTGACCGGCACCGCAACAAACCCCACCACGATCACCGCCACCACCCTGACCCCCGTGCGCGGATAACGCTGTTCCAGCAGCGATATCCGCGCACGAGGTGGTGGGGGTGCGGCGGTAGCGTGCTGGTGTGCGCGTGGCTACGTGGAACGTGAACTCGGCCCTGTCCCGGCTGCCCCGTCTGCTGCCCTGGCTCGACGAGCGCGCCCCGGACGTCGTCTGCCTGCAGGAGACCAAGCTGTCCGACGAGGCGTTCGCGGAGGCGTTCGCCGCGCCGCTGGTTGAGCGCGGCTACCAGGTCGCCCACCACGGGGAGGGTCGGTGGAACGGGGTGGCGCTGCTGTCCCGGGTCGGGCTCGACGACGTCGTGCGTGGGCTGCCGGACGAGCCCCGCTTCCCGGCGCCGGACTCCCCGGTGCAAGCCCGCGCCATCAGCGCGACCTGCGACGACCTGCGCGTCACCTCGGTCTACGTACCCAACGGCCGCACGCCCGACGACCCGCACTACACCTACAAGCTGGAGTGGCTGGCCGCGCTGCGCGCCGCGGTTCCCGACCCGACCGCCGCGATCGTCGCCGGCGATATGAACATCGCCCCGACCGACGAGGACGTCTGGGACCCGGCGCAGTTCGTCGACTCCACACACGTCACTGCGCAGGAACGGAAGGCTCTGGCTGGGCTCGCCGAGCTCGGGCTGCACGACGTGCTGCGCGACCGGTGGCCCGCGAAGCGGGTGTTCACCTACTGGGACTACCGAGCCGGGCGCTTCCACCAGGACCAGGGAATGCGGATCGACCTGGTGCTCGCCGGAGCCGGCCCGGCTGACCGGGTCGCTGCGGTGTGGGTGGACCGCGCGGCGCGCAAGGGCAAGGGTCCGAGCGACCACGCACCGGTGGTCGTCGACCTGGACGCCGCGCCGGACGGCGACGCCGGTCCCGTCGTGCCGCCGCCGTCCACACCCGCGAAGCGGCCGCACCGCGACTGACCAGGGTTGCGGATGGTAGCCTGGTCCTCTGCCCGCGCCTGGGGCCGTCGCGCCCTGGCCTGTCGAGTGCGTGAGCACGTCGCATGACGAGATCCCTCCGCCCGTCCACGTTGGTCACCACGTTCGACGCCGTCTGGGCGCTCGACGGGTTCCAACCGGTTGCCGCCCGGCTCGACCCCGCCGACGGTACGGTCCTCGGCGTCGTCGACTGGCCCGAGCTGGCGGCCCCACCTCCCGGACGGGACAGGTCGCTGGTCGCCGCAGGCGCCCACGTCTGGGTGCAGTACGGTGAGGTCCTGGTGCGGCTCGGCGAAAGCGGTGTCCGCCAGACCGAGGCGGTCCCGGGCCTATCACTGCTCACTGCCGGCGGACCGGGTGCCTGGCTCGCTGAGGTGCCGCACATCGCTGTCTGTGAGCGCGACCCGGACGGGACGTGGCACCCACCTCCGCTGCCGCCCATCGGGCGAATGGTGATGGCCTCGCCCGACGGCGACCGCCGGGAGCTGCTGCTCGACCGTCTCGTCCGGACGCTCGGCGCCGACCCGGACGGCCTGCTGGTGACCGTGTCGGAGCGGCCGCCCGAGGCCATCACCGAGGGTCGCGGCGAGCGCTTCGACTACCACCGGGTGACGTTCCGGCTGCCGTGGTCCGACCTGCCCACCCGGCCGATCAGCTGTATCGACCGGACACCCGTGACCCCGCCCCACCCCACGGCGTTGGTCTCGCTCGCCCCCAATCTCGGTGACCGTTGGAGTGTCGGTGGGCTGTGGTTCGGTGGGCTGTGGTGGAGCGCCGGGTGCGACGTCAGCGGACCGAGGGCCGAGCGGCCGCTCGTCGCGGTCGGCGTGGACAGCGACGGCACCGAGCGCGCCCGCGTACCGCTCGGGACCGGCGACGTGTGTGCCCGGCTGCGGGTCGGCGACCACATCTGGTTCACGCTGCGCCACGGCCGCCGCCAGCATGTCGACTTCGGCGACCCGGTCGAGATCGTGGCGTTCTGCCCGCACTCGCGGGAGGTCACGCAGGTGCTCGCCGGGGACTCCGTCGACATCACCGGCCGGGGGTGGCCGCTACAGCCCGAGCCGCCGGGTTCTGTTGAACACGCGCGGCGTTGGTGGAGCCGCTTCAACACGTTCGACGTTTACGGTCGGGACCAGACCGGCGCGACAAGGCCCCTCGCCTACGGAATGACCGACGTCCACGCCTCGCTCGAGGGCACGTGGCCCGATCGCGCGGTCCGGGTGACCTTCCGCTATCCCCACTATCCCGACGGTCTGCTCAGCCGCCGCATCCCGCTCTTCGACGAGCTGGGGCGCGCCATCGACCCCGAGTACGCCGACATCGGGCTGATGGAGGACCTGGACACCCGCTTCCTGCCACCGATCACCGAGGCCCGCGATGGTGTGCTGGCGATCTGAGTCCGCCGGCGACGGCCCTGCGGTGGGCCCAGCCGCTCGCGGGTCCCGCCGTCTGCGACCGTCCCAGCTGCTCCGCATCGGGGACGCGGTCTGGGCGCTGGACGAGTTCCAGCCGGTCGCTGCGCGCCTCGACCCCGGCCGGGCGGCTGGCCGGGGTCGTCGACTGGCGCGACCTGCCCGCCCCGCCGCCCGGACCGGCCCGGCCGGCCGCGGCGGACGCTGCGCACCTCTGGGTGCAGCACGGCGACCTGCTCGGCCGGGTGGACGAGGGTGGTCTGCGTGCGACGGAGCCGGTGCCGGGGCTGACGCTGTTCACCGCCGGCGGCCCTGGCGCATGGCTGGCCGAGGTCCCGCACATCGACGTGGGAGAGCGGGCCACCGACGGCGCCTGGTCGACGCCCCCGTTGCCGCCCGGCGGGCGGATCGTCCTGGTCACCCCGGACGGAGGTAGGCACGAGATCGGCCTGGACCGGCCGGTCACGGCGCTGCACGCGGATGCGGACGGCCTGTACATCACCGTCAACGACCGGCCCCCGACTGCGAGCCCGACCGACGCGGGGCACGGCAGCTGGCAGTTCGCCTACCACCGCGTCACGGTCCTGCTGACCTGGTCCGAGCCGTTCCCGGCGCGGATCGTGACCGCCGACCGCGAGCGTGTCGACCCGGTGCTCCAGCGTGCCGACTGGCCGGGTTGGATGCACACCGGGCCGGAGCACGGCTGGCTGCTCGGCGGGTTGCGCTGGACCATGGGGTGGGACCGCGACGACGACCGGATCGAGCGCGAGGTCCTGGTTACGGGCCTGGGCCGAGAGGGTGCGTCGCAGGTCCGGCTGTCGCTGGGCCGGGGCCGTGCCTGCGCCGGGCTGCACGCGCACGGTGCACTCTGGTTCGCGGTGCACCGGGGGCGGTGCCTGCACGTGGACGAGGACGCGCCGGTGCACGTCGTCAGGCTGGACCCGGTTGACCAGGAGGTCCGCACGGTGCTCGGCACCGGTGCGGTGGACATCACCGACCGCTGCTGGCCGTTGCCGGCCGGTCCACCCGCCGACGCCGACGCGTACGCGACGCGCTGGCTCGACCGGCTCAGCGGGCTGGACGCGTTCTGGCACCCGAGCGACGGTGGCCCACCCACCCCGCTCGCCCGCGGCCTGCACGGCTCGCGCGCTGCGCTGGACGGGGTGTGGCCGGACCTGGCCGTGCGCGTCACGTTCGGCCACCCGTGGTACCCGCAGGGTGTGCTGACCCGCCGGATCCCGCTCTTCGACGAGCTGGGCCGCCCCGACGTGCCCGAGCACTGCGACGTCTACCTGATGGAGGACCTGGAGACCGGGTACCTCCCGCCAGCAGATGAGGCCGTCGCGGGCGTGCTCGAGATCTGAGCGGGTCCGCGCGCCTACTCCGCCGCTGACGCCGGTCGTGCGCGGATATCGCTGCGGGAACAACGTTATCCGCGCACAGGGGGTTGAGGGGGCGTGGGAGCCTTGGGGGGTGAGTACTGGTAGCGCAGTGCGTGTCGATATGGGTTCGGGTGAGACTGGTGAGGGCGCCGTCGTCCGGGAGGCTGCGTTGCGTGCCGCGGCCGCTGCGCCGGGGGTGCGGGCCGCTGGTGGCGAGGCGGTGGACGCCGCCTTGTGCAGCGCGGCGACCCTGCTCCGGGACCGTGCCGAGGATCTGCTCGCCGCCAACGGCACCGACGTGGAGGCCGCCGAGCGGGGCGGGATGGCTGCGGGCCTGCTGGACCGGCTGCGGCTCACCCCTGAGCGTCTTGCCGAGATGGCCACCCAGCTCGAGGTGCTCGCCGACACCCCCGAGCCGCCGCGTCAGCGCGAGGTCCGCACGTTGCCCACCGGCGAGCGGGTGTTCGAGCGCCGGGTGCCGGTCGGCGTGATCGGGGCGGTGTTCGAGGCGCGGCCCAACGTCACCGTGGACGTCGCCTCGCAGGTGCTCAAGGCGCGCAGCGCGGCGGTCCTGCGCACGGGGTCGGCGGCGCTGGGCTCCGCCCGCGCGCTCGTCGAGCTGGCCATCGCACCGGCGCTGGCCCAGCACGGCATCCCCGACGGCGCCGTGCAGCTCGTTCCCACCCCCGGCCACGCCGGCGCCGACGCGCTGGTCGGGCTGCCGGACCTGGTGCCGCTGGTCGTCGTCCGCGGCAGCGGCGAGGTCACGCGCCGGTTGTCCGCGCTCGGCGCCGCGGCGGGCACCCGGGTGCTCGCACACGCCGACGGGGGCGGCGTGCTCTACCTCGACGTGAGCGCCGCGGAGGCCGACGTCGAGCGGCTGGTCCACGACAGCACCGACCGCCTCGGCGTCTGCAACCGGCTCAACCTGCTGCTCGTCGACCGCCGCGGCTACGACCGCCTCTGGCCGGTGGCCCGTCGCGCGTTGGCGGCCCGCGGCATCACGCCGAGCCTGCCCCCGCACGACCACCGCCTCGGCCACGAGTGGGCGCTCGACGCCGGGGCCGAGGCCCACGTCACCGTCGCCCCCGTCGACGGCCCGGAGCACGCGGCCACCCTCGCCGTCGGCGAGACGTCCGGGCTCGCGGCCACCGTCTGCGCCACCGACGAGGCCGCGGCCACCGCGTTCATCGACGCCTACACCGGCACCGGCGTGTTCTGGAACGTCACCACTCGCCTCCTCGACGGCTACAAGCTCCTCGGCCTACCCGAGACCGGCATCAACGTGGACCGCACACCGGGACCGCGCGGTCCGGTGACCTACCTCGACCTCGGGCTGCGCCAGTTCGTCGTGCTTCCCCCGATGGAGTAGGGCGAAATCCTGATGCCGACCGGCGAGGGCTCCTGCGACGCTGGTGGCATGGCGACGACGGTAGGGACGCAACCGACCTGGGACCTGTTCCGCGACTCGGGACAGCCGCGCCCGTGGTCGTCCTGGCGCACCGACATGATCATGGCGGTCCTGTCGACGTGGTTCGTGCTCGGCCTGTTCACCGACGCCTACGCGCATTCCACTTTTCCCGAGCTGGAGAGCTTCTTCACCCCGTGGCACGCCGTGTTCTACAGCGGGTTCGCCGCGACCGGCGGCTGGGTGCTGTGGACGGTCTGGCGCCAGGTCGAGCAGGGCCGCCGCGGGCTGGCCGCGGTCCCGGTCGGCTACGGGATGACCGCAGCCTGGGCCCATCCCGACCTGCCGCAACGGCCGTCGTTACGGACGTTGCTGCCCGTCGTGCTCACGCTGTCGTTCGCCGCGAGCCTGGTGCTGCTGTTCCTCAGCTACGGCAACGCCCTGGTGTTCCCCTCGCGCGCCGTCGTCGAGACCTTCTCCGTCCTCGACGACGGTGGCGCCGGGAGGCTCGCGGCGCGGATCGTCGTGACCACCATCGTGCTGCTCGCCCCGCTGCTGCTGCTCGCGCGCCGCTGGCACGTCCCGGCGGGCGCGGCGACGATCGCCTACACGACCGCGGCGCTGATCTCCGCGACGCTCAACGGTTTCGAGGAGCTCAGCACCCCGCTGTCGATCGTGGCCGCGGGCGTCGGGGTCGACGTCCTCGCGCGGTGGCTGCGTCCCACCGGCGCGCGGCGCGGCGCGTTCTGGGCCTTCGCGGCCGCAACCTCGCTGCTCACCTGGGCGACCTACCTCGGGGTGGCCTCGGCGGTCGCGGGCAGGCTCCCCGCGGTCCCGGAGCTGTGGACGGGGGTGCCGATCGTCGCGGCCCTGCTCGGCTGGCTGCTGGCCGCGCTGATGCTGCCGAACGCGATGCCCGTCGACGAGCGGTCGCGATCGCACTCCGGCTAGATTCTGCGGTGTGCCTGCCGTAGAACTGCATCGGACGACGCTGCCCAACGGGCTGCGGGTCCTGATCGTCCCGGACCCCACCACCCCCGTCGTCGGCGTCGCCGTGCACGTCGACGTCGGTTTCCGCTCCGAACCCGAGGGCCGCACCGGCTTCGCGCACCTGTTCGAGCATCTGATGTTCCAGGGCAGCGAGAGCCTGGAGAAGCTGGCGCACTTCCGCCACGTCCAGGGCTCCGGCGGGATGTTCAACGGCTCCACCCACCAGGACTACACCGACTACTTCGAGGTGCTCCCGGCCGCGGGACTGGAACGCGGGCTGTTCCTGGAGGCCGACCGGCTCCGCGCCCCGAAGCTGACGGTGCAGAACCTGCGCAACCAGGTGGACGTCGTCAAGGAGGAGATCCGGCTCAACGTGCTGAACCGGCCCTACGGCGGGTTCCCGTGGATCCTGCTGCCGCCGATCCTCTACGACACCTTCCCCAACGCGCACAACGGCTACGGGGACTTCTCCGAGCTGGAGCAGGCGAGCCTCGACGACGCCGCCGCGTTCTTCGACACCTACTACGCGCCCGGCAACGCGCAGGTGACCGTGGCCGGTTATCTCGACGTCGACGAGACGCTGCGGCTGGTCGAGAAGCACTTCGGTGACATCCCGGTCCGCCCCACCCCGCAGCGTCCGAGCTTTGCCGAACCCGTGCCCGGCGCGCAGCGGCGCCAGGTGGTGCCGGACGCGCAGGCCCCGCTGCCGGCGCTGGCCCTCGGCTACCGGATGCCCGATCCCGGTACCGACCTCGACGGCTACCTCGGCCACGTGCTGCTGGGCTCCGTGCTCGGCGACGGCGAGGCGGCCCGGCTGCAGCGCCGGCTCGTGCACTCCGACGAGCTGGTCACCGACGTCTCGGCGAGTGCCGGTCTGATGGGCCCGCTCGACGCGCGCGACCCCGACACGTTCACGATCAGCGCGAGGCACCCGGCCGCGGTGGACCCCGACGACGTGCTCACCGCGGTCGACGAGGAGCTCGACAAGCTCGCTGCCGTGGGCCCGAGCGCCGACGAGCTGGCCCGCCAGGTGGCGCGCTGGTCGGCGTGGCTGCACCAGGAGAACGACAGCCTGACCGACCGGATGCTCGGGCTCGGCGCGCGTGAGCTGCTGTACGGTCGTGCCGAGATCGCCGTCGAGCTCCCCGACCGGCTCGCCGCCGTCACCCCTGATCACGTACGGGCCGCAGCGGGTGCGTTGTGCTCGTCGGGGCGTGCGGTGCTGCTGATCGAGCCGGCCGGAGACGAGGGGGAGCAGGCATGACGGTGACGACGCACCGCAGTGCTGCGGAGATCAGCCGCACCGAGGCCGGAGCGCGCGCACTGCCGCCGCTGGGAGCGACCCGCACCGTCCCGCTGCCCGACATCGAGGAGCGCACGCTGCCGAACGGGCTGCGAGTGCTGGCCGCGCACCGTCCCAGGGTCCCGATGGTGGAGGTCCGGCTCCGGATCCCGTTCGCCGGTGACGACCCCGCGCACCCCGCGACGGCCGAGCTGCTGTCCTCGACGCTGCTCGCCGGTACCGCCACCCGCGACCGGGTCGAGATCGACGACGCGCTCGCCGCGGTCGGCGCCGAGCTCGGCGTGAGCGTCAACCCGGAGCGGCTGCACATCGGCGGGTCGGGGTTGGCCGACGGGTTGCCCGACCTGCTCGCGGTGCTCGCCGACGTGTTCACCGCCGCCACCCATCCCGATGTCGAGGTGACCCGGGAGCGCGAGCGGCTCGTCGAGCGGATCATCGTCGCCCGGGCACAGCCGCGCACGATCGCGCGCGAGGCGGTGCAGCGTCGGCGGTTCGGCGACCACCCCATCACCCGCGAGATGCCGTTGGGCGAGGACGTCGCCGCTGTCACCGCCGAGGCGGTGCGGGCGCTGCACGCGGCGGCGCTCGTGCCGCGCGGCACGATCCTCACCCTCGTCGGCGACATCGACACGACCGCGGCGATCGCCCAGGTCGAGAACGCCCTGGCCGGTTGGACGTCGGACGCGACGGCGCGCGAGCTGTCGCCGCCCCCGCCGCTCACGCCCGGGGACGTGGCGCTCGTGCACCGGAAGGGCTCCGTGCAGTCGCAGCTGCGCCTGTCCGCGCCCGCGCTGTCCCGCCACGACCCGCGCTACGCCACGCTGCAGCTGACCAACCTGGTGTTCGGCGGCTACTTCTCCTCGCGCTGGATGGAGAACATGCGCGAGGACAAGGGTTACACCTACAGCGTGCACTCCGGGGTCGAGTTCGTCCCGGGCGGCGCGGTGCTGAACGTGGACACCGACGTGGCCAGCGACGTCACCGCGGCGGCGCTGCTGGAGACCCGCTACGAGCTGGGCCGACTCACCGCGGTGCCGCCGACGGTCGCCGAGGTCGAGGCGGCCCGGTCCTACGCCGTCGGCTCGTTGCTGATCTCCCTGGACAGCCAGGGCGGGCTGGCGTCCTCGCTGGCCTCGCTGGCCGCCAACGGGCTCGACGTCGACTGGTTGCGTGCGCACCCGGCCCGGCTGGAGGCCGTCACCCTGGAGGAGGTGGCGGCGGTCGCGCTGGCGTTCTTCGCACCCAGCGCGTTCACCGGGGTACTGGTGGGTGACGCCGACGTGATCGGGCCCGGGGTGCGGGCGCTGGGCGGGATCACCGGTCCGTGAGCAGCCGGCCGTCCTGAACGGTCCAGCGTCGAGTCGTGCGGACCGTGTCGAGCATCCGCCGGTCGTGCGTGACGAGCAGGACGGTGCCGGAGTAGGAGTCCAGCGCCTGCTCCAGCTGCTCGATGGCGGGCAGGTCGAGGTGGTTGGTGGGCTCGTCGAGCACGAGCAGGTTGACCTCGCGGGCCTGCAGCAGCGCCAGCGCGGCGCGGGTGCGCTCGCCGGGGGACAGCGACGCGGCCGGGCGGGGGGCGTGTTCCGCGGTCAGCCCGAACTTCGCCAGCAGGGTGCGGACCTCGGACTCCGCCCAGTCCGGCACGGCGTCGCCAAATGCGCGGGCCAGCGGCTCCGGCCCGAGGAACAGCTCGCGGGCCTGGTCGATCTCGCCGACCCGCACCCCGCTGCCCAGCCCGGCGGATCCGGCGGCGACGGGCAGCCTGCCCAGTAGCGCGCCCAGCAGCGTGGTCTTGCCCGAGCCGTTGGCGCCGGTGATGACGATGCGGTCGGCCCAGTCGACCTGTGCGTCGAGCGGGCCGAGGGTGAACGCGCCGCGCCGGAGCACCGCACCGGTCAGGGACGCCACCACCGTGCCCGAGCGGGGCGCGGCGGCGATGTGCATCCGCAGCTCCCACTCCTTGCGCGGCTCGTCGACGACATCGAGCCGCTCGATCAGGCGCTGGGTCTGGCGCGCCTTCGCGGCCTGCTTCTCGCTGGTCTCGGCACGGTGCCTGCGGCCGATCTTGTCGTTGTCGGTGGCCTTGCGCCGCGCGTTGCGCACGCCCTGGGCCATCCAGGTGCGCTGCGTCTGCGCGCGGTCGGCCAGCCCGGCGCGGGTGTCGGCGTACTGCTCGTAGGCCTGCCGGGCGTGCCGGCGGGTGACCTCGCGCTCGGCGAGGTAGGAGTCGTAGCCGCCGTCGTAGACGCCCACCTGCTGCTGGGCGAGGTCCAGCTCGACGACCCGGGTGACGGTGCGCGCGAGGAACTCCCGGTCGTGGCTGACGATCATCGCGGGGGATCGGAGCCCGGTGACGAACCTTTCCAGGCGGTCGAGGCCGTCGAGGTCGAGGTCGTTGGTGGGCTCGTCGAGCAGCAGCACGTCGTAGCGCGAGGCCAGCAGCGCGGCGAGCCCGGCCCGGGCGGCTTGCCCGCCCGACAGCGCCGTCATCGCGGTGTCGAGGTCGACGGCCAGCCCGACGTCGGCGGCGATCTCGGCGGCGCGTTCGGCCAGGTCCGCTCCGCCGAGGGTGAGCCAGCGGTCCAGCGCGGCGGTGTAGGTGTCCTCGGCGCCCGGCTCGCCGTCCGCCCGCGCGTGCGCGGCGGCGTCCATCGCGGCCTGGGCGGCGGCGACGCCGGTGCGCCGGGCCAGGAACGCGGCGACGGTCTCGCCTGGATAGCGCTGCGGCTCCTGGGGCAGGTGCCCGATCGTCGCCTCCGGTGGGCTGACCGCGACCGTACCCTGTTCGGGATCCAGCTCCCCGGCAAGCAGCCGCAGCAGCGTGGACTTCCCGGCGCCGTTCGCCCCGACCAGCCCGACCACGTCACCAGGGGCGACGACGAGGTCGAGACCGGAGAACAGCACGCGGGCGCCATGGCCGGCGGCGAGATCGGTGGCCTGCAAGGTCGCGCTCATGACCCCGCCGACGCTACCCGGCAGCGGATGGTCCGCTGCGTGCGGCGCGCACTGATCGTCGGTTGGGGACCAGGAACCGTGTCTCCTACTACTACACGGCCCCAACTGCCGATCATGCCCGGCCGCTGCCTGCCGGAGGCGCTGGTTGCCAGGGCTCCGACCGGCGAGCGTGGTGTTCAGGCCGTTTACCGCCCCGAGCGGTGGATATAGCGCTTTTGGCCTAGTGGTGGCTGCACGTCGAGTCCACTATCTTGCCCCAACGGCCGATCGCCGGGATCGGCGGAAGTTGATCGTGAGGTTTCGGTGTCTGCTCCCCGATTCATCGTCAGCAGCTACTGTCACGAGGGCGGCTGTGTCGCCGTCGCCGCCCTGTCCGACGGCGGGGTCGCCGTTCGTGACGAGAAGGCAGCGGCAGGTCCGGTGCTTACCTTCGCCGCCGACGAGTGGGCCGCGTTCCTCGCCGGGGTGCGGCACGGCGAGTTCGACAACGCGGCGCTGCGCTCGTAGGTCGCCGCGTCAGGCCTCGATGAGTCGGGTGATGAGGTCACGCGACTGCTCGGGGTCGAGGGACGAGCGGAGGACGTCGGCCCAGATCGCCTCATACATCGCCACCTCGCCCGGTGACTCGAAGTAGGCGTCCTGTCCCGTGCTCTCCACGTTGATCACGTCCCAGTCGCCGGCCTCGCGCGGCTCAAAGATCACGAAGGTGCCGTTCGCCCGGGTGTAGCCCGCGTGGAACGGGAGCACCTGGAGCTGGACGTTGCGCCACTGGGACCGGACGAGCAGCTCGTTGAGCTGTCCGCGCATGATCTCGCTGCCGGTTCCGCGGTGCAGGGCTGCCTCGTCGAGTACCGCGTGCAGTCGGGCCGGCGGAGCCGTGTTCCGGCCGGGGTCGATGACCGCTTGACGTCGGACCCGGATGTCCACCAGCCGCTGGAGCTGGGCGGGCGAGCAGTTCGGGGCGGCCCCGGTGAGCACCATCCGCGCATACCCCTCGGTCTGGAGCAGCCCGGCGATCGGCAGGCTGAACATCCGGATCGTCCGGGCCTCGGCCTCCAGGGAGATGTACAGGTCGAGGTCGGTGGCGGTGGCGTCGGAGTAGGGATGCCACCAGCCGGGTTCCTTCGCCTCGCTCGCCCACCGGAGCATGCGATCTCGCAGGTCGTCCGGTGCCTCGTACATCTCGAGAAGATCACGGACGTCCCTGATCTTGGGCGCGACCTGCCCGGTCTCCAGACGGCTCAGCTTCGACGGGGAGACTTCGAGGCGTCGGGCCACGGTGGCGAGGTGCAGCCCGCTCTCCCCGCGCAGGCGCTTGAGGACAGCGCCGAGCCGCCGCCGGAGTACGACCGGGCCATGAGCTGCGTGCATCCACAGGCCTCCCTGCTCTCACCCGTCCGAGGTCTGGACATCGGACGCCAGAGGCTATCCGTGACTCAGCGTCGCCGCAATTGCACCTCCTGCCTTTGCTGACGGGTGTTCTGCTCTTGGTAATCCCCTTAATGGCGCTGTTCTTTCCCGGCCCTTGCAGCCGATACTTGCAGGACGGCGAAGGGGGAACCAGATCGCTTCGCCGAACGGCCTCCCGGGAGGGGACTATGAACGAGCAGCGGGTGGGGTGGGTCCGATGACGCTCATGCTGGTGATCATCGGAGGCATCGCGGTGTTGATGGTTCTGGTCGCCAACGTCGGGGCCTCGATGGACACCGAGTCGCACCGGCGACGGTGGCAGCGCGTCGCGGCGGAGCGCAGGATCATGCACTCCGAGGGGCTGACGGTACTCGAGGCCCCCGAGTTCGGCGGTCCACTGTGTGACCGCTGCCCCTACCGGCGTGACGAGGACGACTGACTCTCACACTCGTCCTCGGGTCGCCGTGCCGTGATCACCGGTTGACGTCGGCGTCAGCGCCGGTCGCGGCCGTCCTGCCGCAGTCCTTGCGCTGGTGGACACTGTGATCGGCGGGAAGGGTGGCGGTGCGCGAACGGACATCGGCGCGGCTGTGGGTGCGCCTGCGGCACATGGTGTCTGTGCTCGTGCGTGAGCTGGGCCCGGTCGTTGGGCTCGGCCTTCTCGGGCTGTTGCGGCACCCGGTCTGGACCACTGCGGCCGTCGAGGGTGGCGGCCTGGGGGTGGTAGTCGTCCCGGGTTTCGGCGGTGCGGACGCGAGCATGGCGGTGCTGCGGCGCTGGCTGCGGGGCCGCGGTTACGTGGCCGCTGGTGTGCGCTTCCGGATGAACCTGGGCTGCACGGCCGATCTCGTGGAGCGGCTCGAACGGCGCGTTGTCGAGCACGCCCGCGCCACCGGCGGTCCGGTTGTGTTGCTCGGGCACAGCCGCGGGGGCTGGTTGGGCAGGCTCGTCGCGGTGCGGCGCCCCGATCTTGTGCGGGGGCTGGTCATGTTCGGCAGTCCGGTGCTCGACCCTCTCGACGTGCGGGGTGTCGCGTCTTTGATCCTCCGGGTTGTCGTGCGGCTGTCCACGCTCGGTGTCCGTGGCCTGTTGAACGGGGACTGCCTGGTCGGTTCCTGTCGCGACGCCGCGGTGGGCGGGCTCGCCGCGCCGCTGCGTGTTCCGGCGGTGGCGGTCTACTCCCGGGGCGACGGCGTGGTCGGCTGGCGTTCCTGCCAGGACCCGAGCGCCGAGTGGGTCGAGGTGGGCAGCAGCCACACCGGTATGGGGATCGACCCCGAGTTCTACGCCGCCCTTGCGCCCCGACTCGCCGGTTGGGCCGCGGACCGCAGCGTACCGGCCCCGTGATCACCGACTTCGCCTGTCGCGCTCGCATTCGCCGTCGCGACATCGCCCCGGAAGGGGTCGCCGCGGGGTAGGGTCATCAGGTCAGACCTCCTGACGGACGGCCGCCCCTGCTGCTCCCTGCTACCGGGATCGACCGGCACGATGAGAAGGAGTCACGCACACATGAGCTGGACCGGAAACCCGTCGAGCGCCGACGAGAACGGTCGTTTCGCCGCCGCCCAGGCCGCCTTGGCCGTGACCCACGATCTGCAGAACTGGCGAGCCGCCCGCGTGGTGGCGGGCCGCTCGATCGACGCCACCGACTGCGCCGAGATGCTGGCCATGCTCGGCCTCGACGCGGACCAGGTCCGCCCTGCCATGCGCTGACCCTGAGGGTTATTCAGGAGCCGAGAGTTGATCTTCCGGTACGTACTCTGACCTGCGACGATGTCCGTCGTGACCTAGGCCGTGAATAAGCCTCCCTGCACGTCTCCGGACGGACTTTACCTCCACCTCGCATACCTTCCCGGGTCCTCGCACACGTTCCAACCTGTGCGAGGACCCAACACGGTCTGCGAGGTGTCGTCGGGGTCGTGGGGTTCGGCTGAGCTTCTCAGTTGTTGGTGAGTGGGTCTGTGACGGCTCGGCGGATCACGTCGACGATCCCGAACTGGCCGTCGGCAGGGGCTCCGAAGCGGCCGGCCTGGGGTTGAAAACCGGGTTGTGCGACGAGGTAGGACTGCGAGTCGCCGAGGAGCAGGCCGATGAAGACCTCGGCGACGATCCTGCCCCCCTACCGGTCCGAGCAGCTGGCCGTTCTGGATCAGCTCAGCTTCCTTGAGGATGTAGTACCAGAGCGGGGTGGTGTCGGCGAAGATCTTCGTCAGGCGAGTTCTGACGGCATCGTCGATGGTGGGAACGCTCGAGTCGTTGTCGTAGCCGGTGCCGATCGAGAACGGGAAGTCGGGGTTGCTGCTGCTGATGATCAGTGACTCGGGGACGCCCATGGCCCGTGCCACGTCCTGGCCGGTCGGTAGGCCGAGGGCCTTACCTCGCCGGAGGTTCCGTTCGGCCAGCGAGATCGGGCCGGTGGGCGCGGCACCCACCGATGGGGTCAAGCCTCCCAAACCATGGGAGAGCTGGGTGTCGATGGCCCGCGCCGCTTGTCGCTTCTGTTGCTGGTCCGGATCGGCGACCTCGGGGAAGTCGAAGAAGCGGAACCACGCCACGCGGCGTTCGGCATCGAACGGTCGACCGCCACGCAGGTCGCGCACCGGTGAGCTTCCGATGTCGAAGATCGGAAGCACGCTGGCACCCGGCGTGTCCTCGGGATCGCTGAGCCTGTTGAGACTGTAACCGAAGCGCACCATGCTGTGCGCGAAGCGGTAGGCCGCGACCGAGAACTCCACGGGCATGAACGGTCGCTTCCGGGGCTGGAAGAACCGGAGGTTGCCGTTCCACTGGATGATCGCGCCCGTTTGCGGGTTCCTGACGGGAACCAGAATCTCGTCGACCAGGTCCTTGCCGACCACCCTGGTGAGGAAGTCGTTGACGACCAGCCATTGGTAGTGGAAACGCACGGTACGATTGGCGGTGTCGAACGTGCCGGCACCACCGAGCTCGTCGACGACCGAGTTGTGGTATTTGATGAACGCCAGTTGCATGTTCGCGAGGATGGCGTGCTCGTCGTTGCGTGGGTCGCCGATGATGGCCGTGCCCCGCGCGTTGCGTTGGAGGTCGCTGTTCGTCTCGTCGAAAAACAGGTGCTTGCGGTCCTGTTCGTTGTAGAGGAACACCTGATCGTCGGGCCCGCTGCCGTAGACGCTGTCCAGGTCGAAGCGCGGCGTCCGGAAGTCGCGTAAGGCGTCAGGGTCGTTGATGCGGTCCAGCTGGGAGACCGGGTCGAACGTGAGCTCGTGGTCGATGAACTGGCCCAGGTAGGTGAATCCGGCTGACAGGTTCTGGTGGATGTTCGAAGCTGACTCAGCGTCCGTCACGTTGACCGGCTGTTCGATTATCGTCTCCGCCAGGTCGATTAGATCGGCATCATCCGGCGTGAACGGCTGCAGGTTGCGGAATAGGCGACCGAACCGACCCTCGTGGAACTGCGACCGGGGAGTGTCCATGAGGCCGCGATGGCCGGTCCTGCCGTGGTTGAGTGTCATCGTGTTCCCCCTTTTTCGCCGCGGCTCTGCGGCGGATCCGTGGTTGCTGCTCGCCATACCCGGCGCCAGGGTCGTTGTTACCCTGTCTCCGTCCCCGAGACTCCAGGCACGACCTCATTGATCCGTGCGCCTGCGATGCTCGCAAGTTACGCTCATGAACGCAAGCTGTATCGCTGCGGTAAGTGAGTAATCTTGGATCACGGGTGTCGCTGAGGTCGGTTCGCACGATTTGTCCGTCGGTTGGTATGCCCGACCGGGTGTCCAGCATGGGAAATACTGGGACAAAACCGGGTGAACTCGGCGCCGGGTCGGTAAGCGCGCTTTCGTAGACATTCGTGGCATAACAGGCATAACTGCGGCCCGGGGCTCGCGCTGGCCGTGCACTCAGTGCAGATGCACCTGGTGCGCGATCAGCCGCAGTCCACGACCAGCACGTCACCCGCTGCTCACGCCACCTTTGTCCCAGCTGGCGACGAGATCGGCGAGCAGGTCGTGGAAGTCGGGGCAGGTTTTGATCACGCAGCGGGGGTCGTCCAGCTCGATGCCGGGCACCCGCAGGCCGAGCACCGAGAAGGCCATGGCGATCCGGTGGTCGCGCTTGGTGGTGATCGTGCCGCCGTGGACCGGGGCGGGGGTGATCTCGATCCAGTCCGTGCCGGTGGCCACGGGAGCTCCGAGGCCGCGCAGGGTGACCGCGCAGGTCTCGAGGCGGTCGCACTCTTTGACCCTGGTGTTGTAGATGTTCTCGATCCGCACCGGTCCGGACGCGAGCGGGGCGATCGCGGCCAGTGTGGGCATGGTGTCGGACAGATGGTGCAGGTCCACGGTGATTCCGGAGAGCTGGTCCGGTCCGGTGAGGGTGATCGTGTCCGGACCGATATCGACGACGGCTCCCATGTCGGCGAGTATTTGCGCGAAGCCGAGGTCGCCCTGCGGGGAGCCTGAGCCCAGGCCGGGGATGGTGACGGTGTGGCCGGTGACTACGGCCGCGGCCAGGAAGTAGGAGGCGGTGGATGCGTCCGGTTCGATACGAAGGTCGCCGGGGCTGGTGTAACCGCCGGGCTGGACGCTGAACACGTCCCCGTCACGGTCGACGTGCGCACCGAAGCTCCGCATCAGCTCGAGGGTGATGTCGATGTAGGGGGCCGAGACCAGTCGGGTGACCTTGATGGTCACCCCGGTGCGGGTCAGCGGCCCGACCAGCAGTAGCGCAGTGAGGTACTGGCTCGACACCCCGGCGTCGAGCATCAGCTCGCCGCCGTCGAGACCGTCGGCGTGCAGGGTGTAGGGCAGCGCGGCGCCGTCGATGTCGGTTCCCAGCTTCCGTAGCGTGTCGAGTAGCGGACCCATGGGGCGGGCTCGCATCTGGGCGGACGCGTCGAAGCGGTAGACGCCGTGTCCGGCGGCTGCCAGGCCGGGCAGGAACCGGGCCCCGGTGGCCCCGTCGCGGGTGTACACCTCCGCCGTGCGCGCGGGCGGCCCGTCCGGGTGCCCCACCACCTCCCAGCAGGCGGGGTCTGTGATGTCGATGTCGTAGCCGAGTGCCGCGAGCGCGTGTGCGCAGGCCTCGGTGTGTCATCGACGACGAGCGGGCTGTGCAGCACCGTGCGGCCGCGTGCGGCCGCGGCCAGGAACAACGCCCGGTTCGTGATGGACTTCGAGCCGGGAACAGCGAGGTGTGTCATGAAAACCCTCAGTGTCGGACCGGGTTGATCTCTAACTCGAGGTCGGCCGCGCGAAACGTGACCGCGAAGTACCGGAAGAACGCGAGCTGGCCGAGCATGCCCCAGCCGCGCGGCCATGGGTCGCAGAAGCCGACCTCGGCCTCCCAGTTGTGGTCGCCGACGCTCAATCGGGTCGTCACCATCCGGGCGGTGGTGGCCGAACCGGCCACACCCAGCAACGTCGTCGGGGCATCGTCACAGTCGATGTCGGCGAGGTCGGCGACCCAGCCCGGCAGCAGCGTGTTCACCGCGCCGCTGTCGACCAGGCACCGCACCCGGAACTCATCAGTGTTCCCGACGACGACGTCCAGCGTCGGCCGTGGCCAACCACCCGGGTCGCTCGACAGCTCGCGGAACGGAAAGATCACGGCGACGGGTACTCCACGACGTTCGTGGAGGCGGTGTCCTCCACCGTCGCAGGCACCCGCCACACCGTGGCGCGCAACCCGTTGCGGCGTAGCCAGTGCACCACCTCGTACGGCGAGTCGGCGTCGTAGAGCACCTCCAGGCCGACCTGGGCGATGAAGCGGCCCCGGTAGGGCGCCAGGGCAGCCGCCTCGCGACCCTTGTGCGGCCAGGAGGTCCTGTCGTCACTGTGGGCAGGGGCTTCACCACGGGCACGGTCACCATCCCGGGGAGAGGGCACGTACACCTTGCGGTGCACTCCGAACCCGAGCCGTCGCAGGATCGAGCGCGCCTGGTGGGTGGTGAAGTCGCCGCGCTCCAGACCGGTCACGGCGGCGAGGACCTGCTTGGGCGGGTACCGGCGCCGGCCGATCACGACGTAGTGCTCGCGGATGGGCTCCGGGTCGACTCCGGCGACGGCCCGCTCGATGTCGTCGGCGTGCAGCTCGAAGGCCTCGCCCGCTACGGTGGCCTTCGTCATCGCTGATTCCTTTCTACAGAGTACTTTCTGCAGTGTATCCGCTCGGGCCGTCTGCCCTCGCCTCGGTCACGGCTCCGTCGCCGCGTCGATCGGAGCGTGTGCGAGCGCGATGGCGAGGTCGTCGCGCGCGACGCCGCGGCGCAACGTCCTTGACCGTGAGCAGGACCAACGGCTAGGCGTCAAACGGGCAGCGGAGGTTCGCGAGGATCTTCGTGCCGTCGCGGTTATGGGCTACGAAAGATGTCGTGCGTACCGATCCGCCTCCAGATCACGTGCGGTTCACCGGGTTGCTGCTCGGGGCCATATTGCCAGGTTGCCCGTCCGTTTGGCGCCCACGTCATCTCGAAGACGCCGGTCTTCCCCCTGCACCTGCTTCACTCGCAGCCCTCGGCTGAAGCTCCTACCAGCGCGGAGATCAGCGACGAACACTCCGACCGCGCGCTTGAAGGCTTCCTGCTGCGTCGCCGTGAGCTTGGCGAACTCGCGGTCAAACTGCGCGGGCGTCTCGAAGGTGGGCAAGAGCAGGGAGATCAGCGTGCGGCTGGGCTCGACCCACGCCCCGCCGAGATCTCGTCTAGTGCCGCAAGGAAGTCGTCCTCCGACGAGTAGACCGTGGTGCGTCCAGCGGCGAGGTCAGCGTCAGCTTCCCGCTCACCGTCCTGCCAGTCTGGGGTCCAGTACCAGTCCTGATCCCGGGAAGCGAGCAGCTCGCCAACTCGGTGGACCTCGCGCTCGGCCACGTGACGGACCTGTCGGAGCGCGACCAAGGAGGCTACGGTGGCGCCGAGGCACGCACCGGCAAGCCCTGCCAGGAGCGCTACCCACACCTGCACGTCCATGCAAGCCATGATTGCACGACTGGACTGGCTTGAGTATCCACGGACTCAGCCCGACCTCAGAAACTACAACATCGCCGCTGGCCAGGCGATGCACCGACGCATCAAGACGGCCAGAGGTCCGAGCGGAGGCTCGGCTCCGGGCAGTTAGGTGCTTGGCGGCTGCGCCACCTGCGGGTCGCCGCTGGGCCAGACGTGGCCGCTCTCCGGGTGGTCCAACCACAGGACAGGTGGGGAGTCACGGTCGATGGTCAGCCCGAATCGTTCCAGGGATGGGCTGCCGAGAAGTGTCCACTGCTCGTGGAGCTTCTCCAGCTCGTCCCATAGCCGCCGTGGTCCCTCCTGCTCGACGAGGTGGCCCTGGTCTCCGTCCGTGGTGTGGTGGGCGAACGCCCACGACGGCCCGTCAGGGGTCGCGATCTGCGTGATGAGGTCCTCCGAGTCGGGGGTGTAGACCTGCTGGCAGGTCATCCCGCGGAGGTGCTGTTGGGCAAGCTGGCCCCATCCCGGTCGGAGTAGGCGGGGGCTGGGTCGAGCAGGCTGTGGGTACGAGCAGGTTCGACCCTTCGGGCGTGGATCGTCGTGCGGTAGTCGAACGGCTCGGCAGGGTCGGTGCGACGCGGCATGAAGGCACCGGACCGGCGCAGGAAGGTGCCCGATGCGGTGCCGTTCTCGACCGTGAACAGGACCAGCGGCCAGGCGTCGAACGGGCCGCGGAGGTTCGCGAGGATCTTCGCGTCGTACGGCCATCGCTGCACCGCTGGCCCGCCGACTGGGTCGATCCGCGCTGACCGCGCCGGACTGTCGCTGCTGCCCCGACCACTCCGTCTCATCATCCGGATCTCGCTGAAGTCGCTTACGGCGGACCCGTCTCCACCGACGGATCCGCCGGGCGTCGCACCTCGAGGTCGGTGGCGGCGAAGTCGTCGCCGGTGCAGAGCAGGGGGAGACCGCTGCGCTCGGCCAGGGCGTAGCCGAAGCAGTCACCGAAGTTCAACCCGGCCCGATGGCGGCCCTTCCCGTATCGGCGCCACGCGCTGAGCGCCCGCTCCGCGGTGTCGGCATCGACGTCGACGAGCTCAATTCCGGCGTCGCGCAGTAGTCGGCTGACCACGTCGATCCCCGCCGGGCCCAGCCGTCCCTCGATCACCAGGCCCAGTTCTACGCGGGTGGCCACGGACATCAGCCGTTGTGACGCATCTTCGAGATACTCCACGATCGCCGCGCTGCCGGGCTCGCCGAGCAGCACTGCGACGGCGGCCGAGGTGTCGACGACCACCCCGTCCGACGCCGGTTCGATCATGCCGGCAAGCCGCCGTCGTCGTAGCCGATGATCTCGTCGGGATGGCGCCGGTCCAGAACCGGGAGCATGGCCACCTCCGCCTGGAGTCGGCGCAGTCGCGTGCCCATCCGGGGGCCGCGGCGTGCGTGCAGACGGGCGAGCCGCTCGTGCAGTGCGGTCTCCACCGCCACGGTCAGGGACTCGTCGGTCTCGGCGGCGAGCTGGCGCGCCAAGCGGTCCGCCTCGTCACTCTTGATGCTCAGTGCCATGGCGGAAGTATAGACACTCCGGTAGATATCACCCTCAGCGTGCTGGCCACCCGACCCAGCATCCGAATGCCCTCGCCGACAGTCACGCTGAGCCACCGTTGGGCGGTACGGACGGGACCTCGCACACCGGGTTGCGTCCTCGCAGCCTGCCCACCATGTGCGAGGACGCAAGAAGGTGTGCGAGGTCAGAGGTTCCTCTGGCAGATGCCGTGCGAGGGCTGGAAACTGACTACGTTGTGTTACCGTCGGTGAGATCGGATTTGGCCATCAGCGGCATTGCCAGCCAGGCGATGCACCACCGCATGAAGGCGGCTGAGACCGCGCGAAGGTGCGGTTCCGGGTAGCTATTTGGTTGGTGCCTCCACCACCTGCGGTTCGTCGCTGGGCCAAAGGTGACCGCTGTCCGGGTGGTCCAACCACAGGACGGGCGGGGAGCCGCGGTTGATCGTCAGTCCGAATCGTTCCAGTGACGGGCTACCGAGAAGTGTCCACTGTTCGTGCAGTGTCTCCAGCTTGTCCCATAGCCGCCGTGGTCCCTCCTGCTCGACGAGGTGGCCCTGGTTCCTGTCGGCGGTGTGGTGGGCGAACGCCCACGACGACCCGTCAGGGGTCGCGATCTGCGTGATGAGGCCCTCCGAGTCGGGGGCGTAGACCTGCTGGCAGGTCATCCCGCGGAGGTGCTGCTGGGCCAGCTGGCCCCATCCCCGATGGGAGGAGGCGAGCGCTGGGTCGAGCAGGCTGTGGGTACGAGCAGGCTCCACCCGTCGGGTGTGGATCGTCGTGCGGTAGTCGAACGGCTCAGTAGGGTCGGTGCGACGCGGCATGAAGGCACCGGACCGGGACAGGAAGGTGCCCGATGCCGTGCCGTTCTCGACTGTGAGCAGGACCAGCGGCCAGGCGTCGAACGGGCCGCGGAGGTTCGCGAGGATCTTCGCGCCGTCGCGGCACTGGTCGATCCACGCCGGGGGGATGTGGTCTATGCCGCAGGTCGCGATGATCCGGTCGAACGGTGCCGCGGAGGGGACGCCCTGCGCGCCGTCGCCGCAGACGACGGTCGGCCGATACCCGTGGTCGGCCAGACGGAGGGTGGCGAGCGCGACCAGCTCGGGATCGATGTCGATCGTGGTCACGTGGGTGTCGCCGAGCCGCTCGCACAGCAGCGCGGCGGTGTAGCCGGCGCCGGTGCCGATCTCCAGGATCCGCATTCCGTCGGTGACGTCGAGGTCCTCGAGCATCGCGAGCATCAGGCCGGGCATGGTGGTGGAGCTGGTCACCTGAGGGTGCATCCAGCCCTCGTCGCCGGGGGCGGCGGTGAGGTCGGTGGCCAGCGTGCGGTCGCTGTACACGGCGTCCAGCCATTCCAGGTGATCCCGCGTCGCGCCGTCGACCATCCGCCACCGCGCCGGGAACGTCCCGGACTCCTCGTCATGCCAGAACCGCGGCACGAACACATGCCGCCGGACCGCGAGGAACGCCTGCCGCCACTGTGGACTGCGCAGCTTCCCAGCATCGGAGACCTCATCGGCCAGCGTCGCCAGCCGTTTCACCACGTCGTCGTCATCAACTAGTGCCACGGTCAGCTCTCCCTTACGGAATCCGCGCCTGCTTCGCTGACGGACGCCTCAGTCTCCTCTTCGTCCTACCTGACCGGGCTCGGGTCGGGTGCGGTGCAGAGCACACCGCACTTCGCTGCTCAGTGTGAACGTGGCGATGCCGAGTGATCATCGATGGTACCCGCGACGAGCCGGCGGGTGAGATTGCCCCAGACGCTGGTGGGGGTGCGGTCAAGTGGAGGTGGCGGGGAAGTCGAACTCGCTGTCGGCGGCTCCGGCGCGGAAGGCGGACGACTCGCCGGCGTCGAAGCGCAGTTCGACGCCAGTGTGGAGGGAGTGCACAAGGATGTCGGCGCCGATCGCGGGGTGGGAAGCGGATCGTCCCGGCGGTGGGGTGCTTGCTGTGCCGGATGACCACGCCGTCGGCGATCGGCACGACCTCGACGCACTTCACCAGATCGCGCTGACGTCACCGCTCATGCAACCCGAGGAGAGTAATCGTAACGACCACCGCAGACGGATCGCCCCTTGCAACCCCGCCGACCTGAGTGGCTGGGCGTGCCGTCGTCGCTGCTCTACTCGGGTGAACCGAATGCCTTCTGGCCAGCCAGTCCCAGCATGCGGGCATACTTCCACAGGGTTGGAGCGCCGCTGTGGCTCGGCCCGAGCGTATGATCAACAAAAAGTAAGGAGTGCCGCACATGGTCGTTCCGTCCGAGTCGTCTGACTCATTGATGCCGTTGACCAGCCGGTTTCCCCTCTCGCCAGGTGCGGGTCCGTTCGTGGCCAGTTCGGAGCCACCTTCTGGGCCGGATACCAGGCCGTTCGGGATGCGTTTCGGGGTGCGTCCGGTCGAGTTCGGCGAGCACAGCAAGAAGCCGACGCAGAAGACCAAGTCCAAAGAAACTGAGATCTACGATGACGGCCAGGTGACTGGAGTGAAGACCGACACCGAGTACTACACCGAGATGGACGAGGAGTGAGCGGACCGACGGTGCTGGTGTTGGCTCAGGCCGGCGACGACGCGGCCGATCTCGTCATGGACGCGTTGGAGGTTCGACGGGCGGCGGTGGTGCGAGTTGACACGGCGGACTTCCCGGATTCGGTGTCGTTCGCCGCCCGGCCCGATCGGATCGACCTCGCGGGTTGGCTACAGGTGCGCGGCGCCGAACGGATCGATCTGGCGTCGGTGCGCATCGTCTATCGGCGTCACCCCGCCCGGTTCACGTTTCCGGAGGCCATGTCCGGCCCGGAACGGCGATTCGCCACGCGGGAGTCGGTGCACGGACTCGGTGGTGTGCTCGCGGCACAGTCATGGCGATGGTTCGACTCACCCGCAGCGGTGGCCGACGCCTCCTACAAGCCCCGGCAGCTGCGGGTGGCAGCCGAGTGCGGGCTGAATGTGCCGCCATCGCTGGTGACCAACATCGGTGCCGAGGCACGCGAGTTCGCCGCCGAGATCGATGGCGAGTTGATCTACAAGACCCTGGCCAGCGGAGTCATCACCGAGCAGGACGAGCTTCGGATCATCTACACGACGCGGGTTGCCGCCGACGACCTCGTGGAGCGCCACGACACATCGATCAAGCTGTGCCCCGTCCTGTTGCAGCAGTGGGTGCCCAAGGTGTGCGATGTCCGGCTCACCGTGGTCGGCGATCACTGTTACGGCGTCGCGGTGCATGACGACAGCCCTGAAGCCTTGGTCGACTGGCGCGCTCGCTATGGCGATCTTCGGTACGAGGTGTGTCCGACTCCGGCCGAGGTGCGCTCGGGAGTGCTCGCCTATCTGCGACGATTCGCGCTGTCTTTCGGGGCGTTCGACTTCTCCGTCACCCCCGACGGGCGCTGGTGGTTCCTGGAGTGCAACCCATCAGGTCAGTGGGGGTGGCTCGCCGAGGAGACCGGGCTGCCGATCGCCGAGGCCATCGCCGACGAACTCACCCGCTTCGCATGAGCGCCACGACGAGTCTGCGTCAACGTCTAGTCGACGAGTTGGTCGACAAGGGCGCGATACGCAGCCCGTGGCTTCGGCGAGCATTCGCCGATATTCCACGTGAGGTGTTCGTTCCTCGTTTTCACCGGGCCCACTCGGACGAAGGGGTGATCGATGGTGCCGTACCCGATCAGCGTGCGGAGTGGCTGACGCAGGTCTACACCGATCGGGTGCTCGTCGTTCAGTACACGCTCGCACCCGAGATGTCCGGTGCGGGCGCTCCGACTAGCTCCAGCTCACAGCCCACAGTCATGGCCGGCATGCTTGAAGCTCTCGATCTGTCGCCGGCGCATCGGGTGTTGGAGATCGGTACCGGCACCGGGTACAACACTGCTCTGTTGTGTCACCGGGTCGGCGACGTCAACGTCACCAGCATCGAGCTCGACCCCGGTCTGGCCGGCACTGCCCGCGGCTGCCTCGCCTCCATCGGATTACGTCCGCGGGTGCACGCCGGAGACGGAGCGGCAGGGCTCGTCGAAGCCGGGCCGTTCGACCGGATCATCGCCACCGTGGCCACGACGCACATTCCGCCCGCGTGGATCAACCAGCTCGCTCCGGGTGGGGTCATCGTCGCCGATCTGCGAGGCGGCCTGGCCGGCTCCTTGCTCAGACTCACCGCCACCGGGGCCGACGCTGAGGTCGAGACCGTCGAGGGACGGTTCCTCGACCTGCCCGGAGCGTTTATGCCGCTGCGTGCACGGACCGGCAGTCCGCACCGCGACGGTGAGAGCTGGCACGATGTCGTCTACAACAAGTGCAACCCGCACCGCAGGACGACCGACGTCGACCCGGCGACGCTCGCAGTCAACCGGTCGTTGCGTTTCCTCACCCAACTTCACCTGGCCGGGCTACCGTTTGCGCGGCTTCTGTTCCCGATACCCGGCACCGATGGCGACGATGAGGTGGATGGCCGAGCCACCGACGCCAGCTGGTTCACCGCGAACCTGCGACCCGGTCCGGACAATCGCTACCCCGTCATGCAGGGCGGACCCCACCGGCTCTGGGACACCGTCGAAACCGCACACGCCTCCTGGCTGTGGCTCGGCGAACCCGGCGTCGAACAGTTCGGCGTCACCGCCCACGACGACGTCGACCACCAGTTCATCTGGTACGACAATCCCGAGTCCGGCTATCGCTGGCCACTCCCACTGTAGGTGTTCCGGATGAGCCGCACGGTGAGGAACACAGAATGATCAGTGGATCATGCTGGTTGGGCCACGCGATGATAATTACGGAGAGGATTGATGCAGCTGCGCGACGAGGGAAGCTGAACGCCACTGTGCTGCGCGAGACAGGGCATCTTGCCGGGAGCGACGCCGCTGGGTGACGGGCACCTCAGTGCTCGCTTACTGTAGTTGCCTGTAGCTGTGTGGCAGACGTGCGGATCGTGGTCGTGGCGAGCGAGCGCGTTGAGCGCGGTGTCGAGCTGGGCGGTGTACTCGGCACACAGGTCCCGTGGCTGATCGACGACAAGAGCCCGCGTCCCAGAACTGTTGGCGTCAGTGATCCACACTGCAGGGTCCGCGACGGCAGGGATGAAGTGGTCACCTGCCCAGCGTGGCGACACACCTACTCGTACGGTTCCGATACCGACTTGCGTTCAGCCTAAGCTGTTCGGGAGGATACGGTGTGCATTCTTCTGACAGCGAAGCGTGGCGAGCAATCGACCGCGGCGAACGACCGATCGACTGGGCTGCTTGGTTCGGTCATTCTGAGGGTGCTGAATATCTCTCGGATGCCGGTAAGGACGTAGCTCGGAGCGCAGCCGCAGACCTGGCTGTGTTTTTTGGGGAACGCTGGTTAGATAAGGCTATGCGGCCGACTGGCCCAAGTGGGGCACAGCGAATTCCGTCGCTTGGCCGGTTCTCTCCGGTATTTTCAATGCTACCTTGGCCGGGGCGCGCCGGAGCGTATATCGAGGCTGTCAGGTGGTGGGCAAGTCTGCAGCTCTTAGTAAAAGACAATGTTAGCGGTATCGGCACAGTTCGCAGTGCCATCAGGAGTGATATCACGGTGGACCGGTTTCTGCACACTCTTGTTCAAGCTCGGCTGGCCGCGCTGGGTAAGTATCAAGGGTTGCATGTTGTTCTTGAGCCTGAAAAAGACACGGGACCGGGAGATGTATTGCTCCAAGCTGGTCAGATTTCAGCGTTTGTCGAAGTCTTTACACTTGCAACTGGCTCACATTTCACGACAGCTAATCAATTTTTGGATCAATGTACAACCCATTTGCATGGGTTAGAATTTGGCAAGAATCTAGTATATTGGGAAGGCGAGCTACCAGGATTCTTGTCCGATGCGCGCTATCAGGCATGGATTGAAGAAACGACTAACGCTACTGGGGAATGTAGAAGGACTCGCCAATCAGTTGAGGTTAAAGCACCTGACGGGCGCAAGCTTACAGTGCGGCCAGGTAAGGTACCTCATGGATCTCGGCTGGTAGGTGAAATGGTGGAGAAAGATCAGGGACGCCGTTTATTGGCGACGCTTAAGAAGAAGGCTGCGAAGACTCGAGATGCAGGATCGGCCTGGATCTGGGCAGAAGATTACGGCGGGATATACCCATTTACGCCATTTGCAGAGCTGCCGCTCACCGGAAAAATTGACGAACTGTCAGATCTTGTCCGTGAGGTGCTTGCTGATTATCCACATGTCGCGGGCATTGTTCTGTCTAACGTAGGTCGCCGCCGGTTCCCGCTTCCTCCTGACGAGTCATTCGAGTTGCCGACTGGATACGGATTTCTGCGCGGTCTCCCCCTTGATCGTGTTAGGGAAACCTTGATCATTCCTCGTCGTCTTATCTTACCTGATCAGTCACGGCTTTTAGTGAGACTCTGCCGTGAAGAACCTCATTGGCTCGATTGGGCTTTAGCTGAGTTGGGCATCAATGGAGGTGTTCAAGCGCTCCTGGCCACCCCTGCAGCCGAGGCTTCCTCGCCATCGCTTTGGATACCTAACACGTGACGACAGCACCCTCGGTGTCAGCCGGTGGCAGCAATCGAACTGGCCAGGAGATCGGCGAAGACTTCTGCTGGGGTTCTGTAGCCGAACCGCGCGTTTGAAGGCTTCCTGTGGTGTCGTCGTGAGCTTGGTGAACTCGCGGTCAACTGCGCGGCGTCTCGAAGGTAGGTAAGAGCCAGCGAGATCAGCGTGCGGCTGCACTTGACCACGAACCGCCGAGATCTCGTCTAGTGCCGCAAGGAAGTCGTCCTCCGACGAGTAGACCGTGGTGCGTCCAGCGGTGAGGTCAGTGTCAGCTTCCCGCTCATCTGTCTGGGGCGATAGGCCGGATCTCGCAGCGATCATCAGCGGCGCCTCGTGACGGGTCGGTGAGCGGGGTTTGTTCCAGGCTCTGGTGGGGGAGCGGTCAGGTGGAAGTAGCGGTGAGGTGGGGATGGTGGGGGAAGTCGAACTCGCCGTTGGTGGTGCCGGCGCGGAAGGCGGACCACTCGGCGGCGTCGAAGCGGAGCTCGACATCGGTGTGGAGGGAGCGCACGAGGGTGTCGGTGCCGGTCGGTGTGAGGGTGGCGATTCCGTTGGTGCCGGGGGTGTCGGTGCGGGTGTCGTGGAGGAAGGTGGCCCAGGTGGGGTGGGGGAAGCTGATGGTTCCGGCGGTGGGTTGCTTGCTGTGCCGGATGACCACGCCGTCGGCGGTGGGGGCGACCTCGACGCACTTCTCGCCGTCGCCGCTGTAGGTGGAGGTCCGCCAGGCGAGGTGGTCGGTGGTGGTCATCTCAGTCCTCCGGCGTGGTCTCCAGGGCGGTGAGTCGCGCGGCGATGGCGGCCGCGGAGTCGGACACCGGCAGCGCGGCCGCGCACATCCGGTTCGCGGCCAGAGTATACGCGGCGACCAGGTCGCGATCCTGGATGTAGAGCGCGCCGTTGGAGTACTCGACGTAGCCGATGCTCTGGGCCGCGTCGAAGTCCAGCAGGATGAACTCGCCGTCGAGCCCGTCGTGGACAGTGACGCTGACCGGCATGACGTGCAGCTCGACGGTGTCGCGCTCGACCAGCGCGAGCAGGTGCTCCAGCTGTGCCCGCATCACCTGCGGGCCGCCCACGACGCGATCCAAGGCGTACTCCTCGATGACGGCCCGGAACCGCAGTGGATGGGTGTCGTCGGCGAGCCGCTGCCGTGCCATGCGAGCGCGGACGACCTTCGGAGCGTCCATCGGCGCCACGCGCAGGTGGTTCACGAGCAGCGCGGCGGCGTAGTCGGGCGTCTGGAGCTGGCCGGGCAACAGCAGCGACCCGTAGCTGAACGCGGAGGCGGCGAGCCCCTCCAGGCCGACGAAATTCTGGAGCCATGTCGGCAGTGCACCGCTGTACGGCGCCCACCAGGTGTCCTGATCGGCGCTCGCGGCCAGGGCCGTCATGCGCTCGACGTGCTCGGCGTCCGCGCCGTAGGCCCGCAGCAGCGCTGCCACCTCGTCTGGCTTCTGCTGCGTCTTGCCGGTCTCCAGATAATTGATCTTCGCTTGGCTGCAGCCCAGCACCTCCGCCGCATCGGCCTGCCGCTGGCCCACGTGCTCGCGCGCCACGCGCAGGTCGTTGCCGATCAGGAAGCGCAGGGCGGACGGGTCGGAGCGTCGATCGGTCATCGGTATCCTCCTGTGTCTCGATCAGATCGCGCACAGTCTGACATCCAGACACGCCTATCTATAGACCTATGTATGTATAGGTGATACGGTACAGGGACACGGGCGTCGGCAGCGTCCGTGGTCGGCGTGACCGCCGTCGTTCAACCCCGGAACACGGCGGTCACGCCCGACATCCACAGCTCGGCGGGGCCGGGTCAGCACAGACCTGGGCCGGTTCCGCCGGTACCACCAGCCAGCCGCCAGCTTGACGCGGCAGCGAGGAGCGATCATGTGGTGGACGCACGCCGACGGCCGGATCGCCGCCCTCCGGGAGCGCCGATCGTGAGCGCGCTCCCCGAGCAGTTGGCCCAGGAACTGGGCCGGTGCCTCGGTGCTGAGGGATTCCGGCCACTACCCGACATCGGTGACGACGGCGAGCTGCTCGGCACCCGCCTGTGGCGGTTACGCGCCGCGTACGTGGAGTACCTCGTGCTGCGCCCCAACGGCCTCGCCCACGCCGTGCGCGCCGAGGCCGACTTCGACTATCGCCGCCCCACCGATCACGGCGGTGTGGTCGAGCACCGCTTCGGCCACGCCATCAACGCCCTGGACTGGCTGCTCGTGAGCGCCCGTCCCCTGACCACGAACCCGATCCGGAGACGATCAACCGATGGAGGCTGACATGACGAGCGTTCCCACCCCGACATCGTTGGCGACCACGCCGCCCGCGCAGCAGGCGTGTCGCGACTCGGTGGAGGCGTTCCTGGCCGACTACTCCGGGATGGAGCCGCTGTGCGATGAGGAGCGGTTCGACAGGATCGTTGCGAACATGGTCGACGCCCAGGCGCCTCGCCTGTTCGCCCTCGTGACGGAGTACGGCCAGCGCGTGGACGCCGCCGTCACCGCATGGGGCCTGGCGTTCCCCGACCACACCGAGATCGTCAGCGTGGACGGACACCTCCACACGTCGCACTTCCACCAGACACCCCAGGAGGCCGCGCGCCGTTTCCACGTCGGCACCCAGGTCCGAGCCCGGCTCGTCTGGTGCGACCCCACGCCGCCACGCCCGTCGACGACGATGGAGCCGCGTGAAGTGCCGCCCGGTGGCCGGGACGGTAGTGCCACGGTGAGCGGGTGACAGCGCTCTGGTCCTTGGACGAGCAGCCCAGCACCGGCGACCCGCTGCTGCCCGGAGCGACGCCGGCTGCGATCCGGGACGCGCTGCTACCCGAGGAAAAGACGGAGTTCGACGCCGCGTACCAGCGCGCACTCGCCGCCGCCCGTGCGAACCTGGACCTCACCGAGCTGTTCCGGTGTCTGGAGCACTGGCGACGGCTCGCGCTGCTCCAACGTGACCCCGACCGTTTCGCCTCGGTCTGTAGGTCACCACCGAACCTCGGTAGCGTCTCGGATCGTGACCACGGCCGGAGACAAGGCGAGCACCTTTCGAGCGCTGCACGTGCCCGGTCAGCCGCTGCTGATGCCCAACCCGTGGGACGCGGGCACGGCGATGCTGCTCGCCTCGCTGGGCTTCCAGGCGTTGGCGACGACCAGCAGCGGTCATGCCGCGACGCTCGGCCGCCTCGATGGCTCGATCGACCGGGACGAGGCCCTCGCCCACGCCGCCGCCATGGTGGCGGCCGTGGACGTTCCGGTGTCGGCCGACCTGGAGAACGGTTTCGCCGATGATCCCGGGGCGGTGTTCTCCACCGTCGCCGACGCGGCGGCGGTGGGCCTGGCGGGCTGCTCGATCGAGGACTTCACCGGCAGCGCGACTGCGCCCTTCTACGAGATCGGGCTCGCCGCCGACCGCGTGGCCGCAGCGGTCGAGGCCGCCCGCGCCTCTGGATTGGTTCTCACCGCGCGGGCGGAGAACTTCGTCCGCGGCAACCCTGACCTCGTCGACACGATCGAGCGGCTCCAGGCCTACCAGCAGGCTGGCGCGGACGTGCTCTACGCCCCGGGCCTGACCGATCTTGACGACATTCGCCGGGTGGTCGGATCCGTCGATCGACCCGTCAACGTCCTTGTCCGCCCCTCTCTTGTCCCGGTGTCCGAGCTGGCGCAGGCTGGCGTGGCGCGCATCTCGGTCGGCGGAGCGTTCGGCCAGGTGGCCCTGGCAGCGCTGACGCGGGCCGGCCGCGAGTTACTCGATCATGGTACCTACGAGTTCCTGGACCTCGCCGTCGAAGGCCGCGAGCAGGCCAAGGCCGTCTTCGATCCCGCCTGACGGCTGTGCGCGGAAACCAACGCTGGAACAGCGTTATCCGCGCACGACCGGGCGTCGTCCGGGGAGCTGCTCGACAAGATCGCTGCGAGTTCTACACCAGCGCCCTTCGCAGGGCCGTCACGTACATGTCGCGGCGATCATGTGGGGGTAGGCGCAGCGTGAGGTGCCGGAAAGGAGGTGGACGCCGCCTGCCGAGCTGGACCGAGCCCGCACGATCCAGAACGCCCAGCTGACACCTGCACGTGGCAACCAGCTGGCCCGACCGCAGCAGCGTGTCTTACTCGGGAGACCGAGCCCGGTTCTGTAGCTGCCGCACAGCCGCTAGCATCATCCGATGGCCGCGCCCGACCCCACCGAGCTCAGTCGCAAGCTCCGCCAGTACGACAACGAGTTCGAGGCCGTTTACGAGCTGCTGCAGACCCTCGACCGCAAGGTCGACGCCGGTTTCGAGCGTGTCGACGAGCGCCTGATCGAACTCACAACCGCTCAGCAGGAGCTTGCCGCTGGCCAGCAGAAGATCGTCGCTGATCAGCAGGGGCTCGCCGCTGGCCAGCAGGGGCTCGCCGCTGGCCAGCAGAAGATCGTCGCTGATCAGCAGGGGCTCGCCGCTGGCCAGCAGAAGATCGTCGCTGATCAGCAGGAGCTCGCCGCTGGCCAGCGACAGATCCTGCAGATGCTCCGTGACCTGAGCGGTGGTGACCCCACCAGCTCGTGATGGACGGCGGCTCGCCACGAGCCACTCGCCCGTCCTCGCCGCTGGCGTGTGCTGAGCCGAGGTCTACGGTCGTGGCGTGTCCAGGCACCTGTTGTTCGTGGTCCTGGCCGGGCATGGGCACGTGACGCCGACGTCACCGCTGGTCGAGGAGCTGGTGCGCAGAGGTCACCGGGTGGACTACGCGACCGGCTCGGAGCACGCCGGTGCGGTCGCCGGTGCTGGCACGTCGTGGGTTGCACTACCTCCGTTGGAGCCGTTCCACCCGCCTTCGCAGGTCGGCCCCGGGATCATCGTCGGATGGTTGCGGCACTTCTTCGCCGCGCTGCGGGCGACCTACCCAGTGTTGCACGAGCGCTGTGTCACCCACCGTCCGGACATGATCTGCTACGACGCGCTGAACTGGCCGGCCCGGATCGTGGCCGAGCAACTGGACATCCCGGCTGTCCGGACCCTCCCGAACCTGGCCTCGAACGAGGCGTACTCGCTGGTCGAGCAACTCACAGCCGGGCTCGGTGTCGACCACCCGGAGATGGCCGCGCTCGCCGCCGACGTCGGGCACTTCTCGGCGGACTACGGGGTCGAGCTCGATGCCGCCGCTACGCTGGACGTGACCGAGGCGCTGAACCTCGTGTTCGTCCCGCGCGAGTTCCAGCCGGCTGGCGACACCTTCGACGACCGCTTCTGCTTCCTCGGCCCCATGCTGGGCAACCGGGAGCAGGCCGAACCGTGGTCACCACCCGATCCGTGAGCCCGGTGCTGTTCGTCTCGCTGGGCACGATCTTCACCGACCGCCCCGAGTTCTACCGGACCTGCATCGAGGCCTTCGCCGACGGGTCGTGGCAGGTGGCGATGACCGTGGGCGACATGGACCCTGCCGCCCTGGGCCCCCTCCCACCGACGGTCGACGCCCGACCGCGCTTCCCGCAGCCTGCAGTGCTGCGCCACGCCTCCGCCTTCGTCTCCCACGCTGGCATGAACTCCACGATGGAAGCGCTGTACTACGGCGTCCCGATGGTCACCTTCCCGCAGATGCCCGAGCAGGCCGCCAACGCCGACCAGGTCCAGGAGCTCGGTCTCGGGGAGCGGCTGGACCCCGAGACCCTCACTCCGGACACGCTCCGGGCCGCGGTCTCCCGGGTCAGTCTCCCTCCCCCCTGTCGTGCGGCCCGTTCCGGGCTGAAAATGGGTTCGGTCGCCCGCTGACGCCGTTTGCTCCTTGGTCCGTGTGAGGTCGTGGGCTAGTCGGGCGCTGGGAGCTGCTCCGTGGGCCCTTCAGTGTCGCTTCGAGCACGCAGATCAGATTCGCCTGATCCCTCGCAGCTCCTGCGGGTGGCCGTCATGGCCGCAGCGTGAGCGGGAGGACGCGATGTTGGAAGAGACCCAGGACTCCGAGGAGATCATCGAGCGGGTGGCCGCGTTGGACATCGGCAAGGCCGAGCTGGTGGCGTGTGTGCGGGTGCCCAGCCCGCAGGCCGCCGACAAGCGGGTTCAGGAGATCACGACGTACTCGACGATGACCCGGTCGCTGCTGCGGCTGGCCGATCGGCTCCGCGAGCTGGAGGTCACCCGGGTGGTGATGGAGGCCACCTCGGATTACCAGAAGCCGGTGTTCTACCTGCTCGAGGCCCAGGATCTGGACCCGTGGCTGGTCAACGCCCGCGATGTCAAGCACCTACCGGGGCGGCCCAAGACCGACAAGCTCGACGCGGTGTGGTTGTGCAAGGTCGCCGAACGCCAGATGCTACGCCCCAGTTTCGTCCCGCCGGTGCGGATCCGGCAGCTGCGGGACCTGACCCGGTACCGGGCTGATCTGGTCGCAGCCATGACCGCGGAGAAGAACCGGGTGGAGAAGCTGCTCGAAGACGCCCAGATCAAGCTGTCGGTGGTCGCCTCGGACATCTTCGGGGTATCCGGTCGGGAGATGATGGCCGCGTTGCCGGCCGGGGAACGGGACCCGAAGGTGCTCGCCCAGCCGGCCCGGGCCCGGATGCGCGCGAAGATCAGTCTGTTGGAGGAGGCGTTCGTCGGGCACTTCACCGATCATCACGCGTTCCTGCTGCGGCGGATGCCGGCCCGTGTCGACGACACCAGTGCCGACATCGCCGCGGTCGAGGCCCGGATCGAGGAGATGGTCACCCCTTTCGTCCAGGCGGTGGACAAGCTCGATGAGGTCCCCGGTATCGGCGTCACCGCCGCGCACGTCATGATCGCCGAGGTGGGGGTCGACATGACCCGGTTCCCCACCGCGGCGCACCTGTGCTCCTGGGCCCGCTTCGCCCCCGGCGTCACGGAGTCCGCCGGCAAGAAGAAAGGGCGGGGCTCGACCGGGCACGGCAACCCCCACCTCGCCCGGGTCCTCGGCGAGGCCGCCGTGGCCGCCGGGAAGACCGACACCTTCCTCGGGGAACGCTACCGGCGCATCGCGCGGCGACGCGGCAAGAAGAAGGCCATCGTCGCGGTCGGCCGCTCCATCCTGGTCATCATCTGGCACCTGCTGTCCGATCCCGAGGCCCGCTACCGCGACCTCGGCTCCGACTTCTACGACAACCGCGTCGGCCCGGAACGCAAGAAACGCAACCACGTCCGCCAACTCGAAGCCCTCGGCTACACCGTCACCCTGCAAC
>JBBSQN010000042.1:0-36011 GCA_038257875.1 Mycobacteriales bacterium
CGGTGCCATCGGCGGCGCCAGACGCCTGCGGATACCCCTGCCCCACCTGTCAACCTCAGCTACTTTCGGGAACTCACAGGTGACGAAGTTAGCACGTCAACCGTGGTATCCCCCTTCGACTTCCGGAGGTCTGAGGCTGGCGATGACCAGCCGCAGGACATACACGGGAGCCAAGCTCTCGTCGACGAAACTTTCATCGATGGCAGTATGGACGTCGTGGCGGACCCGCAGTGGGGCGTGCTCGGTCTACTTCCAGGCGGCGCGCAGGCCGGCCAGCGAGGAGCTCGCCGCGTTCACCGAGGCCATCGGGAGATCGAACCTCGCCGGTGCGGATCTGGTGCGTGGGGGTCTCCGGTTCACCAGCTGGGACGCCGCGTTCGAGTGATCGCACGGACCGCCTCGCCCGACGCCCCGGTTGTTGTGGTCCTGGACGAGCTGCCCTATCTGATGGGTTCAGACCCCGCGTTCGAGTCGGTGTTGCAGCGGGTGTGGGACCACACGCTGCAGGGCCGACCGGTGATGCTCGTCGTGGTCGGCTCGGACCTCGCGACCATGGAGGCGCTGAGCAGCTACGACCGACCGCTGTACGGCCGGGTCCGCCTGGAGCGGGTGGTCCTGCCGCTCAACCTCGCCGAGGTCGCCGGAATGCTGGGCCTGACGGCACCCGACGCGGTCGACGCCCTTCTCACCGTGGGCGGGTTCCCGCGTGTGCTGTTGTCCTGGCCTCGGGGAATGTCGCGACAGGAGTTCGTGCGCCAGGAGTTGACCGACCCGACGTCCGCGTTGGTGGTGATCGGAGAACGGATGCTGGCCGCCGAGTTCCCCGCCCCGGACACCGCTCGCGCGGCAATCGAGGCGGTGGGACACGGCGAACGATCCTTCAGCGCGTTGAGCAATCGCAGCGGCATGAGCGCGACGTCACTGCACCGGGCGCTGACCCTGCTGCGGAGCAAGCGGGTGGTCGAAGGTGAGGATCCGCTGTCAACCGCGCGCGGCGGCCGTGCCACCCGATACCGCATCACAGACCCCTACCTGCGGTTCTGGCTGCGCTTCATCGGTCCGGCGCTGGCCGACATCGAACGCGGCCGGGGCGACCTCGCGGTGGCCCGGACCGAGGAGAGCTGGCCGAGCTACCGAGGCCGAGCAGTCGAACCGCTGGTCAGGCAATCGCTGGAGCGGCTGGCGCCGCTACCGGGTCTCGAAGCGGCGCGCGACTTCGGCGGCTAAGGCGCGACGTTCTCGATCGCCGACGAGGCGGATCTGCGCCGAGCTGCGACCATCGTGCCCGGTGTGGACGGCACGACCAGCCTGCTGGCCTTATCCCGTGCCGGTTTCGACGACGGGCTCGGCGGGATACAACGGCTCGGCCCTGACGACCTGCTCCGCGCCTGGTCGGGCTGAGCATCGCAGGCGGCTGGTCAGTTCTCCACATCAGCGACCGCACGAGGAAAGCCGGGTTCGCCGGCCGCTCAGCCGTCCGTACTGCGCCCCGGTAACGCCTCAGGTCCGTCCGAGGGCACCGCGCGGGTCGACCACGGCCGGGTCCGAGGTCGGCGCGGAGACGACGGGGAGGGCAGGACGGCGACCACCCGCGCCGCGTCGGCACCGACGAAAGCACCCCAGAACTCGCACAACCCTGCCCGCAGCTCGTGATCTCGGTCCGGCTGGACGACGAGCTGCTCCAGCAGGTCGAGCACAGGCACCTCCCAGAGATGGCCGGTCGGGCGGTACGCACAGCCGAGCGAGCGGCTGCGCTCGACTCCGGCCAGGATCTTCAGCAACTGTGCGACATGGGTTCGCCAGAGTTCAGGCGTGGCCGGGACAACGCCCGATGTGCCGAGGGACACCGGCCGCCGGCGACCGGGCCGATCCTCGTACCAGCAGGCGAGGCGATCGAGCAGCTGCGCGCGCAGCTGCGAGTCGCGGGTGGTCCGCAGTCGTCTGCGACACCGCCACGTGACCCAGCGGGCGCTGATGAGCATGTTCGCCTCCCTCAGGCAGCGTCGCAGAGGTTATCGGTGGCTCCGCTGTTGGGCCACTCACCCGCCCGGCATTGTTCCCTATCCCAACGCGCTCGCGTTCAGCACCTCGTGTAGGTCATGTGTCTAATTGTTGGTCAGAACCGCGACGCAGCCGTCGTGTGCCATTAGGTCGTGCACGACGTATTTATCGCAGGATGGCGTCGCTCGCTGGATCATTGTGATAGCAAGCGGCAACGGTGGCGGTTACCCCGACCCTTGCCACCGGTACCACCTCCCGGCACCACCACTGCGGTGTCGCCGCTAGTGATCAGATAGATACCCTGAGCGGTCGGCGGTCGGCGGTCGGCGGCCCGCAGCAACAGCGCGGCATAACCGAGCAGCGCGGCGTCCTGCAGCAGCACCCACCAGCGCAGCGGCTGGGCCAGGTACACCCCGAAGCAGCCACAGTTGTCCAGCGCCAGACCCCGGGCGAACGCCTGCGCCGCCAGGGCGCTCCACAGCACGGCGGTGGCGGCGAACACCCACGCGGGCAGCAGGGGGCGCCGGCGCGGGACGATCAGCAACCATCCCCCGCTGACCAGCTCGCCGGCCAGCAACGCCATCGCGATCGCCCAGGCCACGGCCGTACCACCGAGCTGGAAGGTCTCCAGCACCCGCACGAAACCGGGCAGGTCGGCGAGCTGGAAGGCCGCCATCACGGTGAACAACCCGCCCAGCACGCGCTGCAGGATCGCCGGTCGGCCGCGGATCACGAGCCGGTCGGCCGGTTGCGTCCGCACCGAGGTCACCCACCCATCATGGCCGGAAACCACGGTTACCGGGATGACGGTTCGGTGACGGCGGCCAGCGCGTCCTCCGGAAGGACCTCGAGCACCACGCCGTCCAGGACGCCCTCCGCCCGGTAGAACGCGGTGATCGGCATCCCGGCACCCGGACCGAGGGCGTCGTGCAGCCCGCTGCCGCCACGATCGCCGACGTCGCTGGCCAGCGGCCACCACTCGATGCCGTGCCGGCGCGGCATGAACAGCGGATCACCGGTCTCCAGCGAGTTGACCCGACGAACCGCACCTGCCCGCGCAACCGCTGCGACGCCGCGGCAAGCCCGGGCAGCTCGGCGTCGCAGGCACCGCACCTGGAGGCGAAGAAGTTCGCCACGATCGGCGTCCCGGCCAGGTCGGCCAGGTCGGCCAGCGCGACGACGCCGTCTGCGTTCAGCGCCGGGAGGACGAACCCGGCCGGGTCGGTCGAGTGGGCAACCGGCGCCGCCGCGGGCGCGCGAAGGCGAGCACCCCGACCAGCACGAGGACCGCGACGGCGGCAACGACGACGGCCACCGCCGAACACCACCAGCACGACCCTTCCCGCAGCGGCGACCACGCCACTCACCGGAGGCTCGCACCGGACGGACTCATGGGAAGGGCCACCGCACGGTGTCGGGGTGGAATTGGCTCCAGGCGAACCAGAACGCCTCGTGCGCCGCCAGCTCGGCACCGCCGGGAACCCGGGCCCGCAGACCGTCCCCATCGGCGAACACCTCCACCCCCGCCGCCGCGACCGACCGTCCCTCGCCGAGCGCCGCCCGCGCCGTCGCCGCGTCGAACGCCACCGGGCCACCATCTCGTGGATCTCCATGATGTTGCGCGGGAAGGCCACGGCAGCGCCGTTGACCACCACGCCGAACACGATCCGCTCGTCGGGGTACCAGCTCCCCCCGACGGCACCGGTCAGCGGCGGGTCGTCCAGCACCGGGATGCAGCCGCGCGCAGGGCTTCCGGTCAGCCAGCGGCCGGTCGTCGATCAGCACCCCGCCCCAGCTGACGAGCCGCCAGTCGATGTCCGCGTCGACGTCGGCGAAGAACGGCTCCCACCGCGGCTCGACGACCAGGAACAACGCCGCTTTGGCGCTGCGGTAGCCGGGCGGGGCCGGCAGGTCCCACGCGATCAGATGGTTAGTGACGCTCTGCCAGGAGCTGTCCACGAACGCCGGGGTCAGCCCGCGGGTCACCGTCCAGCGCGCCCTGACCCACCGACACCGCCGTGCTCCGCAGCGCCTCCTCGACCGCGGGATCGAGCGGACGGTCGGGCGCGGCCGGAGCCGACGGGAACGGGTAACCGGCACCAGGTCCCGATGGCGGTGCCGTCGCGGTAACGGAGCAGCCGATCAGCAGCACCGCAAGCACAGCCAGTAACTACAGAGCGAGGGTCCTGCACATTTGGCCTACGCTTAGTCGCGACACCGGCCGAAATTCTTACGGCATGCTGACATCGGTCCGACCGTGCTGCCGGCCCACAACACGCTTGATCAAGGAGAGTTTCGGACAATCAGTTCCACCAATCAGGGGAAAAGCTCGACCACGGCCGGTTCGATCAGTAATAATGACACCAGGGCGGACCTTCGGGGGGTCGCTGGGGGCTTCAGCAGTTCCGTGACCACGTCAGGTCTGTGCCCTACGCGCAACGACGCGCGCAGCTGCCGAGTGCTCTCAGGGGAGGATCAACGTGAAAACGATGAACAAGCATGGCAAGGACACCACGATGCTGCCAGGCGCACCTCCGGACGATCTCGACGACGAGATCCTGCGGTGGACCTTCTACATGCAGCAAGCGTTCCGCATGCTCCCGGGTGGCCAACCCACACCGAACTCGCGAGCTGCCGCAATAGCATTATCCGCGGTCTACGACGCGGTCAACTCGATCGAGCCCATCGGGAAGCCCTACCTCGGCACCGTTCCCGTAGGTGACGGGTGTTCCCGGGACCGCGGGGACTGCCTGGCTGCGGCGGTCAACGACGCGGCGGCGTTCGCCCTCATCGGGAGCCTGCCCCGCGCGGACGTAAGCCTCTACGTACTGTCCGCCTACGCCATCGAGGACAAGCGGATCGGGCGGGGCGCCGGGGCCGAGGCCGGCAGCAAGGTCGGCCGCCTCGCTGCACTGCGGGTACTGCAAGATCGCCAGAATGACGGCATCGACAACAACACGCCCTTCATTCTGGAACCGACCCCGGGTGCCTGGCGCCCGACCGGCAACGGCTGCGCCGCCCCGGTCACGCCCAACTTCGGCAAGGTCCGGCCGTTTGCGCTCAAGTCCGGATCCCAGTTCCGTCCCGAGCGTCCGGGCGGGTTCGGTACCTACGCCGAGCTGCTGGCCAGCGACCTGTACGCCGAGCAGTTCAACGAAGTGCAGAAGGTGGGCCGCTTCGATGCCGAGCAACGCGGAAATCGGACTGCCGATCAAAGCGAGGCCGCGGTGTTCTGGGCCAACGACGTCGACGGGACCTATCACCCACCCGGTCAGTACCTCGACCACACCAGGATCATCTCTCAACAATGCGGACTCACCCTGGTACAGAACG
Organism: Mycobacteriales bacterium; assembly: GCA_038257875.1. GTDB lineage: Bacteria > Actinomycetota > Actinomycetes > Mycobacteriales > Pseudonocardiaceae > Pseudonocardia. Next base: position 5,335 of record JBBSQN010000042.1, read on the forward strand.
CCCGGCTGTTCGGGCTACTGGGTATCACGCTGGGTGACACGGCCATCAGCGCGTTCGACTCGAAATACGAGACCGCTATCGACCTGTGGCGCCCGCAGACCGCGATCCAGCTGGCCGGAACCGACGGCAATCCGGCCACCAGCCCCGACCCCGACTGGGCACCACTGCTGCTGAACGCCGCCGGCACCCTGCGCGTCAACCCGTGCTTCCCAGCCTTCACCTCCGGGCATGCCACTTTCGCCGGTGCCTGGTCGGGGCTCCTGCGGTGTTTCTTCGGCACGGACGACATCGCCTTCACCGGCACCACCGACGACCCCCAGGCGGTCGGGGTCACCCGCGCTTTCCCCACCCTGAGCGCCGCCGCGCTGGAGACGGCCCTGAGCCGGATCTACCTCGGTGTGCACTTCCGCTTCGACGGCGAGTCCGGCCTCGCCTCGGGACAAGCCCTCGGCGAGTTCATCTTCTCCACCCAGCTCCAACCGACCTGACCGCTACGACCAGCCGCTCAGGTGGTCGGCAGGCCCAGCCTGTCGGCCACCTGGTCGGTGTGGAAGTCGCCGTCGCCGAAAGCCAGCGCCGCGCTCATGGCGTGGCGCAGGTAGTGGTGCAGGGGGTGCTCACCGGTGAACCCGATCGCGCCGTGCACCTGGTGCCCGAGCGCGCACACCCGCTGGTAGGCCTCGCTGACCCAGGCCTTGGCCGCCGACACGGTCAGCGCCACCTCATCGGCGGGCTGGCCCGGCGCGGTCAGCCGCCAGATCGCCTCGTAGGCGATGAACCGCGCCGTCAGCACGTCGATGGCCATGTCGGCGCAGTGGTGCTGAACGGCCTGGAAGCTACCGATCGGGCGCCCGAACTGCTCGCGCCGTGTCGCGTACTCGACGGTCATGTCCAGCACCCGCTGGGCGCCACCCACCATCTCCGCGCACGTGGCCGCCGCGCCGAAGGCGGCGACCGTGCCGGCCACCGCGACGCCGCCACCGACCTCGCCGAGCACCCGGTCGGCGGGCACCGCGACGGACGCGAGACGCAGGTGGTGCTCGGCGTTCGGCCCGACCACGTCCAGCCGCTCCCTGGTGATGCCGGGCGCCGCACCGTCGACCAGGAACGCGGTGAGCCCGCCGGCGGTCTCGGCCAGCACCAGGACGTCCTCGGCGACGTGCCCGAACGGCACGAACCGGGCCGTGCCGTCCAGGATCCAGCCCGCACCGGACGCGACGGCAGCCACGGTGGACCCCTCCGGACCCCAGCCGCCGCGCGGCGCGGCGCGGGCGTAGGTCAGCATCCGGCCCCCGGCTATGCGGGAGAGCCAGTGCGCCTGCTGCTCGCCGGTGCCGTACCGCTCGATCGCCGGGGCGGCGCAGGCCATGGTGGCCAGGAACGGGCTCGGTACCTGGGCCGCACCCATCTCCTCGATCAGCAGGCACGCCTCCAGGAAACCCTCGCCGACCCCGCCGCAGGACTCCGGCACGGCCAGGCCCGTCCAGCCCAGCTCGACCATCTCCTTCCACAGCGCGACCGAGTAACCGGCCGGTTCCCCGGCCAGCGCGGCCACGCCGCCCGTGGCGGCTCGCGAGCCGAGCACGTCACGGGCGGTGCTGCGGATCAGTTCCTGGTCCGGTGTCAGGGTCAGGTCCATCGTCGGCTCCTACCGGGGCGGGATCTTGTCCGAGCGCACCCAGACCCCCGGCCGCTGCTCCCAGAACAGCTGCACGAGGACACCGCCCGCGTGCTTGGGGTGGATGAACGTGTGGCGCCACCGGGCCCCGTCGGTGACGCCCTCCTCGTCGTCGAAGGTCGGCACGTCGTGCGCCCGGCACGCGGCGAGGGCGGCGTCCCAGTCGGCCACTTCGAACGTGACGTGGTGCGCGGCGGGCCCGTTCTTGGCGAGGAACTTGTCGATGAACGAGTCCTCCCCGCGCGAGGTGATCACCTCCCAGCAGATGGCCGAGCCGGGGATGTTGAGCACGAGGTCGGCCATGTCCGGATGCTCGTCGTCGGCGGTACGCCAGACCTGCACGAACCCGGCCAGATCGGCGTACCAGCGGGCCAGCTCGTCGCGGTCGGCGAACGCCTGGCAGATGTGGTCCAGCCCGACGATGCCCAGGCTCGGACCGCCGGTGACCACCGGGTCCGCCGGTACAGCGTCGTCGTCGCCGAGCATGGCGAGGTTGCCGGGACCGCGCAGCCGCCACAGCACGCCTGGCCCGTGCTCGGGCGGGGACAGCGACGCCTCGACCCAGCGCCCGGGCACCGAGTCGGTGATCTTGAGGCCGCGGCTCTCCAGCTCGGCGACGCACGCGTCGAGGTCGGGCACCTCGGCGCCGACGTGGTGCAGCCCGGGGCGGCCGCCGTGGTCGTCGAGCCAGGCCTGCAGCGCGGAGCCCTCACCGGATGGCGAGACCACCACCCAGCTCTGCCCCCAGCTGCCGGGCACCGCCAGCCGGACGCCGCGGACGCCGCGGGTGGGGTTGTCCCAGGTGTAGCTGCGCCGGAAGCCGAACAGGCTCTCCAGCAGGCCGACCTGGGAGTCCAGGTCGGGCGCGACGGCCGCGACGTGGTCGATCCGGTAGATCTGCATCGGTCTTGTTCCTCCTCGGACTCCTCGGACTCGTCGGTCAGCTGGGGTGCGGCTCGATCCAGTCGTAGCCACCGGTCACCAGCTCCTTGACCAGCCGCAGGTTGTAGCGGTTCATCGCCGCGATCCGCTCGGCCAGCTCGGCCACGCCCGCGTCGAGCTCATCAGCCGGGAACACGCTGTTGACCAGGCCGAACTGCAGCGCCCGTGGCGCGTCGAGCCGGATCCCGGTGAACAGCATCTCCTTGGCCCGCGCCAGGCCGACCCGCTGCGGCAGCCGCTTCACCCCGCCCCAACCGGGCGCGTTGCCGCCGAACTCGGGCTGGTCCGGGTCGCCGTCCTCGGTCATCTTCGGGCGGTACGGCGGGCGGGCCGACAGCGTGATCTCGACCAGGCCCATCTTCGCGTTGTCCGCGCACACGATGAAGTCCGCGCCCAGCGCCAGCTCGAGCCCGCCGCCGACCGCGTAGCCGTGCACCGCGGCAAAGATCGGGATCGACAGCCGCTCCATCATGGCGAAGGTCTTCTCCCCGAGCCGACCCTGCTCGATCCGGTCGGCCTTGGTCAGCGACTCCGACCACGTCAGGTCCATGCCCGCACAGAACGCCCGCTCGCCCGCACCGCGCAGCACCGCCACGCACACCTCGGGATCGTCGTCGATGTCGGTGAAGACCCGCCGCAGCGCGTGCATCATCTCCGGGGTCAGCGCGTTGAGCTTGTCGGGCCGGTTCAGGGTGATCCAGCAGACCCGATCCTTGGTGGTGACGTCCAGGCCTTCGTACATGTGTGCTCCTCCTCAGGATCGGGGCAGTCCCAGGCCCCGGGTGGCGATGACGTTGCGCTGGATCTCCGAGGCGCCACCGAGGAAGGTGGTGGCCACCGAGTCCAGCCGCAGGTGGGTGAACGCGGCGTCCAGCGGGGCGTCGCGGCGCTGCCAGAGCAGGCCGTGCTGGCCGAAGACCTGGGCGCCGGTGCGAGCCAGCCGCTGGTGCAGCTCCGCGCTGAACAGCTGGTTGATCGAGGCCTCGTATCCCGGCACGCCGCCGGCGGCCTGCGTGGACACCGTGTAGCGGGCGATGTTGTAGAGCACCCGCATCTCGGTGTAGCGCCGGGCGATCTCACTGCGCGCGCCGCGCTCGAAGCCCTCCCGCAGCTGCGCCCGACCCTCCGGCGTCCCGATGTGCTCGACGAGGCGGGCCAGCAGCTGCTCGTACTTGATGGTGGCGCCGATGCCGGCCCGCTCAAAACTGAGCGCGTCCATCGCCACGTACCAGCCGCGGTTCTCCTCCCCGACCCGGTTGGCGACCGGCACCCGCGCGTTGTCGAAGAAGATCTCTGAGAACGGCGCGTCGCCGCGGATGTCGCGGATCGGCCGAATCGTGACCCCGGGTGTGGCCACGTCGACCAGCAGGAACGTGAGGCCGCGGTGTCGGGGCGAGGCATCCGGATCGGTGCGGACCAGCACGAACAACCAGTCCGCATGATGGCCCAGCGACGTCCACACCTTCTGCCCGTCGAGGACGTAGTCGTCGCCGTCGCGGACCGCACGGGTACGCAGCCCGGCCAGGTCAGAGCCCGCTCCCGGCTCGGAGAAGCCCTGCGCCCAGGTGCGCTCCCCGCGCGCGATCGGCGGCAGGTGCTCGGCGCGCTGGGCGTCGGTGCCGTGCCCGAGCAGGGTCGGGCCGAGCAGGAAGGCGCCGATGCCGTTCACGGTCGGCACCCGGGCGCGCATCATCTCCTCCTGGAGGACGAACTCCTCCAACGGAGACAGGCCCGCGCCGCCGTACTCGGCCGACCACCCCGGGGTGATCCAGCCGCGCTCGGCCAGCACTGCCGCCCACTGCCGGGCGCCGACGCGGCGCTGCGGATCGTCGCTGAGCCGGTCGACCGGCCAGTTGTAGCCGAAGACGTCCTCGGGCTCGAGGCTCTGCTCGGCGTCGGGGTCGGGGGTGTATCCGGCCGGGAACCGGTCGGCGACGAAGGCCCGCACCTCCTCCCGGAATGCGGCCTGCTCGGGGGTGTCCTCCCAGTTCATGCGGTCCTCTCTGACGCCGCCTCGGACGCCGGGTTCGTGCGCTGGGCCGGTACCGCGCACCCGCGGTCCCAGGTACGGGGGGTGAGGCCGTGGTCACCCATCGCCCGCAGCGCGTGCTTGGCGACCTTGTCGGTGGGCGTGCGGGGCAGCTCGCCCAGGAACTCGATGTAGCGCGGCACCATGAACGAGGGCAGCCGGGCCGCGCAGAACGCCGCCAGCTCGGGTTCGCTCAGCTCCATGCCGGGGGCCCGGACGACGGCCAGCTTGACCTCCTCCTCGGCCAGCTCGGAGGGCACTCCGAACGCGGCGCATTCCAGCACCGCCGGGTGCAGGTTGACCTCGCACTCGATGTCGAAGGCGGAGATGTTCTCCCCGCGCCGCCGGATCGCGTCCGCGATCCGGTCGAGAAAGTAGAAGTAGCCGTCGTCGTCGCGCCAGACGCGGTCGCCGGTGTGGAACCACAGGTTGCGGAAGGCCCGGGCGGTGGCCTCGGGCATGCCGTAGTACCCCGACGTGATCACGAACGGCTGGCGGGGGCGCACGACCAGCTCACCGGGCTCACCCGGGCCGACCTCGCGGTCCCATTCGTCGACGACCGCGACCTCGAAACGCTCGTCGTGCGCCTGCCCGCAGGACCCGACGCGCCACTGGCCGTACGGGCTGCCGATGGCGATGCCGACCTCCGTGCTCGTGTAGGTCTCCGCCGACCGGACGCCGAACCGCTGCGCCATCGGGACATCCAGCACGGACTTGCCCATGTAGAAGGTCTCCAGCGGGTGCTGGCGGTCCCGGGGCGTGGGCGGCGCGCCGAGCAGGATCGGGATCATCGCGAACACGCTCATCACGACGCGGGCGTCGAAACGGCGGACGTCGTCCCAGAACCGCGACGCGCTGAACCGCTCGACGATGCCGATCGCGCCGCCGGACAGCAACGCGGCGAACACCCCGTCCCACAACCCGGCGGCGTGGAACAGCGGCAGCGGGCAGTAGGTCGTCTTGCCCCAGCGGTCCAGGAAGTCCAGGGAGTCCCACGCGCAGGTCAGGGCCAGGGCGTGCGGCACCATCGCGCCCTTGGACCGCCCGGTGGTGCCGGAGGTGTACATGATCGCCTGCAGGTCGGCGAAGCCGACGCCGGCCTGAACCGGGTCGGCGCCGTGTTCCAGCAGCTGTGACATCCCGATCGCCGGGACGCCCAGCAGATCCAGCGGCACCTCCCGGCCCGCGCCCCGGACGATGATCCGGACGAGCGCGGGCACCAGCATCGCGACGGGCGGCAGCCGGTCGGCGTAGGCCGCGTCGACCAGCAGCGTCGAGACGTCGGCGCTGTCGAGCACGTGCCGCAGCAGCTCGCCGCGGTAGGCCGTGTTCACCGGCACCGCGACCGCGCCGAGCCGGGCCAGCGCGACGATCACCGGCACGAACTCGGGACAGTTGGGCAGCATCACGGCAACGTGGTCACCGCGGTTCACGCCCTGCGCGGCCAGCCCGCGGGCGTATCGGTCGGCCTGCGCGTCCACCTCGGCGAAGGTGAGCTCACCGTCGGTGAACTTGAGGAACGTCGCATTCCGGTGGGTCTTGGCACGCGTCCTGAGCACGTCGCCGAGGACGAGGCTCTCGAGCCACTCCGTACTCACCATCCACACCTCCGCAACCGCTCGTCAGGACGCCTCCCGCGCTGACCCGGCCCCTCCCGTCACGGGCTGTTCGGGCTCGACTTCGGTGATCAGCGGGTACACGCCGTTCGCGTCGTGCACCTCCCGCCCGGTCACCGGGGGGTTGAACACGCAGACCGCGCGCATGTGCGTCCGCGGCCGGAGCTGATGGTGTTCGTGCCCGTCGAGCAGGTACATCGAGCCCGGCCCCAGCTGGTAGGTCGCGTCGTTGTCCCGGTCGTAGAGCTCGCCCACACCCTCGACGACGAAGACGGCCTCGACGTGGTGGGCATACCAGAAGTCGTTCACCGTGCCGGCGTCCAGCACGGTCTCGTGCAGCGAGAAACCCACGCCGTCACCGGCCAGCACGATGCGCTTGCTGCGCCAGTTCGGGGTCGTGACGTCGCGCTCGGTGTCGGTGATCTCGTCGAGGGTCCGGACGATCACGGCTGCACCCCCGCCGTGACCTCGCGGACGGCCTCGGTGACGGTAACCAGGCCCTCCTCGAGCTCGTCGTCGGTGACCGTCAGCGGCGGCATCAGCTTCATCACCTCGCTCCGCGGGCCGGCGGTCTCCATCAGCAGGCCCTGTTTGAACGCCGCCGCGCACGCCTGGCCGGCCAACTCGGGCTCGGCGAACTTCAGTCCCCGGGCCAGACCGCGCCCCTTGACCTCCAGCTCCACCGACTGGGTGTCAGCCGCGATCTTGTCCAGTTGCTCGCGGACGCGCTCCCCCTTGGCGATCGTCGAGGTCTCCAGCGCGTCGTCGGTCCAGAACTCCCACAACGCCGCGGTCGCGGTCACGAACGCCGGGTTGTGACCCCGGAACGTCCCGTTGTGCTCCCCCGGCCCCCACAGGTCGTGCTCGGGCTTCATCAACACCAGCGCCATCGGCAACCCGTATCCGGAGATGGACTTCGACAGGCACACGATGTCCGGGGTGATTCCGGCGATCTCGAACGAGAAGAACGGGCCGGTCCGCCCCACCCCCATCTGCACGTCGTCGACGATCAGCAGGAGCTCGTGCCGGCGGCACAGCTCTGCGAGCCCCTGCAGCCACTCGATCCGCGCCGGGTTGAGCCCGCCCTCGCCCTGCACCGTCTCCACGATCACCGCAGCCGGTTCGTTCAGCGACGACCCCCGATCCTCCAGGACCCGCTCGAACCACAGGAAGTCCGGCACCTTCCCGTCGAAGTAGTTGTCATAGGGCATCGGCGTGGCGTGCACCAGCGGGATCCCCGCGCCACCGCGCTTCATCGAGTTCCCCGTCACCGACAACGCTCCCAGCGTCATGCCGTGGAACGCGTTGGTAAAGTTGATCATCGCTTCCTTGCCGGTGATCTTCCGGGCCAGCTTCAACGCCGACTCCACCGCGTTCGCCCCCGTCGGGCCCGGGAACTGCACCTTGTAGTCCAGCCCCCGCGGGGCCAGCACCACCTCCCGGAACGTGGTCAGGAACTCCGCCTTGGCCGTGGTGTACATGTCCAGGCCGTGCGTGACCCCGTCCCGGGCCAGGTACTCCAGCAGTGGCCGCTTCAACGCCGGCGGATTGTGGCCGTAGTTCAACGCACCTGCTCCGGCAAAGAAATCCAGGTACGACCGGCCGTCCACATCGGTCAACCGCGACCCCACCGCGGAGTCGAACACCACCGGCCAATTCCGGCAGTAACTGCGGACCTCGGACTCCAGATCATCGAAGACAGTCATGGCGGGCATCATCCCTGCGTTATTATTGATCACTGCACTGACGTCGACTGTGGATCGGGCCGATTCGGAACAGCAGCTCGGGTTCGTGTTCCTCGCCCAGCAGGTCGCTGCCGAACAGCTCCGTGCGCGAGACCGCTGCCGCGCGCCGCCGGGCGAAGCCGGTGAACAGCGCCACCGAACCCGAGTTACCCGGCGTGATGGTCGTCTCCAGGTGCTCGACGTCGGGCACGGCGTCGACCAGGGCGTCCAGCATTCGGCCGGCAACGCCCAGGCCACGGGCTGCGGCATCGACAGCCACCTGCCAGACCATGAGCGTGCCCGGCTCGTCGGGGCGGCGGTAGCCGGTCACGAAACCGACGACCCGGCCCTGCGACCGGGCAACGACCGACGTGCCGGCGAAGTCGCGACACCACAGCAGGTACGCATAGCGGGAGTTGACGTCCAGAACTTTCGAGGCCGCCGCCAGATCCCGCAGTGCCGGACCGTCGGTGATCTCCAGTGAACCGATCGACACCGGAGACGTGATCGGCTGTGCAACAGCCACGCCGGTACCGGATGCTGTCATGGGCATCGAAGCTAACAGGAAGAACGGTAGGATGCACCGGTTTGTCGGCATCGGCCGGTCCGATCCAGCAATCTCTGTGATAACTATCACGTTTATGTTTGAGAGTGGACCGAAATGGATAGGGCGGCGCCGTAGCAGCGTTTCCGCGGTGCGCAGCGACGCCCGCGGCGGTCTGCAGCCACCCCGGCAGGACTGCGGGACGCTCGTCGCGATACCCGTCACACCGGACCGTCCCCGCGTCTGCCCCGCGATGTCCAGGCCACTCTGGTCCGGCCGCAGCGACGGTCGTCCGACGTAGGCTGACGAGATGGACGAGGCGCTCGTTCTGCCGCTGGAGTCGCTCGGTCGAGACGATGTGGCGACGGCCGGCGGTAAGGCGGCAAACCTCGGCGAGCTGCTGCGGGCAGGACTTCCGGTGCCGTGCGGGTTCTGTGTGACCACCGCGTCCTACGCGCTGGCAGCGGCGGGGATCGTGGTGGAGCCCGCGGCCACCGCGCGCGGCGCTGCTGGCCGTCGCCGTGCCGGACGCGGTCGGGGAGGCGGTCACCGCCGCCTACCGGGCACTCGGGCGGCTGGTGGGCCCGCTCGTGCGCCTCGGGCTGCGGCGCGGCGCGACCTGGCCGGGCTGCGGGAGGTTCCGAAAGCCTCGGTGGCGACGCTCCTGGCGCGGGTGCGCTCCGAGCTGCTGGTGCCCGTGGGCGAGGACCTGACCCGCCGCGGGCACCTGGAGCGGCCCGAGGACCTGTTCTTCCTCGACCTGCGCGAGGCCCGCGACCTGCTCGCGGGCGCCGTCGACCTGCGACCGGTCATCCGCGAACGGCGCGCGACCTACGAGGCCGAGCTGCGCCGCCGGCACGTGCCCCGCATCCTGCTCTCCGACGGCACCGAGCCGGCAGGAGAGGACGCCGCGGAGACGCCGGCCGGCGACGTCGCGTGGGACCCTCCGATCCCCGGCTCGACGTGGGTGCGCCGGCAGGTCCTCGAGCACATGCCCGACCCGCTCTCCCCGCTGTTCGAGGAGCTGTACCTGCGTACGGGCCTGGAGCAATCAATGGACGTGCTCCTCGAGCTGTTCGTCAGCGACCGCAGCTTCCGCCTGGAGGACGTGGCCGACCGCCCCTTCTTCGCCACCGTCAACGGCTTCGCCTACCAGCGGGCTGACTATCGCCTGCGGCTCGCGGTCGTTCCGGACATGCTCCGGATGACGGTCCTGGAGACCCGCGTGCTGTTCGGGGAGGCAACGCAGCACTGGCGCGACCAGGCGCTGCCGGCGTACCTCACGACGGTGAGCCGCTGGCGCGACACCGATGCGGCAGTCCTGTCCGACGACGACCTGGTGCGCGGCATCCGGGAGCTGGCCTGGGCGGACGCCGCGTACTGGTGGACCTGCACCCTGCTCGTGGGGGCCGCGAAGCTGACCGACGGCCTGCTCAACGGTTTCCTCGCCATCGCAGCTCGCGGGCGCGACCACCTCGATCCGGCCCGCGCGGCCCAGGCGTCCGCAGCGGTGGGGGCGGTGGACGCGGTCCCGATCCACTTCGGAACGCTGTGGCCGATCGGACTGGAGCAGGTGCGTCCCGACGAGGTTCGATCCCCCGGCCGCGAGTTCGCCCGGCACGCGGTCGGGCTGGCCCCCCGCGCCACGATCCATGAGCTTCGTCCCGGGCAGACCGTGCGGTTGCAGCCGGTCCCGTGAACGCCGTCGCGATCACCGACACCACCGCCCAGGCGGTGACCTACTCCGTGCTCTTCACCGGTGTCGCCTTCGGCGCCGTGGTCCCGGTGGTGCCGACCGGAGCGCTGGTCAGCGGGGCGGCGGCCGTCGCGCTGTACTCCGAACGCCCGCTCACCGTGCTGGTCGTGCTGGTCGTGCTGGTCGTGCTGGTCGTGCTGGTCGTGCTGGCCGTCGCCGCGGCGGCCGCCCTGCTCGGTGGCCTCGTCCTGTTCGCGGTGTGCTCCAGCGGCAGCAGCCGGCTGCTGGCCCGGCTCCGCCGCCGCGCCGACCCGGCCCGGCTCGACGACGCGCACCGCCGGCTCGAGGAGAACGGGGTGGGCGTGCTCGTGGTCTCCCGGCTGCTCCTGGGCGGCCGGATCCCGGTGATGGTCGCCGCGGTCCTCGTCGGGCTGTCCTGGCGATGGTTCCTGGCCGGTGACACGGTCGCCGTGGTGGCCTGGTCGGTCGCCTACGCGGTCATCGGCATCCTGGGCGGCACGATCTTCGACGAGCCCTGGCAAGGGGTGACCGTCGCCGTGGCCCTCGTCCTGCTGATCAGCGCCGTACCGATTCTTACCCGACACCTGGCCGCGAGGTCGCCGGGCCCACGTTGAGCCCGCACCCCACGCTCCTGCTTGGTGTCAACCGAAGGCTTCGATCTCGGCGCGGAGGTCTCTGGCGGCCGTCGAGCCGGTGAAGCGGGGTGCGGTGAGGAGATCGCCCACGCGGGCGACCCGGCGGTGGAGCCAGGAGATGCGGCGTTCAACGGGCAGGGCGAGGACAGGGGCGAGCATGGCGGTGGCGGCGTCGAGCTCGTCGAGTTGGACGTGGGCCGTCGCGGCGTAGACACCGGCGAGGGCCTCGTCTTTGAGGGATCGGTCGGCTGGGTCACCGGTCTGCCACAGCGTGATACCGGTGCCGGCGCTGGCGGCGGCGCGGCGGGCGTCGGCGGGTTGGTCGAGCCAGATCAGTGCCGAACCGCTGTAGTAGTGGAGTTTCGCGCGGGAGAAGGTGAACAACCCGCAGAACGCGTCAGGACCCGCGCGGTCGGCGGCGTCCTCGGCGGCGTTGAGACCACGGTGGGCCTCGACACGGTCGCCGAGGTTCGCGGCGGACTGCGCGACCCCGGAAAGCAGGCGGGCCGAGGCAGAGCCACCTCCGGCGTGATCGAGCCCGTCGCGGGCGAGCGCGAGGGCGGTCGGGAACTGATGGTCGAACCGGGCGATCAGCGACTGGGTGCCGCGTACCCAGGCGGCGAGCTCACGGTCTCCGGTGGCCTCGGCGCAGCGCCATGCCGTGGCGGCGTGACGCGCGGCCGCACCGGGGTGGTTGAGGTCGAGCGCAGCGTAGGCGAGGACACCGGAGAGGTAGCCCGCGACGCGAATCAGGTCACGGCGCTGCCCGGTGCTCGGCGCCCGATCCAGCTCACGGACCGCAGCGGTGCGGGCGGTCAGGGCGGCGCGCAGCATCGGTGCGGGCGACTGACGCAGGTAGTCAACAGCCAGAGTGGCGGCGGCTTGTTCGGCGGCGGTGACGGCCTCGCCGAGCGGCACGTCGTCAAGGAGCACATCGAGTCGTTCGGACTCGCGCACTGACGTGGCCAGACACCGGGCGTCCTCCGCGGCGGCACGGCGAGCTGTCTCACCGGCCCGCCACGCGGCGTGCAGCACACCGTGCGCATGGAGGGCGTCGTCGAGCAACCGGGCGACGGGTTCGGTGGGCCAGCGGTGCCCGGTCTCGACGCGGTGCAGGTAGGCGCGGTGGACGTGCGCGACAGCGGCAAGCGCTGCCAAGGGGAGCCCCTCGGCGGCGCGGCGGCGGGCGAGCTCGGCCGTGAACGTGGCCCGTCCGTCCTCGTCCACTTCCAGCCCTCCTTGTTGCCACCCACGTGACGTCCGGTCCTGGCGACAGCACACCGGTTCCATCGCCGTCGATGATCGGCCAGTGTCCGGGTATGCACGTACCTGACCCGAGCGTAGTACTCGGCCCGGTTGCGACACGGTGGCACTGGTTCCGGCGTGGGCGTCACCGACTGGGTCGCGGGAAAGCGAACAGCCCCGGGTGGTGGATCGTCCCGACCCATCCGTCGCGGCACTGGTGGTGGCACCTCCGCTACAGCTGAATGCCGGATCCATGCGTGGGCGATCAGCATTGGCGCACGTGAGTCATCACAGATCCTGAGTTCGACCTGTCGCTTGCCGCGATGAGTCGTCGATCAGTTGCGAAAAATGGAGCGTAAGCATGCGAGATGGGACCACGATCCGGAGACGACAACTCGCCCGAAAGCTGCGGAAGTTGCGGCAGAAAGCCGGACTGACACTCGAGACAGCGGCACCGCTGCTCGACTGGTCACCGAGCAAGCTCAGCCGGATCGAGAACGCCCACCAGCGCGTCGACGTCCACAGCGTGCGCGGCATGCTGGACCTCTACGACGTCGGCGGCGACCGCTGGACCGAGCTCATCGACCTCACCCGCGCAGCCCGTCAACGCGGCTGGTGGCGGGACCACGGACTCGACGACCGCGGCTACATACCCCTGGAGGCCGAGGCCACCACGGTCCGCGACTACAGCATCGCGCACGTCCCCGACCTCCTGCGGACCGCCGAGTACACCCGCGAGCTGCTCGGGTCGTCGCTGCGCCGGCGCTCCACCGAGACGCTGGAGCGGACCGTCACCGTGCAGAGGATCCGGCAGGAACGACTGACCTCCGACGAGCAGCCACTCCACCTGATGACCATCGTCGAGGAGTCGGCGCTTCACCGACCCTGCGGAGGACCGAAAATCATGAAAGCCCAGCTGAGACGGATCATCGAAACGGCCGCGCTGGACTCGGTCACGTTCCAGGTGTTGCCGACAAGCGCAGAGGCGCATCCGGGAAGGAACAGCGCGTTCACGCTGCTCAGCTTCGATGAACTGGCGGAACCGGATATCGCCTACGTCGAGCACCTGCTGGGCTCGGCCACCATCGAGAACGAAGCCGACGTCGCCACAGCAAGGCTGGTCTTCGACCATCTCCGCTCACAAGCCCTCAGCCCAGCCGACTCCATCGACCTCGTCGAACAGGTGGCCACACAGCTCCACGTTTCGAGACCATGAGTAAAGATGCACGAGGCCCACGCCGAGCCCGCACCCGTCGTCATTCCTGGCGGGTGAACGCGCCGACCGCGATCGCGAGCAGCACAGCGCCCAGCCCACCCATCAACGCGACCTCCTGGCCGATGGTCATGACCCGGCCGAAGAGCTCGACACCCAGCTCGGCCGAGCCGCCGGTACCCAGGAAGATCTGCCGGAGCGCGTCGACACCGTAGGTCAAAGGGTTGATCTTGGAGGCCACCTGCAGCCAGGCCGGCGCGCTGCCGATCGGGAAGAAAACTCCGGCCAAGAAGATCATCGGGAAGATGATGATCTGCATGAGCAGTTGAAAGCCCTGCTGGGACCGCAGGAAGCTGGCAAGGATCAGCCCGAGTCCGGCCAGCGCGACGGCCAGGATGACGATCACCGGGATCACGGCGAGCACCGCGCCGACGCTCAGCGAGACCCCGATGAACGGAGCGATCACCAGCATCAGCAGTCCCTGGACGACCGCGACACCGGCGGCACCCACCGCCTTGCCCAGCACGATACCGCTGCGGCCCAACGGCGCGACCATGATCTCTTTGAGGAACCCGAACTCGCGGTCCCACACCACGCTGACCCCGGCGAACAGCGCCGTGGTCAGCACGCTCATCGCGATCAGTCCGGGAAAGATGAACTGGACGAAGTCCACTCCGGGGGCCAGCGGGCCGATGATGCCCGAGAAGCCCACCCCGAAGACGACCAGGAACAGCAGGGGCTGCAACAGCGTGCCGACCAGACGCGAGCGCTCCCGGACGAACCGCAGCAGCTCGCGGTAGGCCACCACCCAGGTGCCGCGCCAGACCTCGGCCGCGGCTGCGCCCATCCGACCCCGCGGCGGCGCCGTCATCGAAACGCTCACCGTCGTCCTCCCTGCTGGAGCAGCAGATCGTGCTCGTCGAGCTCGCTGTCGCGGATCTCGTGCCCGGTCAGGTCGAGGAACACGTCCTCTAACGTCGGGCGCCGCACCCCGATCGAGGTCAGCGGCGCCTCGATCCGGCGCACGAAGCCGGGCAGGAACTCCTCGCCGTACGGGACGTGGAAGCTCACCCGCCCGTCCTGGACGGTCGCGGGCAGCCCGTAGGTCTCGCGGACCTCGCGGGCGGTCGCGGCGTTGTCATCCGCCTGCAGGATCACGAGATCGCCACCCAGCCGGTGCTTGAGGCCGTCTGGGGTGTCCAGTCCGGCGATCCGGCCGTGGTCGATGACCGCGATGCGGTCACAGTGCTCGGCCTCGTCCATGTAGTGCGTGGTGAGGAAGATGGTCAGCCCCTCCTGCTCGCGCAGCGCGTGCAGGTAGTCCCAGATCCGGTGGCGGGTCTGCGGGTCGAGCCCGAGGGTCGGCTCGTCGAGGAACAGCACGCTCGGGTGGTGCAGCAGCCCGCGCGCGATCTCGAGCCGACGCTTCATCCCACCGGAGAACGTGCGCACGCTGCCCGAGCGCCGGTCGTCGAGCTCCACCATCTCCAGCAGCTCGGTCATCCGCCGCTCCCGCAGCGCAGCGTCGACGCCGTAGGCGTAGCCGTGGAACCGTAGGTTCTGCTCGGCGGACAGGTACTCGTCCAACGTCGGCTGCTGGAACACCAGCCCGATCGACCGGCGCACCTCGCTGCGCTCGCGCACCACGTCGTAGCCGTTGACCCGGGCCGTTCCCGAGCTCGGGGTGAGCAACGTGGTCAGCATGTTGATAGTCGTCGTCTTGCCGGCGCCGTTCGGACCGAGGAAGCCGAACAGCTCCCCGGGCCGGACGTCGAAACTCACCTCGCTGACCGCCTCGAACTGCTTGAAGCGGCGGGACAGCCGGTCCACCTCGATGATCGGGGCGTTCCCGGTGACGCGGGAGGCGGGCGCGGTCATGCCGACGCCAGGACGTCGTAGGTGACCCCGGTCAGCTCCTCGCTGACCGTCCACAGCCGCCGCTGCGCGGCCTCGTCGCGGGCCGCATCCGAGGTCCCGGTCCGCCCGGGGGCGCCCCGCGCGCCGAACCGACCCTGCGGTCCGAAGTAGTCCCCATCCTCGGCCTGCGCCCAGGTACCAGCCATCAGCAACGGCAGGGCGCCCTCACGGTCACTCTGCGCGACGGCCTTGTTCAGCATTCCGAACACGGCCCCGACGACCGGCCCGACCAGCGGCACGCCCTGAAGAACGAACCCGGACTGCAGGTTCGTGGCGGCATAACCGGGATGAGCGGCCATGGCCTGCAGCGGCACCCGGCTCGCGGCGAACCGGCGCTGCAGCTCGAAGGTGAACAGCAGGTTCGCCAGCTTGCTCTGCCCGTAGGCACCCCAGCGGGTGTACCGGCGCTCCCCCATCAGGTCGCCGAAGGCCATCCGCCCCATCCGGTGCGCACTGCTGGAGGTGCTCACCACCCGAGCCCGGGGCGCGGCCAGCAGCTGCGGCAGCAGCAACCCGGTCAGCGCGAAATGGCCCAGGTGGTTGGTGGCCAGCTGCGTCTCGAAGCCGTCGACGGTCTCCTGCCGCGGCACGGCCATCACGCCGGCGTTGTTGAACAGCAGGTCGATCCGCTCGACGCGGCGGCGGGTCTCGTCGGCCGCGGTGCGGACCGAGGCGAGGTCGGCGAGATCGAGGTCGAGCAGCTCGACCTCGGCCTCGGGCACGGCCTCGCGGACCCTGGCCAGCGCCTCGCGGCCCTTGACCGGGTTGCGGCAGGCCATCAGCACCCGCGCACCCTGGTGCGCGAGCACTCGCGAGACGTGGAAGCCCAGGCCGCTGTTGGCCCCGGTGACCAGCGCGATCCGCCCGCTCTGGTCCGGAACGTCGTTCTCGGTCCATCCCATCTGACACGTCCTCCTCCAGCCGCCTTCAACTTATCGAACGAAACGTATCATTGCGTACGTCACGTTTGCTTCGATACGTGACGGTGCTAACGTCATCCCATGACTGACAGCTCCGCACACGTCGACCCCAGGATCGAGCGCACCCGCGCCCACGTGCTCGCGGCCACCGCCGCGCTGCTCGAGGAGCACGGAGCCGAGCACGCCACCATCGAGGCGATCGCAGAGCACGCGCGGGTGTCGAAGTCGACGATCTACCGGCACTGGCGCAGCCGCGAGTCGCTCCTGCTACAGGCGCTGCAAGCGGCCGCGGAGGCCGCGGCGCCAGCGGCCGCCGACGACCCGGCCACCGACCTCGCCGAACGGCTGACCGCCTTTGCCGCACTGCTCCAGCGACGCGGGGTCCGCACCGTCGTGTTCAGCCTCGGCCAGGCCGTCGAGCAGGACCCGGACCTCGCCGCGGAGCTGCGGGCGACCCTCGACCGGCACCGGCCGAAGAGCCGCGAGCGCATCCTGCGCCTCGCACCACACCTGGACACCCGCGACGCCGACGCGATCACCGACATGCTCACCGGACTCGTCTGCTATCGGCTCCTCACCGGCCAACTACTGGCCTCGGACGACATGCGACATGCGGTCGAGCTCGTCGCGAAGCACCTCACCGCCCTGTCCACCACATGACCGGACACCCGATGACATCGGAGCATGCACGATGACCACAGCGCTCCCCGCGGACGAGGCAATCCAGCCCTCCCGCCGCTCGATCATGCTGATCTTCTCGGCGCTGATGCTGGGCATGGTGCTGGCATCGCTGGACCAGACGATCGTCGCCACCGCCCTGCCGACGATCACCGGTGAGCTCGGCGGCCTCAACCAGCTGTCCTGGGTGGTCACCGCCTACCTGCTGGCCGTGACGGTGTCCACCCCGCTGTACGGCAAGCTCGGTGACCAGTACGGGCGCAAGCCGCTGTTCCTGTCTGCGATCGCGATCTTCCTCGTCGGCTCGGCGCTGGCCGGACTGGCCTAGGACATGACCCAGCTGATCGCCTTCCGGGCGATCCAGGGCATCGGCGGCGGTGGACTGATGGTCGGCGCGCAGACGATCATCGCCGACGTCGTGTCGCCCCGCGAGCGCGGCCGCTACCAGGGCTACTTCGGTGCCGTGTTCAGGCTGACCAGTGTGGCCGGACCGCTGATCGGGGGATTTTTCGTCGACACGTTGTCCTGGCGGTGGGTGTTCTACATCAACCTGCCGCTGGGCCTGCTGGCGCTGTTCGTGACCGCGACGGTCCTCAAGCTCCCCGTCAGCCGGGTCCCGCACAAGATTGACTTTCGGGAGTCCGGGCTGCTGGCTGTCGGGGTGTCCGCGGTGGTGCTGCTGACCACCTGGGGCGGCACCACCTACCCCTGGGCGTCACCGGAGATCATCGGGCTGGGCCTGGCCGCGGTGGTGCTGCTGGTCGTGTTCGTGTTCGTCGAGCGCCGCGCAGCGGAACCGGTGCTCCCGCTGCGGCTGTTCCGCAACCGGGTCTTCGCACTGAGCACTGTGATCGGGTTCATCGTCGGGTTCGCGCTGTTCGGCGGGGTGACCTTTCTACCGCTGTTCCTGCAGGTGGTCAACGGCGTCAGCCCGACCGCATCGGGGCTGCAGCTGCTGCCGGTGATGGCCGGGGTGCTGACCACCTCGATCCTGTCTGGGCAGCTGATCAGCCGCTACGGCCGGTACAAGATCTTCCCGATTCTGGGGACCGGGCTGATGACCGTGGCGCTGTTGCTGCTCTCGACCATGGGGCCGCAGACCAGCACGCTGGCCTCCTCGAGCTTCATGCTCCTGCTCGGCCTCGGCCTCGGCCTGGTCATGCAGGTCCTGGTGATCGCCGTGCAGAACGTCGTCGATCAGGGTGACCTCGGCGCGGCCACCTCCGCAGCGCACCGCTACGGCGCAGCGGCGGCTCGGTGACCGACGCGCTCGGCGGCGTCGGCCAGAGCTTCGGGATGAGCGGGGAAGGGATGCGCGCCACCCAGGAGGAGGTCATCGCCCGGATCCGGGCCGCCCATTCCGCGCTGGCCTACCTGGACTCGGCCACCCACCGGACCGCCGACCTCCCGCCCGAGCTGGTCGCCCGCCTGCGCACGCACTACGAGTCCCGCATCGACCGGCTCATCGAGCACGTCCAGTTGCGCGAGCACCCGGACATCGCGTCCGTACCGGACGCGTTCTGGCAACTCACCGCCGAGCTGATCCGCACCGAACGCGAGACCCTCGCGACACTCGATCCGAACGCCGGAGTGAGCCGGTCGGTCATCGACCGGGTCGGCCGCGACCTCGACCGCGAGGCCGCCGTGACGGGTCGGCCGGACTGAGCGACGATAATGGCTCCCGGGTAGCGGAGGCGCTGGCAGGAGGACGATGACGGGTCGATGGCCAGGCCGACTCCGGCTCCGGCCGGCTGCAGCCGGACACCCCGATGCCGATACCGACCGGGCAGACGCCGCCGACACGCAAGCGGAGGCGCGGACGACACAGCAGGCCGAGCCGGACCGGGCGGACGCACCACCGCCCGCCGCGATCGCCCGAAAGCCGAGCGGCACCGGACCGATCCGCAGGGACGGTTGGGCGGGGGTGCTGCTCGTCCGGATGGCGTCGACGAGCTGGCGACTGCTGCTGGTCGCCGCCACCGCGACGCTGATCGGCTACGTGCTGACACAGCTGTGGGTCGTCGTGCTGCCCGTCCTGCTGGCAGTGGTGCTGGCGACGGTGCTCTGGCCCCCGACCCGCTGGCTGCGCCAACGAGGCCTACCGCCCGCGGCAGCGGCGCTCGTGGTCCTGCTGGGCGCCCTGCTGCTGCTCACCGGCCTGGTGAGTGCGCTGGTGTCGATCGTCATAGCGCGAATCCCCGAGCTGTCGATCCAGGTCCAGGGCGGGCTGATCGAGCTGCAACGGCTCGTCGCCGGGCCGCCGCTGAATCTCGGCCGCGAACAGCTCGGCCAGTACATCCAGTCGGTGCTCACCTCGCTGCGCGAGAACACTCAGCAGATCGCCGAAGTGGCGCTCGGGAGCGTCGGGGTGGTCGGATCATTCCTGATCACCGCGATACTCGCGATCGTCATCGCGTTCTTCCTGGTCAAGGACGGCCCCCGGTTCCTGCCCTGGATCCGCACGGTGGTCGGCAGCCGGTGGGCGGTACATGTCGAGACGCTCGGCCTCCAGACCTGGGACACCGTCGGCGGATTCATCCGGACGCAGGCACTGGTAGGCCTGATCGACGCGTTCTTCATCTCCATCGGCTTGGTCATCCTCGGCGTGCCGCTCGTCCTGCCGCTGGCCGTACTGATCTTCATCGGTGCGTTCGTCCCGATCGTCGGCGCGGTCGTCACCGGTGCGCTCGCAGCGTTGGTCGCACTGGTCACCCAAGGGGTGACCACCGCGCTGATCGTGGTTGGCGTCGTGCTGTTGGTGCAGCAGCTGGAGGGAAACGTGCTGCAGCCGATGCTGGTCGGGCGCGTGCTCAGCCTGCACCCGGTCGTCGTGCTGCTCGCCGTCACCGCGGGCACCTCGCTGGCCGGCATCATCGGTGCCTTCCTCGCGGTCCCCGCCGTCGCCGTCGGGTCCGTGCTGCTCGGATACGCCTCGACGACGCTAGGGACACCAGCCGAGGACAGACCAGGACGTTCAGCGGAGCACCCGACCGGCGACGGTTGATTGGTTCTGGCGACGACCTCGCATACCGTCGTGTGTCCTCGCAGCGCGTACGGGGGTCTGTGAGGACGCGAAACGGCGTGCGAGGTGGCCGATATGGCAATCCCTCGGTTCCAGGACGGTGTCTGCGCGCCCGCGGCCGTCGCGTCACCCATGCGCCCGGGGTGACGGAGGCTGTCTATGCGATCCCGCTAGAGTGATGTCCCACCCACGATCGTGGAGGTGGAGCAGGCCGGTGACGTATCTCGTCGAGATACCTGTGGACGACGGCAGCCGGCTGCTGGTTCAGGCCTCCGAGGGCGATCTGCCGGGGGAACTGGAGCTGGCCGCGGCGCGCCCCGGGGAGATCGTCGCTCGAATGGGGGAGACCCTCGAGCACGCGCTCGACGCGCCGCGCTGCTCGGCGTCGCGGGCGTCGAGGAGCTGTGGGATCGTCCGGAACTCCGAGCTGCCGCAGTGGCCGGACGCGACGTCTCCGAACCGATGATCCGTCCCGGGGGATCGGCACGGTGCGTCGCGTTCTCTCCGGACGGGAGCCTGCTCGCGATCGCCCGATCCGGCGCCGTCGAGCTCGTCGATGTTGAGGAAGGCCGCACGCTCCGTACGCTGGCCGGACACGATGACGAACTCACTGCGGTCGCGTTCTCCCCCGACGGCACCCAACTCGCCACCGCCTCCCACGACCACACCGCCCGGATCTGGGACCTGACCACCGGCCAGACCCGCACCACCCTCACCGGACACGAAGCGCCGCTGTTAGGGGTCGCGTTCTCCCCCGACGGCACCCAACTCGCCACCGCCTCCCACGACCACACCGCCCGGATCTGGGACCTGACCACCGGCCAGACCCGCACCACCCTCACCGGACACACCGACTGGCTAAGGGGGGTCGCGTTCTCCCCCGACGGCACCCAACTCGCCACCGCCTCCGACGACCACACCGCCCGGATCTGGGACCTGACCACCGGCCAAGAACTGATATCGCTGATCCACCTCGGCGAGGCGGCGGCCGCGTTCCACAGCGACGGCTCCTACTCGATCACCGGTGATCCGGGCGACAGCGTCTGGTGGGCGATCAAGCTCTGCCGCTTCGCCCCCGGCGAACTCGACGACTACGTGCCGGGTCTTCGGCCACGCCCCGACCAAGGCTGATCACAGCTACCCGGTCGGCCATGCGCATCGAAGCAGTCAGCCGCCGAGGTTCGCGTCGAACAGCTCGGACAAGGCGGTCCAGTGCCGTTCCTCGGCGGCTGGGTCGTGGGTGGGATTGTCCGGCACCGCAAAACCGTGCGCGGCCGGGTATATGTCCATCGTGTACCGCACCCCGGCAGACTTGAAGGCCGCCTGCAGCCGCTCGAACTGATCGGGTGGGAACGAGTCGTCGTTCTGCGCGGCCGCCACGTACACCGTGGCGCGGATGCGATCGGCCAGCAGGTACGGGCTGTCTGAATCGTCGGTGGCAGCGAGCCACCCACCGTGGATCGAGGCCGCCGCCCCCACCCGCTCCGGATGGCGCCCGGCCACCAGCAGCGAGATCCGACCGCCCATGCAGTACCCGGTGGTCCCCACCACCGTCCCGGACACCTCCGGCCGCTCGGCCAGGAAATCCAGGAACGCACCCGCGTCGCGGTCAGCCCTCTCAGCGGTCACGCTCCGCATCAGCGTCGTCATCCGCTCCCGCTCGGCCGGAATGGAGAACACGGTGGCCGCATCGAACGGTGTCCACTCACCGGCCCGGTAGTAGACGTCCGGCAGCAGGGTGACGTAGCCCGAACCAGCCAGCCGGT
Source organism: Mycobacteriales bacterium (assembly GCA_038257875.1). Classification (GTDB taxonomy): domain Bacteria; phylum Actinomycetota; class Actinomycetes; order Mycobacteriales; family Pseudonocardiaceae; genus Pseudonocardia. The sequence goes on from JBBSQN010000042.1 coordinate 26,981, forward strand.
CAGCCATGACCCGCAGTGTCTCGCGCACCCCACCCGCGTCCGTGTAGAGGATCACCGCAGGCGCCGGGCCACCCCCGTCCGGGACGTGCAGGGTGGCGGGACAGTCGCCGTCCGGGGTGGCGACGCTGACGTCGATACGTGGCACGTGAAGGCTCCCAGGTCGTCCGATGCGATACCAGTCCAGTTCTACTACTGGAGACAATCGATCACGAGTTAGGCGGCGTCGCAGAGCATCGGTGGATACGGACCGCGCTCAGGCCCCGACGGTCTACCGCTCCGAGGCCAGCCCGGGCGGCGCCGAGGCGATCGCCTTCTGGATGGCCTCGACCAGCGCCAACGCCGACCCCTCGGTCAGCTCGACCGCGGCCAGCACCGACGGTCCCAGCTCCGGGTTAATGAAGTCGATGTTCACCGTGTGCGCGTACTGCGCATGAACCGGGTGGTCGACGTAGACCGTAGCGTTGCTCGGGTCGAACCAGCCGGTCGCGCCCTTGCCCGCTGCCGTCGATCTCGACCTTCTGGGTCTAGTAAGTACACATGGCCGCCTCCTCAGGCGCTCAGGTGCGTGCCGAAGAACTCGACGCCTCGGTTCGCCTCGTCGTCGCTGGACCGCACCGGACCTGCCTCCGCCTCGCCGAACGTCCACACCCGTGCGGCAGTACTCGTTCACAGGGCGTCTGTCAGGCATTCCAGGTCCAGGAGTGGCACGACCGCGTGCAGCTTGCGTCGCTGGCCGTGGTGCCACGACAACCCGCCCTCCCTGACTCTGCCCGCGCACGCTGCCAGCCGAGTAGTCCTGCCGCGCCAGTCATCGTCGGTTGAGGACATACAGTACCCGCGGCGTTTGTCGTCGCGGTGCTCGGCGCGGACGCCGACCTGGTAGGTGCGGGGTGCTCGTCGGGACCGCGACAAGTGCTGACGTACGCTCACGTCGCCAACGCGATCTCGATCGGCTCCAGCACGCACCAGCCGCCAGGTGCCGATCGGCTCCGGTTCCCGCTGCTGGAGGGCGAACCGGTCACCGTGTCGGTCGCGCGCTGGCTGTCCCCGGACCGCTAGAGCGCCGCCGCAGACTCGCCCGACGCGTCCGACCAGTTCGACTGATTGTCAACCGCCCTCGTGTCCGCGCTACGCGCCCGAGGCGTCCGAGGCGTCCGGACTTGGGGCTGGTACCCATGACCAGCCCTGCCGCCGAAGCCCCCTGAGCCGCGCCACTGGCCTGGTGCCAGCTCGGGCCGTCGGGTGGTGCAGGCCGCGATCTGGCTTCCCGACCTGGCCGTCACCCTCGGCGCCGCGGTCACGCCCGCGCACGGCGTCTCTACGAAGTCGCTGCCGCTCGGATTCCAACCGGGATCACCTGGCTCTATCCGCTGATCACCGATGGCCTCGCTCGTTGCCCACACCGCCACCGCCTGCCTACTCGGCTCGGTGAGTTCGCAGAGAATCCAGCGGTCACGAACATGTCCGGCCGCCGCCAATGCCGACCCACGGCTAACTGGCGGTAGTACTCGCCCGTGCTCGGGTCATCGCCAGCGGGCAAGCACCTACAGGGTCGCGCATGCACCGGATGCCGCCTCGTCCGCGACGCTTCGCCAGCTCGACCAGTGGCCCTCCAGGACGTTCTTGGCGGATGTACCCCCACCCGGTCAGTGTCTAACTAGTTGCGCTAGCCTCTCTAGGTATCGTTGTAGCTGCTTAGGCTATCAAACCCAAGCATCATGTAAACAGGAGGACGCAGGTGAGGTCGCTCTACTATCGGCGGACCCTCGGGCGAGCGAGGAATATCGCTCAACTCTGCCCGCTCGTTGGCCGATCACCTTGACCAGCGGTTCGAGCTTGCACAGTTCATCTACTTCGATAGTCACACGCAGCCGTACGCGCTTTCCCGTGCAACATTGAGGCTTATTCACGGCCTAGGTCACGACGGACATCGTCGCAGGTCAGAGTACGTACCGGAAGATCAATTCTCGGCTCCTGAATAACCCTCATTATACTCGAACACTCCTAGCGATTTCGACTTCAAGCTGTCCATGGTATCCAGACCCCTCTCGCGTGGTGAACTATTTGACAGGCTGAATTCTTGCGACATTGCTTTTCCGGCGATTCATGGCGCATTCGGAGAGGATGGCAAACTACAGGAACTACTGGACGAAGCAGGAGTTCCTTACGTTGGCGCTGGCGCGAAGGCGGCAAGCTCAGCATATGACAAGTACTCCGCTTGGGTGCTCCTCAAGGATGCAAATATTCTGGCGGTGCCATCTATTTTACTGACGCGGGATATGGCACCGGACGTGATCGCAGACGCTATCATGACGATCCTACACGAGAATGACCGGATCGTGCTTAAGCCAGCAGCTGGCGGATCAAGTCTCGGGGTTGAAGTAGTTGAGTCGACGGATATGGCCATCGACAGACTACAGAATTCGCTATTCCGTTCAGACCGTCACAACGCCGATCGGGTAGTTGTGCAGCCTTGGGTGGCTGGAATTGAGTTCACGATTGTAGTCCTAGAGGGCCCAAACGGGCCGGTGGCACTCATACCATTAGAGATCGAGCGCAATCGACGAGCCGATGAATTTGAGATTCTCAGCTACAGACACAAATACCTTCCTAATGATGATACAGCCTACCCCTGTCCGCCAACTTTCTCGGATGAACTAATTGACGAGATCCGGCATACTGCCGAAAGAGTGTTTGACAGTATGGAGTTACGAGACTTTGCTCGTGTCGACGGCTGGGTGGACAGCCAAGGACACGTCCTCATCTCCGATATCAACGTGATTAGCGGGATGGAACAAAATAGCTTCTTGTTTATTCAGGCTGCACAGGTGGGCCTTACCCATGGAGACGTCCTCAGTCACATAATTGGAAGTGCGAGTCGGCGCGCTGCACTTCACCAAGAGGAGAAGTCTTGACAGCCCAAAATTCACGTCATGCCGACGCCGAATTGGAGTGTTGTTTGGGGATATTACTGCCGAGCGGCAGGTGAGCGTTCTTAGCGGGACCAATGTCTGGATGAAGTTGCTTTCATCGGATTGCTATGAACCAATTCCTGCCCTATTGACAAGGAATGGGACAGTTTGGCAACTTCCGTACAGTGCCGCTTTGCGGCACACTGCCGAGGAGATTGCCGTAGCGTGCGAGTACGCAGAGGTAGTGGAGCCGAGACGGCAGCGCCTTGCGGACGACATTGTGGAACGGTTGAGGTTAAGCCCGTCTCAGGCGACCTTATCTAATGATCTCCCGAAAAATATTCCGCTCGATAACTATATTAAAAGCGTCGATTTTGTGTTTATCGCATTGCATGGTGGGATTGGAGAGGACGGTACCTTACAGCGCCGCCTTGAAGAGTTAGGGGTTCCGTATAATGGCTCCGATGCTGTCGCCTCACTTCCGTGTATGGACAAATATGAGACTGGTCGCAGAGTTGATCAGATGAATAATCCCTTCGTGTCGACCGCTCCCAGGATCAAGTTCGCGGTTCCTGATGTGCTAACCAAATCGATATCAGCAGATATCTATAGCACCGCTGCTTTGGAATGCGGGACGTCGAAGCTGGTCGTCAAGCCGATTTCTGACGGTTGCTCGGCAGGTGTAGTACCTCTAGCACGGCCGGAGGAATTATACATATATTTAAACGCATTGGCACAGCGGGCTAACCGGATTGAGCGAGGTTCGTTTTCGCTCGTGTCAGACGACCAGGTTGTGGACATGCCGACGGAGCAGTTAGACGAGTTTCTACTGGAGGCGTTCATTGAATCAGACGAAATATCTGTGGTCGAGGGTCCGGTTCAACCTGATGGCAGCGGTGATCCAGGTTCATCGTATTTGTCTTGGCGTGAACGCGGTGACGGTCGTTGGGTTGAGATAACTGCCGGAGTACTGGGCCCACAGGGCAAAATGCGCTGCCTGTATCCCAGCCTGACGGTAGCTAGGTCTGGCGTGCTGACGTTAGAAGAGAAATTCATGGGTGGAACTGGCGTTAACATCACCCCGCCACCAGGCCCACCGCTCGGGAGAGTTTCGCCGGAGGCAGTGGATCGCGCTCGGGAAAAGCTTGCCGCTGTAGCCAACAGTCTTGGGTTACGAGGTTATGCTCGGATCGACGCTTTCATGGACCGTCAAGACGGCCAGCTAATCATAATTGAAGTTAACTCACTGCCCGGTTTAACGCCTTCGACTGTCATCTATCATCAGGCCTTAGGGCTCGTAATTAATTAAATAAATCGCGCTGAATTGCATCTGCGCTGGTCAGAGCGTTGACGGCCTCCTCAGGAAATTGACTAATTTCATTACAGGAACTTAGTGGACGATGGCGGTCCGATCTATCCTCGGGAGTTCCTCGAGCAAGTAGTCGAGTTGGGCTTCGCGGCTGCCAGGTATCAGTAAACATTCGGGTAGTGAGGCCGGAAACCTCAATCCACCGAAGAACGCGACTTTTGACCACGTCGCTACAGAGCAAATGCCTCTGGGCTGGAGATTATGGTGGTTGTTAAGGCTCCACATACCTATGCCGAGAGACATCTGCGAGATGCGATTGTTGCATAGTGCGGCGGACACGTCCGCAGTGTTCAACGACCCGAAATCTGGTGTCGTGGTGCCGGGTGGACCCCGGATGATGCGTTTGGCGCATCATCCGGGGCGACCTCGCCAGCCTGGTCGGTGAACACGTAAAGGTGGACGGTCCCGGTGGGAGCGAACTCCAGGGTGAAAGTCCCCTCGATCGTGGCTGGCATGGTCGTGGGCGCGACTCCATCGACGGCCTCGACGTGCTGTGCCACATTGGCAGCGCCAACAATCATGCCATGATCAATTTGTACCACTCTGCCGGTATCCTCCGGACCTGGACCAGCTACCTATACCGTAGATTGTGCGATACCCTGTTTCAAGCGGACAACTCGTTTGTCTGCGCGTATTGTGCGACAATGCAATCGACTGGACGTCAAGTTGAGAACGTTGTAACTGTGATGCGAATTATGGTCTACCGGAGTTGCCGTCTTTCTGGCATCGGTGGAACCGAATCACCCTTCCACCGCATGCAGCCCCTGCAGGCCCCACCGCAACGCCATCGACATCAGGCCTGATACGCTGATGAGTATGCTCCAGCTACTGTCAGGTCAAGTCTCATCACATCTCATGCGACACAAACTTATAGGCTGGTAGCCGCACATGGAATCACTGAATCTTGACATTTTCGTGAGCATTGTAGCCGGATCCGTAGTCGGGGGTCACGATAGCGACTGCAAGATAGACAGCGTCTCGATTCATTCTAGTCGCCTTGGTGCCAATGCTGCGTTCTTCGCACTGAATGGCAACCGCACCGACGGTCACAGATTTGTGCAGATTGCCCTCGAAAGCGGTGCAATTGCAGTGGTTGTGAACTCCGGTTATCGAGTCCCGGACACGGTCGATCCCTCTCGCGTCATATTCGTCGACGACACCCTGCAGGCTCTACAACGTCTCTCTTCATGGTGGCGGGGGCGATTACAAGCCACGGTCATCGCAGTGGTTGGCGGCAATGGGAAAACGACAACGAAGGATGCTGTGGTCCATTTCGCATCGACCGCCGGAGTCTTATATGGAAGTCCGGGTAGCTATAATAGCCAGCTAGGCGTGGCGTTGGCAATACTTCAATGCCCTATGGACTGCAATATAGCAATTATTGAAGCCGCTGGGTCGCGCCCTGGTGAGATGGAGGTGCTTGCGTCGATACTTCGCCCGCATCACGTCATAATCACGAACTTGGGTAGCAGGTGGGCCGCGAATTTCCGCGATCGTCATCAGAGGGCTCGAAGCCTCCTGTCTGTTTTTCGCGAGCTTAGTTCAAACGCGTGGGTACTGATTGGTGATTTGGATCCTGCGCTCAAGGTGGCCGCACAGGATGTGTCGGCCAGAACATTGGCTCTCGGTCAGTCTGATCTGCTGCCGCGCTTCGAGACCGTAGGCCGTGACGCACAGTCGATAGTTTATCAAATTGAGTTTCCCGACGGTATTCTTTGTGATGGAATTCGTCTGCTTACTCCATCTGTTGACATTGCAACTGATGCACAACTTGCGATCGCTGCCGCTTGGCTGCTAGGCGTCGCAGCGTATGATCTGGTTGACGCATTAAGTTCTTATCGGCCCACAGCAACACGCACCGAGATATGGCGATCACCACGGGGAGTTACCCTTGTCCGAGATGTTGCAACAGCAGACCCGATCGCGTTGGTGTCGGCAATTCGCGCTGCAAAGATAGTTGCTGGTGGATCGCATCGAGTCTCAGTAGTCCTGAGCGAACCAGATGAGTATTGGCGGGACGGTGCGGAGGATGAAATCGCACAGCTCCTCTTGGATGAGGGTGTCCGAACTATCGATGCGTTGTCTCACACGCGATATCTTCGACTGCGTAGTCGACTCGAAGGACATCCCGAGGTATTCGTAAATCTCCATTTCGATATTGCATCATTGCGAGATCAGCTCCTCGAACAGACGACTGCTGGCGATGTCGTCCTGGTTCAATCGCCTCGCGACCGAGAGTTGCCAGACTTATCCGTTACATTGATGGAGTCCATGGCGCCCACACGTCTATATATCGACTTGTCCGCTGTTGAGGAGAACCTCTCACGCTTCCGAAAGCTAGTAGGATCCTCAGTCAAAATTTTAGCGATGGTGAAGGCGCTAGCGTATGGGACCGACGCCACTGCCCTCAGCACGACATTACAAGAAGCGGGAGTCGACATGCTCGGCGTCTCTAACGCAGATGAAGGCGTTGCTCTGCGGCGCCACGGAATACACCTCCCTATTCTTGTCATGCTTCCTCTCGCCACCGATATGGAGAAGATGGCTCGGCATGGACTGACGCCTGTTGTCTATAGCCGTCAGCTTCTAGACGAAATTATCCGAACTGGCGATAATCATAGCCAGATCACCATACATCTTGAGGTCGACACCGGAATGCACCGGACTGGATTAATGCCTGAAGATGCCGTAAAAACATTAAGTGACTTGAAACAGCTACCCGGCATCCATGTGGGCGGACTAATGACACATTTCTCATCAGCGGATGACGCGGCTCAAGATGAAAGTACTCTGGCCCAGCTGAGGCGCTTCGATGAGGTGGTTGCTACTGCTGCCAGGCTAGGCTACCGAGGTTTGATACGACACGCGGCCGCAACAGCAGCAACGCTACGGTTCCCCGAGACGCATTTTGATATGGTGCGAATTGGAATCGGACTTTACGGTGTCCCACCTTCGGATGCAGCCGTGTCGGCTTTTCCTCTCCTGCCGGCCCTTAGTTTGCGCAGTCGTATTATCGAGATCGTGAATATTGCAGAGGGTGAGACAGTTGGTTACGGTCGAACGTTCAGGGCACCGAGTACTGGCAAGCGGGTCGGGGTTGTTCCAGCTGGCTATCATGACTGTGTGCCGAGAGCCTTTTCGAATCATGGCTATGTCATAGTCGACGGAGAGCGATGTGGGATAGCCGGAACGGTTTCTATGGACTCGATGTCGGTAGATATCTCGCAAAGCGCAAGTGTTCGAGTGGGGGCCGAAGTCCTTATTTATGGTAAGTACGATGAACACAGCGTTCCTATTGAAGAAGTTGCAAGCGCTATTGGCACGATTTCCTATGAATTGATGGCGAGGGTAGGTTCTCGTGTGCAAAGAATCTTCACACGGCACTGAATCCGGTCTATAAATTTCCGACGAAGGTCGCGACACGGTAACAATTCACACTGCTGCGGTTCACCAAGTCGATTACAGCAAAAAAGCCTGATGGTGACAGGACGGGAACTCCCGAACCATCCAGGCATCGAAACGCATAGTCGAGTCGCCTGGGGAATCTCACCCCCAGGCTCCCGCAGAACGGAACGTGACAGTCTCCCGAGAACGTCCGGACCATCTCCTTGATGGCCACGTCGTAGCCGGGCAGGTAGTGGATCACCCCACTCCGCCCCTCGGTAGACATGCGTATCGCCCAGCTGCCGCACGTCCTCGGCGGGACCGCTGCTGGTCATCAGGTCCCAGGTGGACACCATCCTTGAAGAGCAATCGCGGCCGTCGGCGGCTGCTCCGGACGAACTGCTCGATCAGTGATATTACCGCCGCGGCCAGTTCTCAGGTGCGGGCATCGAAACTGCTCCACCAGTCCTGCTGGGTAGCCCGACGGCGCGGGCTTGCTCGGCCTCGGACAACAGCCACAGCATCCGGGCCTGATCGTTGAGCAACTCCACCGTCAGACAGCCGCCCACCGGTCGCACCCGTTCACGGCGTTGTGAATTTCGGCCTTCCGGCGGGCGTCGCCACTGAGGACGCCCAGCAGGCGGGCGCGTTCGGTCGGGTGTCGAGTGCGGCGGAGGCGAGCTGCGGCGTAGGCCGCCTCATCGCTGCGAGTGTGGTCGACTTTGGTCCTCGTCAGGCATCTCCGGATGGCGGCGGATCCTCATGAATGCGGGCGGTGAGAAAACCGACGAACTCACCAGTGAACACCCGTGCGCTGGTCACTCGTCCCCACGGAGCGCGCTGTGGGCGGCGTGCCCGGCAGCGCAGGCAGCTGCTGGAGCTGGCCGAGGCTGCGCACGGCGAGACCCGACCGTGGCGGGAACTTCTCCACGACGACGTGACGCACCTGCAACACGAGGCGCAACACCGTGAACGCGACGCGGTGGCGGTGAGCAACTACCAACCCACCATTGTTCCTGGTCTGTTGCAGACCCCGGAGTACGCCCGGGCGGTGCTCGAACTGGGACGGACCCGTGATGTGGACGCCGCGGTAGCGACACGCATCGAGCGCCAACAGCTCCTACACGAGGAATCCCACCGGTTCCATCCGTGGTGGCAGCTTGCGGGTGTTCACACTGCGCCCGGTTGGTAGGCGGCGGACACGGCTGCGTTCAGGTCGTCACCCACTAGCGGTACCTTCCCCCCTTTCATGATCATATCCTGTTGGTGGTGAGGTCGGGAGACGGGACTGGCCGGTCTAGCCGCGGAAACAGGTGTGTCGGTGATCGACAGTTCGAGGTGGAGGGTGTAAGACCTAAAGTATGCC
>JBBSQN010000043.1:0-35783 GCA_038257875.1 Mycobacteriales bacterium
GGCGACCAGGCCACCGACCCCACCCCACCGGTGTGACCGGTGAGGTGATGGAGGGGCTCGGCGGTGGTGGCGTCCCAGACCCGGACGGTTCCGTCGGCGGCGCCAGCGAGCAGGCGGGTCCCATCAGGCGACCAGGCCACCCTCACCCCGCCAGTGTGGCCGGTGAAGGAACGCAGTGACACGACACTGTTTGTCTCACACTGGCGATCCTCCGGCAGCGGGGCGACCAACAGCCCGTCGGTCGGCACCGGCGCCGGGGTACATCGCAGGACCTGCGTCCGGTAGGTCTGCGCGAGGGTGATCTCGGTGTCGTCGATCTCGCACTCCCGCAGGACGGTCCCGATTGCCCGCGCGCCAGCGAGCCGCGTCGAGGTCAGTCGCGAGCCGTGCAGCTCCGCGCCGGTCAGGTCGGCACCGCTCAGGTCGACCCGGGTCAGGTCCACCCGATGGAACGTCGCGCGGCGCAGATCCGCACCGGTCAGATCTGCCCCGACCATGCACAGCCAGGCGCCGTCGCGGTCCGCCACACCGAAGCGCCAGCCGTCCAGGCGCGCACCCGCTAGCCGAACCCCGGCCAGGGACTGATGGGGATGACCGTGGCCGGCCGCATACAGAGCGTAGGCGAGAGCGAGCTCCGAAACCTGCGGCACGTACCGACGACGAGTCAGGTCCAGCCCGGTCAGTGCCGCGGACCGATACTCGGCCGACGCCCCGGCGATCGACTGGCCGAGGAACTCCAGCGTCTCCGGGCTGGGCACTGGCATCGCGAGCGCATCGAGCCCGCGGCCGGCGACGGAAGTGGCCTCGCGCAGGGCATGCAGCAAGTAGCGGGCCAAGAAGTACTCGGCGAGTGACCGGTGGCCCAACGCGAAGGTGTCGCCGTCGCGCGCGAGGAAGGTGGCGGTCCGGAAGTCGGCCTTCCACAGGTCAGGCACCCCTTCGCGGTAGTGACGCTTCAGGTCTGGTCGGCGAGCGAGTGCCTCGAGAAGCCATTCGTCGACCTCCGCCGCCTCCCAGGAGCTCCGCCCGGACCGCCACAACCCGGCAGCGATCTCCTCCATCAGCAGGTGCTTGTGCTCAGGGGTCAGGGTGTGCTTGCCGCTATCGCGCGACAGCCAGCGCTCGACGACCTCGCCGTACAGGTCCACCGAGCGCAGCGTGCGGCCCTGCAACTTGGCCGTCTCGATGAACTCCACCTGGTCGGCGATCAGCCGCAGCGTCAACGGGCGGCGCGCGAGGTCGGGCAGGTCGTGCACGGCGGCGACGGTGTCGAGGAACCCGTCCACCCAGGCGGCGTCGCGGTCCAGATTGGCGGCCAGGTACTCCCGAATCTGCTCCTCCCGGAAGGGGAGCATCAGCAGCGCCAGGTAATCCTCGCCCCGCAGACCCTGCCGACTCTCACCCATGAAGAAGGTGATCTCCTCGCGGATGGTGCGGAAGTACTGGGTGCGGCAGGTGAGCAGCATCCTGGCGCCTGAGCCATCGCCGACCGCCCGCCACAGTTGCCGGGTGAACAGCTGCTGGTTGTGCGGGTTCAGGTGGACGAACACCTCGTCGAGCCCGTCGAACACCACCACCGCGTCACCCTGGCCCAGCCGGCTGCGGACGACGTCGGCGGTGAGGCGGTGCCGCGGGAGGCCTGCGGGCCGGTTGGCGTCGAGCATGCCGTCCAGGATGTGGTCAAGCGTCATCGTCTCGTCCAGGCCTGTGATCCGGATGTCGCGCAGGTCGAACAGGATCGGCAACGGGCAGGCGGTGCCGCCGGCGCGCAGGTCGAGCAGCCGCTGGGTGAACAGCTTCGCGGTGGTCGTCTTGCCCATGCCGACGTCGCCGAGCAGCGCGCAGAGCCGGGGCGCCCCCGGCCCCGTGGCCGTCGCCCACTCCACCAGCCGGGTGACGGCCGGCAGCGCTGGGCCCGTCGCCGGGCCCGAGTGGCCCAGCCGAGACTCCCGCAGCGAGGTCTCGGCCGATTTGGCCTCGATCAGAACCACACTGTCCCCGGTCCGCCTGCTCCGCGCCGCGCTCGACGACCACACCGTCAGCGGGTCGTCCACTGCCCGGTCCGCGGTCGTGCCCGGCGGTGGTCGCAGCGCCCAGCGGAGCTCGTCCACCACATGGGTGACATAGCGCCTGCGCTGGGCGGTGCTCGTCAGCTCATCCCAGGGCTCGGTCCGGCGCCGGACGTCGTGGCGACGCAGCGGGCCGAGGTCCAGCGGGCCGTCCGGTAGCCCGCTCAACGCGAACACGATGACCCGGCCGGGCGCGTCCAGCACCCGTCGACGCTCCAAGGTGTCCACGAGGTACGCGGAGCTCACCAGCACCAGCCGGACGTCGGCCTGCACACAGAGTCGGTCACGCGCCGCCTCGGGATCCTCTCCCAGCCCGACCGAGCCGGGATCGGCCACCTCCCAGGACCACTCGCCGTCCAGGGCCAGCGCGTCGCGTAGCTGCCGCAGCAGTGTGTCCACCTTCTTGCGGGCTGTCGCGTCAGTCGCCGGGGCAATGCTGACGTAGACCCGCGTTCGGCGGGACAGCCCGAGCTCCGCGACCTCCGGGGCCACCGGATGATCGATCCCGGTCCGCCCGGCCGCCTCGCCGGTGAACGAGGCGATGCCCTCGTCGACGAGGTCACCGCCGGTGAACCAGCCGTGACGCTGGTCGGGGGGCACCTTGCGGGAGTCCAGCTCGAGCTGGAGCTCGACGCCCGCCTCGGTCGCGGCCCGGTTCACCCGTTTGCGGAAGTCCTGGAAGGCGTCCTGACTGCGGGCATCGTCGCCCGCCGGGAACTCGGCGGCCTCCAGCGCGTCCCGGAGCAGGAACCGGCCGTCGTCGGCCACCGTGTCGAGGATGGCGGCCAGCCGGGCCGACTGCAACGCGGTCAGCGACGGCCGCTCCTGCAATGCGGCGAGATGGTGGGCGATTTCATCGCGGCGCAGTCGGGTAGTCCCGGCGAAGGAGACGATTCCCTTCTCGACAACGACTTGACGGTAAGTCGCGGAGTGGTCTAGGAGCCAAGCGGTGTCTGGGCTGGGGTGTGCGTCATGAATGGCGGCCAGGACGTGGGGCAGCAGTTGTTGCCAACGCGGCCAGTTCTGCCACGCATCCATGATCATGTCTGGCAAGTCCACACGCAGTAGTTCTAGAACGATTGCGTGCCGGTCGTAATCCACGGTATCCATTGCGATGCCGTCGAGGGTGTAGTGGCGAAGACGGGTTTGCAGGAGCCGGTGCACAGACAGAGTTTGTTCATTGCGCAGGGCTAGGGAGTAGTCCATCAGAACACCGAGAGTCTCGGCCCATTCCAGCGGATCAGTCACGGCCATAGCCAGCGCTGGCGGGAGGTGCTCGGGGTGGGTGGCAAACAGGTCCAGCGGAATTTCCTCAGGCGCCAAATAAGCACACAGTCCGAGCAACTCCCTCGCGGCTGGCCGCTTCTCAGCGACCCGCTCCAGTGCCAACTCCCAGACCGTGGCCAGCGTGTGTTCATACCCGATTACGGCGCCTTTTCCCAGCATAGCTCCGCCGCGCTGTTGCAACAGGGGCAAGTAGTCGGTGACGGGCAGCTTGGTGGTGTCGAGATAGGCGGCGGCCTGCGCCAGAGCCAGCGGCAAATCCCCCAGCAGCCCGGCGAACACCTCGCCCTGTTCCTCGGTAAGGCGTGGAATCCGACGATGCAGCAACGCCACAGACTCGGCCCGATCCAGCACGTCCACCTCCAGCACCGGCCCCAGGTCAGCGAATCCCCCACGGCGGGTGGTGATCAGGACATGCCCCCCGAAGCCAGGCAGGTACCTACGCAGCCTCTCCGGGTCATCGGCGTTATCGAACACCAACAGCCACCGCACCCAGCCGCGCAGCTCGTTCATCACCTGCTCAGCCACCATGACGAGGTCACCATCAGTGCGCAAACCCATCACGGCACCGAGCTGGGCCAGGTGGTTAGGGATCAGTTCGGGTTGTTCGGCAGGGATCCACCAGCCCAGCTCGTAGTCGTTGGCATACCGGTAGGCGTATTCGATGCCCAGCTGACTCTTGCCCACTCCCCCCATCCCGCGCAGCGAGTGCACCGCGACAGACCCGGCCCCGGCCAGTAGACGGTGCAGCTGGTCGAGCAAGTCGCGACGGCCGGTGAAATTAGGATTCCGCGTGGGGATATTCCAGATCGAAGGAAAGGCACCAGGAAACGGCGGCTGCGCGTCGATTGCTCGCGGCCGACCTGGTCCGGGGAATGGGGACTGGTGTGCTGGTTTGGCTCTTCCCGTCATTACCTGGTCGATGACCAACCGTAACTCGGTGCGAGCTTTGGCCTCGGTCAACCCGAACAGATCCGCCGAGACGATCGCGCCGAGCAACCCCGGGCGCTCACAGTCGGCCACCCGCAACGGGACAAGTTTACACTGTTCACCCAGGGGGTCTTGCCGCCAGGCGGCCTCCCACTCCGCGGTGCCATAGACCGAGGTTAAATACTCGGCCGAGAGCAGCGCGATCGTGCGGTCTGCTCGCTGCACGCCCTCTTGCATCGAGTCGACCCAGTTCACGCCCGGCCCCATGTCCCACGCCTGGATCAATATCCGGAATCGATCGCGTTCCAGTTCCCAGGCAATCCACTCAGCCCACACGCGATCAGTCTGCGTGTAGGAGATGAAAAAATCCCACTCTGCTGACCTCAGCGCATCCTGACCGACCACGTCAACCCCACACCATCCCGGGCGCCATATATAACCCTCCCTATCACCTCCAACCACCAACAGTTACCGCACGCCATACCCCCACCGACCGAGCAACCCTTGGCGGATGGACTCGGCTGAGCTTTCGCAATCCTGGATCAGCTCGTTCCGGCTGGAGATCTTGCAGTTGCAACGTCGGACAATGCTCAGCCTGACACCCATCCTAGCCACCGCAACGACGCTACCATCCGTCGCCGAGTCCGCACGACGGTCACGCTCCGGTCATCGGGTCCTGCGGTGAGTCGTAGGGTCGATGCCGACGCGAGAGAACAGCTCGCCCTGTTGGGTGCACCGGTGGCAGTCCTCGCCGGTGGGGTGCGATATAGGTCGCAGTCCCAGCGCACCCGCACCCGTGGTCGGCAGGGTTGTACTGGCATGCTGTACCATTGCGCTTGCCTGGCCATGCTGGTGTCGATCAACCGGGCCTGCCCCTTACCCAATCTCCAGCCGCCTTCGCCGTGGTGGCGGTGTGTCCAGCACCGCCAGGGAGCGGTTGCGAAGCGAGGGTTCTGCGAGGGGACTAGGGTCCCCACGCAAGTTCGGTTGGGATCAAGCTCAACGCTGCGCAAACCCTAACGGCAATACTATCGCCATCGTCGGCAGCGTCCGCGTCGCCACCTGACCTCGGTGGGTGCCTCCACCTACCGTGGCTGACCCACCACACCGTAGACTCCGGCCTCTCGATCGGTCGAGATCGAACGCCTGCGTAGGATGTCAACCAACCCCGGCTCGACGAGATCAAATCCAACAGTGCGGACGCCAGCTCCGCTCGGATGTGGATGTAGGCCGATGTGCGTCTGCTCGTCGGTGCCGCGCACCGTGGCGACATCGACCGGGACGCTGTAGTGCTCGGTGACCGTCGTCGGCATCTCATCGAACGTGGCATCGGTCAAAGTCCCGGACGCCGAGCGCAGCGCCCGGGCGCGCAGGCAGATCGCTTCCGCGTCGGTACCGCCGGCACCCGCACCCAAGATCGCCTCGCTGGCGTGGAAATGGTCACCCGCACCTCGCCGAGGAGCGCCTACGTGACGGGGATGAGGTCACGCAGATTCTCGGGACGAGATCGGCCACGGGCACGCAATCGTCCACAGCAGACACATCCGGGCCGTGTCTGGGCCTCCGCTGGGTCTCTGGAGTGCGACCCAAGGCGGTAACGAGCGGTATCTACCGGCTGGGGAAGACAAGTAAGTATGCCCAGGTCAGCAAGGCAAGCAACGCCGATGAGCAGCACCAGGCCAGACGGGTGCGGACGAGCTGGCCTGTAAGCCGGATCCTGTTCCCGGGCGCCTTGCGGCGCACCGTTCGGCGACCATCCATCTCGGCCCGCCGTCGCCGGCGGGCTCCAGCGACCTACCCGCAGGCTCGGACGGGCCGCCCTCGAACGCCTGCGCAGCCCCGTCCGGGGACGGGACCTTTTGGTCTTGCTCCGGGTGGGGTTTACCGAGCCACCCCGGTCACCCGGGGTGCTGGTGGTCTCTTACACCACCGTTTCACCCTTACCTCGCGGCCCGGACGATCGTCCGGGCCGCGAGGCGGTCTGTTCTCTGTGGCACTGTCCCGCGGGTCACCCCGGGTTGCCGTTGACAACCACCCTGCCCTGCGGAGTCCGGACTTTCCTCGGCGGCGATTGCACGCAACCGCCGACGCGGCCGCCCGGCCAGCTCGTCCGAGACAGCACTCTACGCGGTGCTCTGATCCGTCACGACCAGCGGTGCGCCACGTCCAGGACGATGCGGCCGTGCTCGCCCGGGCCGGCGAGCGTGAACACGCGGAACGGCAGGCGCGCCCGCACTCCGACACCGAACGTCGTGTAGCCCTCGAAGCTGTTGCCGTAGACGACCGACCGCAGCGTCGCGTACCCACCGACGTCGGCGACCTGCTCGCCCAGCCCGTACGGGACGGTCGAGTTCCCCTGCTCGTCGTAGGAGGGGTGATGCAGCTGCACCTGCAGCCGAGCCCCACCGGGGACCGGCAGAGCCGCACCCGACCCGTCCAGAGTCACCGTGTCCACATACTCCACGGAGTACCCGGCGGCGGGCCCGGCGAGGTCGAACACGACGCGGTCGAAGCAGGGGTGCTGGCCGGTGCGGGCGGCGATGACCGGAGCGGGGCCCAACGCCGGAGCCGTCTTCGCGAGGCTGCCCCATGCCGTCGCGCACTGCGCCGGCGCGGCCGACGCCGGCACAGCGACCGCGGCCCCAGCGAGTGCGAGACCGAGGCCGAGCAGCACGGCGAGCAGCGAGCGGATGGTTCTGGACATGGCGACCTCCTCCGGGTCACGGATATTCACAACTTGAAGGACGTTCGACGGACCCTCAGGTTGTCCCGCAGCACCCCGCCACGCCTGCGGGACGAAGACACTGTTCGACGTCAGCACCGATCCGGAAGCCAGCGCACCGCAAGCTTGCCCGCAAGCAGTAGGGCGGCGAGTATGCTCCACGGCCATGAGCACGTCCGCGGTGGATCAGGTGCTCGCCGAGGCGGGTGTTGCGTTCGCGTACCTGTTCGGTTCGCGGGCGACCGGCCAGCACGGCCCGGCCAGCGACGCCGACGTCGCGATCATGACCGCACGGCCGCTCGACCTTCTCGCGGAGGTTGCCTTGGCCGACCGGCTGGCGCAGGCGATGCAAGTGCCCGCTGTCGACGTGCTCGACCTGCAGCGGGCTCCGTTGCGGATGCGGGGTCGGGTGCTCA
Organism: Mycobacteriales bacterium; assembly: GCA_038257875.1. Classification (GTDB taxonomy): domain Bacteria; phylum Actinomycetota; class Actinomycetes; order Mycobacteriales; family Pseudonocardiaceae; genus Pseudonocardia. The sequence goes on from JBBSQN010000043.1 coordinate 7,422, forward strand.
CCGAGGGCCGTTTGCTGTTCAGCGCGGACGAATCCGCTCGGGTCGCCTTTGAAGTCCGCACCCGCAGCGAGTACTTCGACTTCCTGCCGACCCAACGGACCCACCGCGACACCTTCCTGCGCCGGGTCGCCACAGAAGGCCTGAATGGTTGATCGCGACCGGATCCACCACCGCCTGGAGCTGCTGGCCGGCTACCTACGCGAGTTGCAACGCCTGCAGGATCTCCCGGTCACCGAGTACTTGCGGCACGAGGTCTACGCCGGCCGCTACCTGGTCCAGGTCGCGGCCCAGACCTGCATCGATCTGGCGAACCACGTCATCGCGTCCGAGGGCTGGCGTGGCCCACGCGACTTCGGCGACAGCTTCACCGTCCTGCACGAACACGGCATCATCGATGAGGCGCTGGCCGGCCGGCTTCGTGGCCTCGCCGGGTTACGCAACCGTCTGGTACACGTCTACGACGAGATCGACGACGTCCGTGTGCACGAGGCGCTCTCCGCGGGACTACCCGATCTGGACGCATTCGCCGTCGCCGTTGCCCGGCTGGCTGGTTGAAGACCGTCCGGTCGGCTTCCGGACTCTCCCGATGGACCGGAGCTGCCGCGGGACAGCGTGCCATCTGTGATCGACATGTCGCCGGGTGCGCTGGTGTTCCTGCTTGTCGCGGGCCTGTTCGCTGGCGGCGTCAACGCGGTGGCGGGCGGTGGCTCGCTGCTGGTGTTCCCGGCGCTGCTGGCCGTCGGGTTCCCGCCACTCGCGGCGAACGTCACCAACTCGGTCGCGCAGTGGCCGGGGTACGTGGGCATCGTCGCAGGGACGCGCCACGACCTGCGCGGCCAGCGGCGCCGCGTCCTGCTGACCTCGGCCGCGGGGGTCGCGGGCTCGGCCGTCGGCTGCGCGCTGCTGCTGACCCTGCCCGGGGCCGTGTTCGACACCGTCGTGCCGGTGCTGGTGCTGCTGGCCAGCGTGCTGCTCGCGTTACAACAACGGATCAAGCGCTGGTTCGGGACGACGGCCGAGCCGGGTGCGCCGGACCGGCTCGCCGCGCTGCTGCCCACTGTGTTCGTCGCGGCGATCTACGGCGGCTACTTCGGCGGGGCGCTGGGCATCATGCTCATCGCGACGCTCGCGCTGAGCGCGAACGACGGGCTGGTGCGGCTGAACGCGCTCAAGGGTCTGCTGGCGCTGGTGATCGCCACCGTCACCGTCGTGATCTTCTCCATCGGCGCCCCGGTGGACTGGCTGGCCGTCGCGCTCCTCGCGCCCACCACCCTCGTCGGCGGCTTCCTCGGCGCCATGCTGGCCCGCAGGCTGCCCGAAAACGTCCTGCGCTGGGCGGTGGTGGCGCTCGGCGTGGCCGTGAGCATCTACCTGCTGCTCGACTGACCCCCGGACCCCGGCAGCCGCACGCCGTCAGTCCGTGAGCGCGGCCACGGCCCGCTCTTCCCGCTCCTGCGCGGCCCGGACGGCCGCGGCCAGCTCATCGAGCAGCTCCCGGACGGCGCCGAGGTCGGGCGGGTCGGCCGCGTAGGCGGCGGCGAGGCCGTCCACCCGACCGGTCAGACAGCGGATCTCCGCGGCGGCTTCGGCCCCGTGCGCCACGATCAGCCGCTGCCGTTCGGTGGCGAGCTCGCCGTACGCGGTGAGTGCGGGGTGGATCGACAGCGCGCGTTCCGCGATCCCGGACCAGAGCACACCGGAGGCCCGGACGTCGACCGCCGCGGCCGTCCACGCCGGCTCGCCCACCATCACAGCAGCCTCCTCGAGGAACGCGGCCCACAGCGGCCAGGTCGCCCCGGACGCAGTGTACTCGGTCTCCAGGCAGTCGTGCAGCCGGCGCAGCGCGGTGAACATCGCCTCCGGGTGCGCGAACAGCCTCGCCCAGCCCCGCTTGCCACGGGGGTCGGCGAGCCCGTCGGCCAGCTTGCGCATGCCTCGGAAGCCGAAGTTCACGTCGAAGTTGTTGCCCAGCACCGGCTCCGTCAGCAGCGCGCAGCCGCGCACGACCGCGTCCCGCAACGCGGCGGGCACGTCGTGGTCGGCAGGCGCGGGCCCGGTGATCTCCAGCAGCTCGTGGCGGTTCTTCGCCGGGGCCGACCATGCGGCCATGAGCTCGGAGAGCCCCAACGGGTTCGGCTGGACGCACTCGTCGTCGAGCAGCACGACGTCGCCGGGCCGGGAACCGCAGATCCCGACGGGGTGCGGCTCGGGCCCGTACGGGGAGCCGTCGAGGCCGTGCCACGGCAGCCGGGTGCGGTCCACCGTGGCAGCCATCGGACGCCCTGCGGCCAGCCCGGCCCGCAGCCGTCTCTCCGCCACCGCGGCGCTGCCGGTGTGCTGCTCGGTGAACTCCACCCCGGCCGCCCGCAGCGCCGCGGCAACATAGGGCTCGGGGTGGCGGCGGGCGACGATGGTCATCGTCGGGTGGTGGCCGTCGTAGGAGAACACGAAGTACATGAAGCCGATCCCGCCGGCGAGCCCGGCGACCATCGCCTCGGAGTAGGGCTCGCCGGTGTGCGGGGCCCGGGTGCCGGACGCGGCGATCAGGTGCGCGGCCAGCGCGCTGCCGTGGTGGTCACCACCACCGGTCGCCGGCCACGACGGCAGCAGCCCCTCCGGACGCGGCGGGGGCGTGCGGTCGCCCGCGGCGAGCACGTGGCGCCGCGTGGTGGTGTAGGACTCCCCGGTGCGCGCCATCCGGTCGCGGATGTGCTGCTTGAGGTGCGGGTGTGCGGTCATCGCGGTCGTCTTCTCCGCGGCAGGTCACGTCCTCCCACGCCGGCACGTCACCCGCCGCCGGATGCGCGAGGACTGCCGTCGACGCAAGACACCGGACATCGACCCGAGGACATCGATCCCCTTCGCCCCCGCAGGTGCCGGGCGGCGTGGGCGCCCGGTCAGAGGGTCCGGCGCGGGAGGGCGCCGTGGGAGGCATCCTCGCGCGTCCGCACGAGGACTCGCAAGCCGTCAGGGCCGCATCGGTGCGAACAGCTCCGTGAAGACCGCCGGTGCCGTGGCCGGATCCGGTACCGGGTCGACGATGAAGAACTCCGTGCCCAGCACGCCCGCGAACATCTCCTCGGGCATCGCCACCAGGAAGTGGTCCGGCGCGATCTGGCTCGCGTGCGCCAGCATCGACTTGCGCTTGGTGGCGACGACGTCTCCGACGTCGACTCGGTGGGTGATCTCCCGCTCGGGCTTGCCGAACGTCGCGTCGTCGGTGGGCGGCGGGTCCGAACCCTCGGGGAACTGCCCCGCCTCGACGGCCGCGGCCACCTGGCGGGCGACCAGGTCCCGGTTGATCGTGCCCTGCGCGACGACGGGGACGCCGCTGCGCTCCGCGGCGCGTCGACCCACCCGGTGCACCTGGATGTGATCGGGATGCCCGTAGCCGCCGTTGTCGTCGTAGACGGTGAGGACGTCGGGTCGCTCCTCCTCGAGGATCAGCGCGAGGCGGCGGGCGGCGTGCTCGACGTCGGCCTGCCAGAAGCAGTACGGGGCGTCGTTGCTGGGCTCGTCGATCATCCCGGAGTCGGTGTAGCCGAGGAACTCCACGCGCTCGGCCCCGATCGCGGCCGCGGAGTCGTAGCACTCCGCGGACCGGCGGATCGAGAGCTGCTCGCCCTCGGCCAGCACCCCGGGGACCGGCTCCCCCAGCTCCCCCCGGGTGGCGAAGACCAGGACGACGCGATGCCCGGCGGCCACGGCCCGCGCGAGCGTGCCCGCGTTCCCGATCGACTCGTCATCAGGATGCGCATGAAAACTGACAATGACGCCCACGGGGCCAACCCTACGCAACCCACCCACCCGGTCGTCGAGATGAGCAGTATGGTGATCGACAGGTCCATCTCGTGCCATACCGCTCATCTCGCCGAAGTCCCCACGGCGATCATGGGCAGCACGCGACCCTGGCGCGATGGACGACCGTCCCTTCCGGGGGTCTGCGGCGATCGCCCGTGGCGTTCTCACTCGCGGCGATCTGCGCAGTGGCCGCTATCACCAGGTGTTCCGCGACGTCTATGTCGCGGCGTCGGGGGAACCGCTGGACCTCACCACGCGGTCTTGCGCGGCGTTCCTGCTGGTTGAGCGCACCGGCGCGCTCGCCGGCTACTCCGCCGCGGAGCTGCTGGGGACGTCGTGCGGGCCGCGGGACGCTCCTGCGGAGATCGTCAGCGTCGGAACCGGCATCCGGCCACGGCCGGGGCTGGTCGTGCACCGGGACAGGCTGCCCGACACCGACGTGTGGACTGCGCAGGGTTGCCGGGTCACCCATCCGCTCCGCACGGCCTGGGACCTGGCGCGCCGCCTCGAGCTGACCGAGGCGGTCGTCGCAGTGGACGCGCTGGCGCGCCGCGGCCGGTTCGACCCGTCGCTGCTGCTGGCGAGCTGCATCAACCGGCCCGGAAGGCGGGGCAGCCGGCGCCTTGGAGAGATCGTGTCGCTCGCCGACCAGCGTGCGGAGTCCCCCATGGAGACCCGGCTGCGGTTGTTGCTGCTGCGGTACGGCCTGCCCCCACCAGCCGTCCAGTTCGAACTGCTCGATGCATACGGATTCGTGCTGGCCCGGTTCGACCTGGCCTATCCGGGGCTCCGCCTCGCGATCGAGTACGACGGCGTCGAACCGCACCGGCAACGACGCATCCAGGACAACCGCCGCGACATGGCCGTCGCCGAGCTCAGTTGGGAGACCATGCGTTTCGGCTACGAGGACGTCTGGGACACCCCACGACACACCGCGGAACGCGTCCACCGCATGATCACAGCCCGTCAGCGGCTCCTCATCCCCGCGGTCACTCCACCGAGTCGAGCAGTACGGTGATCGATAAGCTGATCCCGTGCCCTACCGCTCATCTCGACATGGCGCACACTGACGTGCCACCTCGGGGGCGTCGGTAGGGTACGGCTGGTGCTCGGCTGCGTCGGGCGATGAGGAGGCACGATGGAGATCCTGGGTGTCTATGAGAAGGCACTGGACAACAGCAGCCGGATCGTGCGCGGAATCCGACCGCACCATCTGAGCAGGCCGACCCCGTGCGCTGGGTGGGACGTCCGGGCTCTCCTCAGCCACCTGATCGGTGCGACCTTGATGTACGCGTCCGGGGGCTTGTCCGACGACGAGGTGCTCCAGCCGGCTGAGATCGGGAGCGACCCCGGCTGGACGTATGCGCTCGCGGCGAAGGCGACGCTCGACACCTTCTCCGCGCCGGGAGCGATGGAACGGACGTTCCAGCTGCCGATGGGCGCACTGCCGGGCAGCGCAGCGCTCGGCCTGGCGCTGGCCGAAGCGGCCGTGCACGGCTGGGATATCGCCGTCGCGACCGGCAAGAGCCCCACCGTTGACTCCGGCGTGGCCGAGGCCACCCTGACCGCCCTCCGTCCGATCGTGACCCCGGAGTTCCGCCTCGGCCCCCACGCGCTGTTCGCCCCCGAAGTGCCAGTATCCGCCGAGCAGTCCCCCTCGGACCGCCTGATCGGTTTCCTCGGCCGCCAGCCATAACCCCGCGAGTCGGTACGAACTGGTGGGTGAGTCGACACGATCTGGCGGTGGCGCTGCGACGATCGGGTGAACGACCGTCGGAGGACGGGGCCTCCGAGCGATGAGTGGACGTGAGCAGCAGCGGGAGGGTCCGGTCCGACGCGGGCGCGGCGCTGCTCGACCTCTACGACTCTGCGCTCCCCCAGGTCTACGGCTACCTTCTCGCGCGCTGCGGGCGCCGCGCGCTGGCCGAGGACCTGACGGCGGAGACGTTTCTCGCCGCGGTCACGGCCTGCCGGCGGCACCCGCCGCCCGCACCCAGCACCGGCTGGCTGGTCGGCATCGCCCGGCACAAGCTCGTGGATCACTGGCGGGCGTCCGAGCGTGAGGAGCGCGGGCTGCACGCCGTCGGGATTGAGCCCGCCGGCACCGATGACCCGTGGGACGAGCGGCTCGACGCCCTGCTGGCCCGGGAGGTGCTCACCGCGCAGAGCGCCACCCACCGCGCGGCCCTGACCCTGCGCTACCTCGACGGCCTCCCGGTACCCGAGGTGGCCCGGACGCTCGGCCGCACCGTGCACGCCACGGAGGCGCTGCTCACACGCGCCCGCGCCGCGTTTCGCCGCAGCTACACCGCACTCGGGCTCGATACGCGCTCCGCCGACGCTCCGCGCGGCCGCGGTGAGGGAGGCCCGCGATGACGACCGATCCCTTCGACGTCCTGCGCTCGCCCACCCCACCCGTCGACCCGGACCCCACCTTCGCCCGCACCCTGCGCGCCCGCCTGGAGCGCGCCCTGCTCGACCCACGGGAGGACACGATGACCACCACCGAGATGACCACCACCGAGCCCCGACAGCACCGGGCGGCGAAGAGCCTGCACCTGCACACGTTGACCCCGTACCTGGCGGTGGCCGACGCCGGTGCCGCGGTGGAGTTCTACGTCGCGGCGTTCGGGGCGGCGCGCCGCGGCGAACCGATCGTCATGCCCGATGGCCGCGTCGGGCACGTCGAGGTCGCCCTCGGCGACAGCGTGCTCATGCTCGCCGACGAGTACCCGGAGCTGGGTCTCGCGGCGCCGGTGCACCGCGGCGGGGTGAGCCAGTCGCTGCGGCTGGAGGTCCCCGATCCCGACGCCGTGGTGGCGCGGGCCGTCGAGGCGGGCGGGGTGCTGGAGCGGGCCGTGACCGACTCGCCCTACGGCCGCGGCGGCGTGGTGCTGGACCCGTCCGGGCATCGTTGGATGATCTCCCGCGAGGTGGCTGCGGGTCCGCGCCCTGGCGACGTCGGCTACGCCGCGCTCTGGACGCGCGACGTCGCCGTCGCCGAGCGGTTCTACGGCGAGGTCCTGGGCTGGACGACGGCGGCGGGCTCGGGCCCCCAGGGGCGGCAGGTGACCGGGCTGCGGACCCCGATGGGCCTGTGGGGCGGCCAGGAACGACCTACCGTGTTCCTCTGCTACGCGGTCGCCGACGTGGACGAGTCCGTGGTGCTGGTCCGGGCTGCTGGTGGCACCGCAGGTGAGGCGAGAGACGAGCCCTACGGCCGCATCGCGGACTGCGTCGACGACCAGGGCCTGCCGTTTGCGGTGTTCGCCCCACCCGCCCTCGCAACGGCTCCTCCCCCGCAGCCCGCCGGACCCGGCGAGCTGGACTACGTCGAGCTCCGGGTCCCCGACGCCACCCGCGCCCGCGCCTTCTACAACACGGTCCTCGGCTGGCGGTTCCGCCCCGGCTCCCAGCCCGGCTACTGGCACACCGACGTGAGCGGCACGCCTCCGATGCCGCTCACCGGGCTGGTGGGTGGACATGCCGAGGCGGTGGCGGTGCCCTGGTTCCTCGTCACCGACCTGGACGCCGCCGTCGCCGCGGTACGTGCCGCAGGCGGGCAGGCCACCGAGCCAGCGCGCACCGACCACGACAGCACAGCCGACTGCCTGGACAACCAGGGAGGCCCGTTCCGAGCCCGTGCGCGGAAATGAACGCTGGAGCGACTATTTCCGCGCACGACCCCCCTTATCGTGCGGGAGCTTCCCAGGTGATGTGGTAGCGGTGTAGCCACGCCACCGAGCCGCTGCCTGCACTGCGGGCTGCTCGGCGCAGCATCCGCGGCAGCAGCGCGTCGCGCAACACCCGCCCAACGGGCCCGGCGGCCTTCGAGTTGCTCGACCGCGCGCCCTGGGCCACGACCCGCTCCACCCGCCCCCGTCGCAGTCCCTCGTAGACGGTGAACGCGGCGGCCGGATCCGGCAGGTCACGCAGGCATCGAGCCAGCTCGACAGCGTCCTCGATCGCCATCGACGCGCCCTGCCCCGACGCCGGCGACGTCGCGTGCGCCGCGTCCCCGATGACGATCATCCGGTCCCGGTGCCAGCGACGCACCGCGGGCAGGTCGTAGGTCGCCCACCCGGTCAGCTCTCCCGGCGTCGAGTCGATGATCGCGCACGCCGGGGTCCGGTCGGGCGCGAACAGCTCCAGCAGCCATGAGCGCCACTGCTCGGTGGTCATCGCGGCCAGCTCGGCGGCGGTGGGCTCCTCGCGGCGCGGCGGGTTGGCACCCCACCAGATCGTGCCGTCCGGGGCCACGGCGTACAGGAAGAACGCCCGCTTGCCGAAGACCATCTCGTACTGCCCGGGCCGCGCCTCCGTCTCCTGGGGTGGGGCGTAGCCGCCGATGTTGAGCACCGGGACGTAGCGCGCCGGTCGCACGGACGGGTCGATGATCTGCCGGACCCGGGAGCGGATCCCGTCGGCGCCGACGAGCAGGGCCGCGGCCGCGGAGCTGCCGTCAGCGAACTCGGCCCGTACCCCGTCGGGGGTGCTGGCGGCGTTCACCAGGCGCCGCCCGTACTCGACGCGAATCCCGCGGCGCAGCGCCTCGTTACGCAGGGCGCGGTAGAGATCGGAGCGACGCAGGGTGACGCCCACGGTCCCGTCCGCCAGCGGCTCACCGGTGCTCACCTCACCGAGCAGCTTCCCGCTGCCACTACGGAAGCGCATCGACGCGGTGGGAAACCCGAGCCCGGCGACGACGGCGTCCGCACCCACGGCGCGCACCGCGTCGACGCCGTTGACCTGCAACGTCAGAAACGCCCCGACGTCGTCGGCCGTGCCAGGGTGCGCCTCGTAGACCGTGGCCTCGACGCCCACGCGGCGCAGCGCCATCGCGGCCACGGGCCCGGCCACCCCGCCTCCGATCACCAGTGCGGTGGTCATGACCACTCCTCGATAAGCTCACTCGAGATCACAAGTATCTCGCTATAACGAGTTTCTTGGATTGACGAGCTAATGTCAAGGAGGACCACCGTGGACGCGGACGAGCTGCGCTCGGAGATCGGTACGTCGGTGCTGCGGTTCATCGCCGGCGTGGTGCTGCACAACCATGCCGTCGCGCAGCGGTTGGGACTGGGCAGCAGTGACTCGCAGTTCCTCAACCTGCTCGACCTGCACGGCCCGCTCACCCCGGGCCGGCTCGCCGAGCTCACCGGGCTCACCACCGGCACCGTGACCGGCGTGATCGACCGGCTGGAGCGAGGCGGATTCGTCCGACGGGTGCGCGACGCCGAAGATCGCCGCAAGGTGCTCGTCACACCGGTCGCCGAGGCGATGGCAGGTCTGGCCGAGCACTACCGCGAGCACGGGGAGCATCTGGACGCGGTGCTGCGTCGCCGCGATGCGGATCAGCTCCGAGTGATCGCTGACTTCCTCGCGGACGTCAACGGCTCCGGGGACGGGTTCGTCCCACCGGACCCGAGCTGACGTGGCAGAACGTGCTGACGCCGCAGTTCTTGCCGTCGGCAAAGCAGGAGCTGTCCGTAACCGCCCAGGACACCGACGTGTCACTCGGGGAGTCCCACGCGAAATCCCCGAGCACAGCTCTGGTCCGCGCACCCGCCGAGCAGTGCACGAACTGAACTCACGTCACAGCGACAGGCCGCAACACCCTCACCCCGAACCGGGGTCGTCCGTTCATGGTGTCCGCGGCGAGCTGTGCTGGCTGGCCGCCGTGCCGTCCAGTACCGGCGTCAAGGGACCGACCGGCTAGCTACATCTTGCGTATCGCGCGGTACCGGCGCATCGGAGAAGAGAAGAATATGGCCAGGGCGATGACCACAAGCGCGATAAGGACCCAGACCCACCAGCTCAACATTGCCACTCCTCTGCAGACTCCGGCGGCTGACCTCCGCCCCCGGATGTTGCCCGGGACCTTACACGTGGACCTGAGGTCTGCCTGCGGCCACCACGATCTTTCCGGTAACGATCTCGCTGCGCAACGACAGCGGCTGCTGGCTCGCCCGAAAACCGCAGGTCAGCGACGTTCTAGGAGCCACCCGAGGGACGTGGGAGCAGACCGGTCCGCCGTGTCGCGGTCCACCATGTACGCGCCTGCGCTGATGAACGACGGAGCGTGACTGGGTGCCGCGGGTCGGGCCGGTTCACGAAGGCGTCAAGATTGCCACCACCGACTACGGAGAGCGACCGATGACGACGCGACTACCGATCGGCGCTCCGCTGGCGGCTGACGGCTGACGTCGAGTATCTGCCCGACCGGCCGACGCCGTACCGCGCACGTGTCCGCTGGACCGAACCCGACACCGGACGACGACGGTCGCGGTCGGTCTCGCGGGACTCGCCCGGGGAGGCCGAGGCGTGGATCGAGGACATGCGACGCTCCGCCACCGCCGAACTCGACCCGGACTCGGCCACCGTGACGCTGGCCGAGTCCGGCGAGGCGAACATGACGCTCGCGCTATGCGGACTCAAACCCAAGACGACCGATCCCTACCTCGCCAGCTGGCGAAAACGGGTCGTCCCGACACTCGGCCACCTTCCGATCCGGATGATTACCAACGGCGCGGTCGATCGCGCTGTGCACGGCTGGATCACCGACGAGTGCAGCACCTCCACCGTGAAGAACAGCCTCGCGGTTCTCGTTCGCGTCCTGGAGCAGGCCGTCCGTGATGGGCTCATCAGCCAGAACCCGGCTCCTGTCGTCGGCTGGCAACGCCTGTACAAGCAGGCTGAGGACGAGCTCGACGATCCGCGCTCCCTCGCCTTACCCCGCTGGGCCTAACTAACCCGACTCGCCGCTGCTCTCGTCGCCCGGTCAGCTGAGCAGAGCAGTACGGCGGCTGGGGCGACGTCGTCGTCTTCACCGCCTGCACAACGGCGCGGATCGACGAGATGTCCGGCTGCCGAGTCGGAGACATCGATACGGCCGAGTGGACCTGGACAGTCCGGCGCCAGACGACGCCAGCGCCGGCGGGCTCGTCGATAAGGGCACGAAAGGGAAGCGTGCACGAACAGTGCCGCTCATCGAGGAAGTCCACGAGCTGGTACAGCACCGTATCGCTGGAACAGGCGGGGATGAAGGCGCCCGGCTGTTCACCGGCCCGCGTGGCGGTCGGATCACCACAGCCGTCCTCCGCGACGCGACATCATGGGACGAGGTTGTGACCGAACTCGGCTACGAGCACCTCCGCCGCCACGACCTCCGCCACACCGGCCTGACCTGGATTCGGACTCCGGGGTACCGCTCGAACACATCTCCCGCCTCGTCGGACACCGCGGCACCGCCGTCACCGAGACCGTCTACCGGCAACAACTCCGCCCGGTCCTGGACGAGGGCGCGACCACCATGGACAGGATCTTCCCGGTAGTGAGCGAGAAGAACAGTCACTCAGATAGTCACTCGCTTGGGATCAGGGACGGGACCGATGACCCTGAAACCCTCTCTGACCTGGGGTGGAGCTGAGGGGATTCGAACCCCTGACCCCTTGACTGCCAGTCAAGTGCGCTACCAGCTGCGCCACAGCCCCTTGGCTTCGATGAAGTTACACGACTCGTCGCCGCGCCTGTGCATCGGGTTGCCACCCTCGCCTGTTGCCAGCGGGCAGCGGGCGCCAGCACGAGGTTGGCGAAGAGGCCGGCGGCGGCTCGCAGGTGACACCGGTTCAACCCGGCCACACCGAGCAGCCGCCGCCGACTCCTTCAGGTCGAGATCAGCAGGCCCAACCCTATGATCACTGTCCGGCGATGGCGTCCTGCAGCCAGCTCGTGTTGCTCAGGTCGATCTTCGTTCCGTCGATCGCGACGGTCGGGGTGCCGAAGTTTCCGTCCGTCTGCAGCGCCGGGTCGCTCACCGCGGCCTCGGTCTCCGCGGCGATCGCGGGCGCGCTGGCACCGCCGCGCACGCACTCCGCAAAGTCGCCCTGCGCGCCGAGCTCGGTGCCGAACGCGACGAGCTCGTCGTCGGTCAGTCCCGCACTGCCCTCGGCAGGCTGGGAGTCGAACAGCTTCTTGTGGTAGGTCGGGTAGACGCCTGCCGGCACCGAGCAGAGCGCGGCGTTGGCGGCCCGTGTGGAGTAGCCCGGCGGGTCGGTGCGCTCGTCCAGGATCGCGATGCTGTGATAGCGCACCGTCAGCTGCCCGTCGTTCAGCGCGGTGGTGATCTCGTCGCCGTAGCGCTGCTCGAACCGCTCGCACGCCGGGCAGAGGTAGTCCTCGTACACGTCGATCGCGACCGGACCCGAGCCAGCCGTGACCACCGCGCCGGACGCCGACGCAGTGTAGGTGGGCACCACGTCCCCGGAGCTGCGGCTGATCAGCACTGTCAGCCCCACGACCACGACCACCGCGAGGACGACGGCCACCACGATCAGCGGCATGCGGCTCGCGCTGCTCTTCTCCGGCGGCCGGATCCCGGCGGCCGCCAGCCGCTGGTTCGCGGCCTCCTGCCGACGCTTCTTCTCGTTCCGGGACGCTCCGCCCATGTCAGGTCCTTCCTGTGTCTACCAGCCGCGAGTCCAGCGCGAACAGCGCGCGGGGCCGCACGATCAACCACACCGCGAGCACGAGGAACCCGGTGTCGCGCAGCAGCTCCTGCACGTACGCCGTCTCCCCAGGATCCACCAGGCCACCGCCGCCGAAGCACCCGCAGTCGATCGAGAGCCCGCGCGCCCACGCCTGCGCCACCCCGGCGATGAACACCAGCAGCAGCCCGGCCGACAGCGCAGCCACCACGCGCGTGCCGACCCCGACCAGCAACAGCCCGCCCAGCGCGATCTCCGCCCACGGCAGCAACGCCGCTACCACCTCGACGGCCGTGGGAGACAGCACGTCGTACGCGCGGACAGCGATGTAGGTCTGGTCCGGGTCGATCGCCTTGAGCACCCCGGAGACCAGCCAGACGGCGGCCAGACCGAGCCGCGCCAGCGTCCCGACGACGTCCAGCACGCGGCCCGGGATCACGCGATGAGACTAGCGACGGGCACAGTCAGAACGCCTCGTGGGTCGACCCTGCGCCCGTACCGCCTCCACACAAGCTCAGCCGCGGCGCACGGCGGGTGCATCCGCCACCGCGCACTCCGCCAACGCGTCCTTGCCCGCCGAGGAAGCGTGCACCAGCGTCTCGGGGGCGCGCACCCAGAAGACCAGCGCCACGAGTGCCACGACACCGGTCGCGGCGAACGCCGCAGGGTATCCGGCCGACTCGGCCAGCGCCCCCGCCAGCACCGGTCCGATGATCGCGCCGGTGTCGGCGGCCATCTGGAACCCGGCGAGCACCGTCCCGCCGCGGGCCCGTGACCCGATGACGTCCGCGACCGTGGCGTTCATCGGAGGGTTCACCATTCCGCTGCCCATGCCGGCCACGAGGCCCCCCACGAGGAACAGCAGCGGCGAGGTGACGAACCCCAGCACGCCCGTCGCGACCCCGGAGACGGCCAGGCCCACCAGCATCGGCGGGCGACGGCCGTGACGGTCGGTGAGCGGCCCGGTCACCACCAGGGTGGCCGCGTTGCCGATGGCGAACGCGGCCAGCGCGAGCCCACCCCATGCATCCGGCTGGCGCAGGGCCTCGACGACGAACAGCGGCACCAGCGAGATCCGTACCCCGAAGACCGCCCAGCCGTTCGCGAAGTTGGCCACGAGAGCGGCCCGGTACGCGGGGTGACCCAGCGCGACGCGGAACCGCGCGGGCGACCCCGCGGCGGCGGCCTCGGCGACGGTCTCGCGCGTCCGGTTGTGCAGCAGCAGTCCGGTGACCACAGCCACGATCACCAGCTGCGTGGCATAGACCAGGAAGGGAGCCCGCAGGCTGATCAGCACCAGACCACCACCGGCCAGCGGGCCCACGATGCTGCCCAGCAGGAAACCGGTGGCCCACATGCCCGAGGCCCGACCACGCATGTTCGGCGGCGCCAGCCGGATCAGCAGCGACAGCGCCGATACGGTGAACATCGTGGAGCCGACCCCGCCGAGCAGGCGCAGTGCGAGCAGGTGCCAGTACTCGGTCGCGAACGCGAGCGAGCCGGTGGTCACCGCCACCACACCCAGCCCGGTGAGGTACACGGGCAGCTCCCCGCAGCGGGCCACGATCCGACCGCTGACCGGTGCGAACAGCAGCCGGGACAGCGCGAAGGCGCTGATCACCAGCGAGGCCGCGGTGATGCCGACGTCGAAGCTGCGGGCGAACACCGGCAACGTCGGCGCGACCAGCCCGAACCCGATCGCGATCATGAACGAGGCACCGACGAGGACCCAGATCTCCCGCGGCAGCCGGTCGGGAGCGTCAGGGACTGCACCCGGGTCGTCGCTCTCGACCACCCGAGTCCCCCTTTCGTGCTACTGCTCATCACCCTACGCGGCACGGCACCGGGTCGCAGAGCGCGACCGCCGGGGTATGACCGACGTGACAGAGCTCGAGGTGGAGCCACAGGTGGCACACTGACGACCATGGATCGGCGCTGGTTTCTGCGACTGACCGGGCTGGGAACGGTCGCCACTGCGGCGTACACCACGGTCGGCCTGCCGGCCTGGCCCGGCACGATGCCCACAGCCGGCGCCGCACCCAGCTCGGCGCCGACCGACCCACCGGACTGGGCGGCACTGCGCGGCCGCCTCGCCGGCGACCTGCTGCTCCCGGGCGACACCGGCTACGACGACGCCCGCCAACCCTTCAACGCGCGGTTCGCCGACCGCCGCCCAGCCGCGATCGTGCACGCCACCCGACCGGCCGACGTCCAGGCGTGCGTGGAGGTGGCGCGCACCTCCCGGACACCGATCGCGGCACGCAGCGGCGGGCACAGCTACGCCGGTTACTCCACCCCGGACCAGGGCCTCGTGGTGGACCTGTCCCGGATGACGGGGATCGACGTCGCGGCGGACGGCACCGCGGTCGTGCAGGCCGGCGCCCGGCTGATCGACGTGTACGCCGCGCTCGCCGCACAGGGCCGGGCGTTGCCGGCCGGTTCCTGCCCGACGGTCGGCATCGCCGGGTTGACACTCGGCGGTGGGCAGGGGGTCCTGACCCGGCTGCACGGACTGACCATCGACAAGCTGCGCGCAGCCGAGGTCGTGCTGGCCGACAGCACCCAGGTCAGCGCCAACGACGGCGACCTGTTCTGGACGTTGCGCGGCGGGGGCGGGGGCAACCTCGGCATCGTCACCGCGTTCACCTTCGAGACCGTGCCGGCACCGGAGGTGACCGTGTTCGCGCTGCGCTTCGCGGCCGGCAGCGTGCCCGCGGTGCTGACCGCCTGGCTGGACTGGGTCGCCGGAGCACCCGACGAGCTGTGGTCCAACTGCATCGCGTCCGCGGGACGTCCACCGAGCGCCCGGGTGGGCGGCTGCTTCGTCGGCACGGCCGGCACGCTGAACCCGCTGCTGGACGACCTGGTCCGCCGGATCGGCGGCGCGCCCACGAGACGAACCGTCATCGAGATGGGCTACCTGGACGCGATGCGCTACTTCGCCGGCTGCTCGACCACGCCCATTGAGCAGTGCCGGATCGCTCCTCCAACGCCGTTCGTCGCCTCGTCGCGGATACTCGGCGCGCCGTTGCGTGACGCCGGCGCGGTCGCCGCGGTGATCGACGGGCGCACCGGCATCGACCTGCTGTTCGACTCGCTGGGCGGCGCGGTCGGTCGGGTCGCTCCCGATGCCACCGCGTTCCCGCACCGCACCGCGCTCGCCGCCGTGCAGATCTACGCCAGCGGGACCGACACCGCCGCGGTGTCGGAGGTCCAGGCAGCGCTCGCCGAACTGGTCGGGACCGGCGCGTACGTCAACTACATCGACCCCGGGCAACAGGACTGGGCGCAGGCCTACTACGGCGCCAACCTGCCCCGGCTGCGGGCGGCGGCCCACCGCTACGACCCGGACGCGGTCTTCGCCTTCGCCCAGGGGCTCACCGTGGCATAGCCGACCCCCACAGACGTCAAGGCCGAAGCCGCCTCACAGCGGCTTCGGCCTTGGTGGAGGTGCCGGGAATCGAACCCGGGTCCTCCGTCGCTTCACAAGGGCTTCTCCGTGCGCAGTCCGCGGTGCCTCTGCTCGGATCCACCGGTCATGCGGACGAGCCGGTGTGACGATCCCAGTCGCTGCGTGGTGTCCCTGCCCACCCCGCGACCGGGTGGGCAGGTGAGTCCCCTAGCTGATGCCGGGGTCCGGGTCGGGAACGCACCCGGTCCGACAGACTCGCACTCGCTCAGGCGGCGAGGGCGAAGTCGCGCTGCGTATTGGCGGCGCTTATAGGGTTGCGACGGGTGGTTTTCGAGATCATCGTCGCCTTCCTCGGCACGCTTCCCCTTGATCGACGTCCGGAGTCGAAACCGTTCACCCCCTTCGACGCCCCGTCTTGGGCGTCCGTAGAGGATAACCCCTGAGCCGTCCGAGTTCATCCCGGATCTCACCGCAGCTCTCGCGCGCGCCCCTTGGCCGCCCGCCCGAAGGCCCGGGAGATCTCCCGCTCGGCGTCGCGTTTGGCCAGGTCAGTGCGCTTGTCGTAGCTCTTCTTGCCCCGAGCCAGGGCGAGCTCACACTTCACCTTGCCGTCGTTGAAGTACAGCGACAGCGGTACGAGCGTCAGCCCGCCCTCGCGGATCTTGCCGATCAGCCGCTCGATCTCGCCGCGGTGCAGCAGCAGCTTGCGGGTGCGGCGGGGCTCGTGGTTGGTCCAGCTGCCCTGGGTGTACTCGGGGATGTGCAGGCCGCGCAGCCACACCTCGCCCTCGTCGACGGTGGCGAACGCATCGACCAGGGACGCCCGGCCCAGCCGCAGGCTCTTGACCTCGGTGCCCAGCAGCGCGACACCGGCCTCGTAGGTGTCCATGATCGTGTAGTCGTGGCGCGCCTTGCGGTTCTGCGCGATCACCTTACGGCCCTTCTCCTGCACCCAGCCACCCTACGCCGGGGATGTCAGCACATCTGTGGCCCCAACGGCCCACCAGCTCACGGCCCGCGACCCCGTATCGCTCAGCCCCTCCGCACGCCAGTTGCACCGCCGCTGTCAACAGCTGTCGATCGTGCAGCGGTCTCGGAATCGAAGGTCGTACGCCTGGTGCGCAGGTATTGCGAGAGTTGCCTGGCACCCACTATGGCGAAGAATACTCCTATTGCAGCGAGGAAGACGAACTCCTCACCGTGGAAGCCGACCTGGCGTCCACCGCCCTCGCTCACCACAGTGCCACCCCGCTCGGGCACGGCGATAAAAAGCACCGCGGCCACCAAAGCAAGCAGAGCTCCCGACGCACGGGAAAACAGACCGAGAACCAAAAGCACACCCACGACCAGGAGCGCAAGTGTGGTCACCCAGGCGAGAACGTTCGGCACAGGTAGTCCGGCCGCACTCATCCTGTCCATCAGGTTCGTCATGCTCTGCTCGGGGATGAGCTGCCTAACACTCTGCAGCACGACGAGAGCTCCGATGAAGATCTGGAAGAAGATCGATCCAACAACTGGCGCGTACCGACTCTTCCCTGCCTGGCCATCGTCTGGCCAAAGAAACCTCACCAGCCCTGGCGTACGGATCCCTCGACGGCGCAGAGCGGAGCTCAACACCCCGTCGAGGGCGAACAGACCTGCACCGACGCAGGCGAAGAAGACACCGGTCGCAGCGTAGGACAGTGACTCGACACCCCACAACGTCCCGTTGCCCAGGAGCGAAAGCGTGTCGTCGAACCGGTTGACGTAATAGGAGTAGTGTATGAGCAGGAACAGGACCGTCATCAGGATGCCGACTACGCGCGTGAACAGTCCGAGGATCAACAGTCCGCCGAGGCCGATCTGACCGAGCACGGCGAGCCACGCCACTACCGCCGGCAAGGGTACGCCCAACCGGCTCACCACGAACGTGAAGTCGGCCATCCCGACGATCTGTTGCATACCGTGATAGACCGAGAAAAACCCGACGACGAGCCGCACGACGACCAGCGCGACGTCTTTTCCGTAGCTCTCGTTTCTTTCCATGTATCTCCACCCTCCGAATCGCATGCCGCATCGATCCTGTGGCCCGACGTCGGAGCGAAGACCCTGTCGCCCGATGCCGGTGGGAGGTGAGGGGGCCCGGCGAACCTTGCGGTCCTGCGCGGTCACCTTACGGCGCTTCTCCTGTACCCAGTCCACCCTACGCTAAGACGCCAGGAGCGTGCGGCTCATCGAACTGCCGCTGTCGGGCGAGACGTCGAACGCCGAACGCCGACGGGGACCGAGCGGAGCCCGGAGCGCCCTGGGTTCCGCCGGTTACAACCGCACGTAGAACCGCAAGGTCCCGTACCCGGTGACCGCCGCGATCCCGGCACCGATCATCACCAGGATCGGCGAGACCCAGACGACGTCGGCCACCTCGATCGGCGGCACCACCCCGTTCGAGACGATGCCCGAGAGCAGCTGGTCGATGAACAGGAACTTCCCCACCAGCAACCCGACCGACGCGATCAACGCGCCGATCATGCCCGTCACCACGGCCTCGATGAGGAACGGCAGCTGGGTGTACCAGCGGGTCGCGCCCACCAGCCGCATGACCCCGACCTCGGTGCGCCGGGTGAACGCCGAGACCTGCACCGTGTTGGAGATCAGCAGCAACGCCGCCACGGCCTGCACGAGCGCGAGCGCGAACATCACGTTGCGCACGCCGCCGAGGAAGTCGAACAGCTTCGCGACGACGTCGCGCTGGTCGATCACGTTGCGCACCCCGACCTGGTCGGTCATCGCCTGCCGCACCGCCTGCGCCCCGGCGTCGGGATCTGCGAGCTTCACGCGCAGCGTCGCCGGCAGCGACTGGGGGCGGACCACCTCGGCCAGCGACTGCCCCGCGAACAGCTCCTTGTAACGCACGTAGGCCTGCTGCTGGCTCTCGAACCGCACCGACTCGACGAGCGGCGAGCCCGTCAGCGTCGCCCGCAGGCCGGTGCAGATCGGCTGGCTGCAGTCGGTGTCGGCGGCCGAGACGTCGGCGGTGAGGGCGACCTGCACCTCGACGCGGTCGCTGTAGAGCTCCTCGGTGCGGTCGATCGTGCGCACGGCCAGCAGCCCGGTGCCCACCAGGCCCAGCGAGATCGCGGTGGTCAGCACCATCGCGACGGTCATCGTCACGTTGCGCCGCAGGCCGGTGAGGACCTCGCGGACGACGAAGTCAGACCGCATCGGCTAGCGCCCCACGCCGTAGACGCCGCGGGCCTCGTCGCGCACGACCTTGCCGAGGTCGAGCTCCACGACGCGCCGGCGCATCGAGTCCACGATCGAGTGGTCGTGGGTGGCCATCACGATCGTGGTGCCCGTGCGGTTGATCCGCTCCAGCAACAGCATGATGTCCTGGCTCGTGTCCGGGTCGAGGTTGCCCGTCGGTTCGTCGGCGAGCAGCACCAGCGGGCGGTTCGCGAACGCCCGCGCGATCGCGACCCGCTGCTGCTCACCGCCGGAGAGCTCGCGCGGGAACCGGTCGGCCTTGCCGGCGAGCCCGACGAGCTCCAGCACCTCGGGCACGATCCTCCCGACCGTCGCCGGGGACTTGCCGATCACCTCGAGGGCGAACGCGACGTTGCCGCTGACCGTCTTGTTCGGCAGCAGCCGGAAGTCCTGGAACACGCAGCCGATCCGCTGGCGCAGCCGCGGCACCCGGCGACGCGGCAGCTTCGCGACGTTGAGGTCGGCGACGTGGACGGTGCCCCGCGTCGGGACGTCCTCGCGCAGCAGCAGCCGCAGGAACGTCGACTTGCCCGAGCCCGACGGTCCGATGAGGAAGACGAACTCGCCCTTGTCGACGGCCACCGAGACCCGATCCAGCGCAGGGCGCGTCGAGGTCTTGTACAGCTTGGTGACGCGTTCCAGGCGAATCACGTATCCGGACGTTACCGGCGCACCGCGACCGCACCGTGCTGGGGCCCGCACCGGCCCGGCCGCGTGATCGACGTTCGGGTCCCGGCGACCGCGGGACGCACGGCTCCGGGTTCCGAACTGCCGATCACGAACTCTGGGTGCGGCGCCAGCGGATGGCGGCCTCGATGAAGCCGTCGATGTCGCCGTCGAGCACCGCAGAGGGGTTGCCGACCTCGAACTCGGTGCGCAGGTCCTTGACCATCTGGTAGGGGTGCAACACGTAGGAGCGCATCTGGTTGCCCCACGACGAGCCGGTGTCCTTGAGGGCGTCCATCCTGGCCTGGTCCTCCTGCCGGCGGCGCTCGAGCAGCTTGGCCTGCAGCACCATCATCGCCGCGGCCTTGTTCTGCAGCTGGGAACGCTCGTTCTGGCAGGACACCACGATGTTCGTCGGGATGTGGGTGAGCCGCACCGCCGAGTCGGTGGTGTTGACCCCCTGGCCGCCCGGCCCCGAGGACCGGTAGACGTCGACGCGCAGGTCCTTCTCGTCGATCTCCACGTGGTCGGTGGACTCCACGACCGGCGCCACCTCGACACCGGCGAACGAGGTCTGGCGGCGCGCCTGGTTGTCGAACGGCGAGATCCGCACCAGCCGGTGAGTGCCCTGCTCGACCGAGAGCGTGCCGTAGGCGAACGGCGCGTGCACCGCGAACGTGGCCGACTTGATGCCGGCCTCCTCCGCGTAGGAGGTGTCGTAGACGTCGGTGCCGTAGCCGTGACGCTCGGCCCAGCGCAGGTACATGCGCATGAGCATCTCGGCGAAGTCGGCGGCGTCGACGCCACCGGCCTCGGCGCGGATCGTCACCAGCGCCTCGCGCGGGTCGTACTCGCCCGAGAGCAGGGTGCGCACCTCGAGGGAGGCGATGTCCCCACGCAACGTGGCACGCTCGGCGTCGGCGTCGGCGGCGGCCGCGGCACCCTCGGCGCCACCCGTCTCCGCGGCGAGCTCGTAGAGCACCGGGAGGTCCTCCAGGCGGCGGCGGAGGTCCTCCAGGCGGCGCAGGTCGCCCTGTGCGTGCGCCAGCCTGCTCGTGACCTTCTGCGCGGCCTCGGTGTCGTTCCACAGATCGGGCTGGCCGGCCTGGTCGGAGAGGTCGGCGATCTCGGCGCGCAGTGCGGGCAGGTCGGTGACCGCCTCGATGCTCTCCAGGGTGGTGGAGAGATCCTTCAGATCGGCTGCGACGTCAAGGTTCACAACACTCCAGGCTACGCGCCGGACCTCAGGCGGTCGGGACGGCGTCGAGCAGCTTCACCATCGCCCGGGTGTGTGCGACGGCGAAGTCGGCGACGGCCTTGCGGTACGGATCGGGCTCCCCCCGGGCGGCGGCGCGGGCGGCCTCGAGCCGGTCAACATAGACCTCCCGGCTGGTGCGCACCAGCTCGGCGCGCTGCGCGGCCGTCAACGACCCGGCGTGCAGCAATCGCAACACGAGCGGGCTGCGCAGCGCGTCAGAACCGCCGCTCCCGGTGAGCCAGGCCGTGAACGAGCGCTTGCCCGCCGCTGTGATGGCGTACTGCTGCGACGCCCGCGGCCCCTTCTTGCCCGGTGTGAGCAGCCCGGCCTCGGCGAGCACCGGCAGCTCGCGATAGACCTGGCTGCGGGTGACGGAGAAGAAGCTGCCGAACCGCTCCCCCGCGGCAGCGACGAGCTGCCCACCGGTCATCGGACCGCTGTGCAGCAGCCCGAGCAGTGCGGCGGCGGTGGCGTTGACAGCGGTCACTCTCCCGGGCGGCATCCCCCCACCGTGCCATCCCGGCGCCAGCCTCGCATCCACTGTGGGCGGGTCACGGTCCAGAGTGGCCCGAATCGAGCACCCGCAGCGTGGAGACTTCACGCCCGCCCCACGGACCACCGTTCAAGGTACCGGCCAGTAGCCTGCTGGCCCACAGGTCCCGCCGAGCGGACATAGACCCGGTGAGACCTGTCCGGTTCGCAGGCAAGGAGAGGTATGGCCCGGTTCCTGACTCGACGCCTGCTCAACTACGTGGTGCTGTGCGTCCTCGCGACGTTCCTGGCCTACGCGCTCGCCTCGCTGACCTTCGATCCCCTGGCGCGGCTGCGCGAACGCAACCCCCCTCCCCCGGCCACGACGATCGCGGCCAAGGAGGCCGCCCTGAACCTGGACGAGCCGATACCGCTGCGCTTCAGCACCTGGGCCACCGGTGTCGTCGCCGGTGACTTCGGGGAGACGGTCACCGCGGGCGAGATCTCCGACCAGCTCTGGCGCCGCGTCGGCGTCAGCCTCCGGCTGTTCCTCCTCGGAACCGTCATCGGGGTCGTGCTCGGCGTCATCCTGGGAGTCGTCAGCGCGATTCGACAGTACAAGATCAGCGACTACGTGACGACGTTGTTCTCCTTCCTCGTGCTCTCCACACCGGTGTTCGTGATCGGCACCCTGCTCAAGGTCGCGTGGCTCCCCGTCAATCAGGCCGCAGGCACGCAGATCCTGTACTTCACCGGCGAGTTCTCTGCCGGGTTCTCCGGCACTTGGTGGGAGGGCGTCGTCAACCGGCTCCAGCATCTCGTGCTGCCGACCGTCGCCATCGCCCTCGGCCAGATCGCCTACTTCAGCCGCTACCAGCGCAGCGCGATGCTCGACGTGCTGGGCAGCGACTTCCTGCGCACGGCTCAGGCGAAAGGTTTGACCCGCCGACGCGCCCTGTTCAAACACGGATTGCGGACAGCATTGATTCCGATGGCCACACTGTTCGCGTTCGGCTTCGGATTACTCATCACCGGTGGTGTCTTCACCGAGCGAATCTTCGGGTTCTTCGGGATGGGAGACTGGCTGATCACGGGGGTGGCCCAGCAGGACGCCAATATCGTCGCGACCGTCACGTTGTTCATTGCGGTGCTGGTTCTTTTCTCGGGCTGGCTGTCCGACGTCCTCTACGCCGCCCTCGACCCGCGCGTCCGGCTGAGCTGAAGGAGACGCGTGGATGGCCGTTCCCATGACCGAAACAGCAGCGTCACCCGCGAGGACGTCGAGCCCGATCACGCCACCGAAGGGTGCCACGGGTCGGGGTCGCCTGGTGAGACGGCGGTTTCGGCGCAACACGTTCGGGATGGTCAGCGGGGTCGTCCTGATCCTGCTGTTCGTCGGCGCGTTCGTCTCCCCGTGGTTCTACCCGTTCGACTACCGCCAGCAGGACGACCTGTTCCTGCTCACCCCACCGTCACCGACGCACTGGTTCGGCACCTCCAAGCTCGGCGAGGACCTGTTCGCCCAGACCATGCGCGGACTGCAGAAGTCACTGGTCATCGGCCTGCTCGTCGCCGCACTCTCGACCGGCTTGGCAGCCGTCGTCGGGGCCGCTGCCGGTTACTTCGGCAAGGCGACCGACCGCAGCCTGATGTGGGTGGTCGACCTGCTTCTCGTGCTGCCCTCGTTCCTGGTGGTGGCCATCCTCAGCCCGCTGTTCCGGGGTGGCTCCTGGCTGTTACTCGTACTGCTGCTGGGTCTGTTCAGCTGGATGATCACAGCCAGGATCGTCCGCGGCATGACGCTGAGCCTGCGGGAACGGGAGTTCGTGAAGGCGGCCCGATTCATGGGCATGCCCGCCTGGCAGATCATCCTGAAGCACCTGCTGCCGAACATGGCCTCCCTGTTGATCATCGATGCGACGGTCAACGTCGGCGCCGCGATCCTCGCGGAGACCTCACTGTCGTTCTTCGGCTTCGGAATCCAGCCGCCGGACGTCTCACTCGGAACCCTCATCGCCTCCGGTACGGAGTCCGCCCTGACCTTCCCCTGGTTGTTCCTGTTCCCCGCCGGGTTGCTCGTCCTCACGGTGCTCGCCGTGAACTTCCTCGGTGACGGCCTGCGCGACGCGCTCGACCCGACCTCGACTCGGAGCCGTCGCCGTGGTTGATCGAGCAACGGGGCGGTCCGACGGCAACGCGGTGCTCGCGGTGCGCGACCTCGCCGTCTCGTTCCCGAGCGAGAGCGGCCGTATCGACGCGGTACGGGGACTCGACCTCGACATCGCTGCCGGCGAGGTGCTCGGCGTCGTCGGCGAGTCCGGGTCGGGAAAGAGCGTGACGGCGCTCGCCACGATGGGGCTCCTCCCCCCGCAGGCCAGGGTCACCGGGTCGATCCGGTTCCGTGACACTGAGCTGCTGGGGCGTACCGACTCCGAGCTCTCCGCGATCAGGGGCCGTCACATCGCGATGGTCTTCCAGGACCCGCTCTCGGCCCTGACCCCCATCTTCACCGTCGGAGACCAGATCGCCGAGGCCCTGCTCATCCACGACCGCGCGCTGTCCACGGCCGCGGCGGCGAAACGGGCCGTCGAACTGCTGGACGTGGTCGGGATACCGCAGGCGGCCCGGCGGGCCCAAGCGTTCCCGCACGAGTTCTCCGGGGGAATGCGGCAGCGCGCCGTGATCGCGATGGCCATCGCGAATGAACCAGACTTGATCATCGCCGACGAACCGACCACCGCGCTCGATGTGACGGTGCAGGCCCAGGTGCTCGACGTGCTGGCCACGGCCAAGAAGCTCACCGGAGCCGCCATCATGATGATCACCCACGATCTCGGGGTCGTCGCCGGGTTCGCCGACAGGGTGGCGGTGATGTACGCGGGCCGGACCGTCGAGACCGGCCCGGTCGACGCGATCTTCGAGACCCCGGGTATGCCCTATACGCTGGGACTACTCGGCTCGATCCCACGGCTCGACCGGGCCCAACGCGAGCCGCTGGTGCCGATCGAGGGCCATCCGCCCTCGATGGTCGACCTGGCCCCGGGATGCCCCTTCGCACCGCGCTGCCCGCTCGCGGTCACCCGATGCCGGACGAACGAGCCCGATCTCGAACCGCTCGGCGACGCCGGTCACGATGCCGCCTGCTGGCGGACGGCGGAGGTCCGCAACGCCAAGGCGGCGACAGACGTCTTCGACATCGTCGCCGTGGAGCACCACACGCTCGAGGCCCGGTCGGAGCGGCCGGTGGTGCTCGCCGTGGACGACCTGGTCAAACACTACCCCGTGACCTCCGGAACGCTCCTGCGCCGACGGGTCGGGACGGTCTACGCGGTCGACGGCATCAGCTTCGACATTCGCGAGGGTGAGGTGCTCGGTCTCGTCGGCGAGTCCGGATGCGGGAAGTCGACGACACTGCTGGAGATCCTCGCCATGGACAGACCGCAAGCAGGTTCCGTCCAGGTGCTCGGACGCGACGTCGCGGGGATGGACCGGCGCTCCCGACGGGCGCTCCGGCGCGACCTCCAGGTGGTCTTCCAGGATCCGATCGCGTCCCTGGATCCCCGGATGCCGGTCGGCGATGTGATCGCCGAACCGCTGCGGGTGCACGGCTTCTCCGCGGACCAGGCCCGCGCGCGGGTCACCGAGCTGCTCGGGCTCGTCGGTCTGCGTCCCGAGCATGTGGACCGGTACCCGGCGGAGTTCTCCGGCGGGCAGCGCCAGCGCATCGGCATCGCCCGGGCCCTGGCGCTGGAGCCGAGGGTGCTGGTGCTCGACGAACCCGTCTCGGCGCTGGACGTCTCCATCCAGGCCGGCGTCGTCAACCTGCTCGATGAGCTGCGCGAGCGGCTGGGGCTGGCCTACCTGTTCGTCGCACACGACCTGTCGGTGGTCCGCCACATCGCCGATCGGGTCGCGGTCATGTACCTGGGTCGGATCGTCGAGATCGGCGACGTCGACGCGGTCTTCGAGCGACCGCAGCACCCCTACACCCAGGCTCTGATCTCCGCGATCCCCATCCCGGACCCGCACCGAGAACGCACGCGCGAGCGGATCCTGCTCACCGGTGACCTGCCCAGTCCGGTGGACCCACCGAGCGGGTGCCGCTTCCGGAGCCGATGCCCGCTGTTCGCGGAGCTGACCGAGGACCTGGCGCAGGTCTGCATCGACACCGACCCGCCGCGCCGTCCCGCGCGCCGCGCGCCAGAGTCAGGGCGAACCGACGACAGCGACCACGAGGCAGCATGCCACCACGCACGGGTCCGGTAGTCGGCCGAGCGCCGTTACCCGATCGTGCTTGCCTGAGCCACGAGCGTTCCTAGTCTTCCGAGCAGTAACCGAACTCCAGTGAGGTGGGGCAGATGAGGCGATCACACAGTCCCGTGACCATGATCGTGGCGGCCGGTGTGGCGCTGGCGATGACCATCGCGGGATGCGGCGGCGGTGGCGGCGCTGGCCTGCAAGGCCCGCAGGGCGAGAGCCAGCAGGTCGGCAAGCAGGACATCAACGCCGCGGACGTCGCGTCGCTCAAGGACGGCGGCGACCTGCGCATCGCGGAGGACCAGATCGCGGACAACTGGAACTACAACCAGACCGACGGCACGGTGCGCGACGGCGTCGATGTCGAGCATGCGCTGTATTTCTGGGCCTTCCGGGCCGGAGCCGAGGGCACCCCGGTCCTGCAGACGGACTACGTCACCTCCGCCGAGGTGACCTCCACCGACCCCGAGACCGTCACCTACCGAATCAACCCCGAGGCGACGTGGGAGTCCGGCCGCCCGGTCACCTGGGAGGACTTCGCCGCCCAGGTCACAGCGCTGAACGGGTCCAACCCGGCGTTCCAGGCCGCGGGCACCACCGGGTACGAGGACATCGAGAAGGTCGAGAGGGGCGTCGACGACAAGGAGGTGGTGGTCACCTTCACGAAGAACTTCGGCGAGTGGGAGTCGCTGTTCTCCCCGTTGCTGCCCAAGGAGACCAACTCCGACCCGGAGACCTTCAACACCGGTTGGGTGGACGGTCCGCTGGACACGGCCGGCCCGTTCACGATCGGTCAGATCGACAAGACCGCACAGACGGTCACCCTGGTGCGCAACGAGAACTGGTGGGGCGGCAAGCCCAAGCTCGACCGGATCATCTTCAAGGTGATCGAGCGAACCGCGTTCGCCGACGCGCTGGCCAACAACGAGATCGACTGGTACCGGATCGGGTCCAGCGTCGACCTCTACCAGCGGGCCACGACCATTCCGGGCGTCAGCGTGCGACAGGCTCCCGACCCGACCTACAACCACATCACCTTCAACGGGGCGTCGACGTCGATCCTCGCCAACGTCCAGCTGCGCCAGGCCATCGCGAAGGGCATCGACCGGCAGGCCATCGCCAACCGGCTCGTCGGCCAGATCGTGCCGCAGATCAGCCAGGTCGGGAACCACATCTACCCGGTCGGCAGCAAGTACTACCAGGACAACTCGGGAGTCGTGGCCTACGACCCGCAGGCGGCCGCCGCCGACCTCGACGCGCTCGGATGGACGCTCGACGGCGACGTCCGGAAGAAGGACGGCACGGAACTGAACCTGCGGCTGGTGGAGGGCGCCCCCAACCCGATCGCCGCGGCGATCGACAAGACGGTGCTCGACCAGCTGAGCCAGATCGGCGTCAAGATCACAATCGACGCGGTGCCCACCACGAGGCTGTTCAAGGACTACGTCACCGTAGGCAACTTCGACCTCGTCGGCTTCGGCTGGGAGAGCACCCCGACCCCGCTGAGCAGCTCAAAGGCGATCTACCAGGCACCGGTCGGGGACAACGTCGGTCAGAACTACGGCCGGATCACCACCCCCGAGATCCAGGAGAAGTTCGCCGCCGCGGTGGCCGAGCTGGACGAGACCAAGCGGGCGGCGCTGGGCAACGAGATCGACTCCTTGATCTGGGAACAGGTGCACCACCTCCCGCTCTACCCGGCGACCGGCGCGGTGGCCAGCCGCGACACGATCGCCAACCTGGGTGCCAAGGGCTTCGCCGACTGGGACTACATCACGATGGGCTACGTCGGGTAGGTGCACCCGCTCCGGTACGGCGTGCTGACCGGCGGTGCACTGCTCGCGGTGTGCGCGCTGGTCGGCTCGCTGTGCCTGGCCGGTCTCGTCGAGGCGCGGGCTCGCACCAGCGGTCTGAGCGCCCGAACGATCGGTGAGATCGTCGCCGCGACCCCGCCGCTGAGCGGTGGGGTCGCGGTGCGCTGGGTTCCGGCCGGCGCGGCAGAACGCACCGATGCCCTCGCCCTCACCACCGACGGGTTCGCCGCGGGAACCAGGGTCGAGATCGCCTACGACCCCCAGGATCCCGAACGGCTCGTGGTCCCCGGATCGGTCGTGCTCGCCGACGGGGACCGGGCCGGCGCCGGACTCGCCTTCGTCCTCGTCGTGGTGGGCGCCACCGTACTGGTGGTGGCCTGGCAGCTGGCCTCCCGGACGCACGCGCTGCGCAGGGCCGCGTCACCCGTCACAGCCCGGCCGTTCCGCGTCCAGAGCGGTCTACTGACCCGGGCGTGGTTCGAACTGGACGACGGAGGGTTCATCGCGGTCCATCCCGACCCCGTGCTCGCCCGGCTGCCGTCACCGAGCACGGTCACCCTCCTCGGTGACCCCGTCCGACATCGGCTCGTCGGGGTCGTCGCGGACGGAGTCACGCTCGCACCCTCCGGCGGCACGCGCCGGACACAGCCATCCGGACGCCGGCTGGACAATCCGAGCAGGGTCGACACCTCGCGTGCGGTGCTCGCCGCCGACCGATACCGGCTGCTGCGCCGGCTCCGGGTCGACGCCGTGCAGGCAGTACCGGCTCCGGTCGTCGGCGTCGTGTGGGTGATCGTGCTCGGTGGCGGGATCGGCAGCTTCCTCGCCGCAACGGCAATCACCGCAGCCGCGGGTCTCTTCCGCGCCGCAGTCCACGGCTCCGACCCGTCCGGATGAGTCGTGGGGGGGGGGGGGGGGCCGGGGGGGGGGGGGACAGGAGCGGCGGGGGGCCCC
>JBBSQN010000044.1:0-35203 GCA_038257875.1 Mycobacteriales bacterium
AGGTTCTCCTGTCGCATGACCCCGGAAACTGGGTGGGTGACAAGGGATACGCAGGAAACGACATGATCACACCCATCAAGAAGCCCAAGCACCGCGACCTGCTGGACTGGGAGAAGAAGTACAACACTCGAGTCAACAAGATCCGCTACGTCATCGAACGGACGATCGCCAACTTCAAGACCTGGAGGGTTATTCAGGAGAGTTGTGTGGATCTTGTAAGACCGCGGTTGAGCTGCGGAGATACGCCTCCGATCAAGATCGCTGAATAAGCCTCCTGGCGAATCCTGCACACCGACTACCGTCGCCCGATTACTACATTCCAGGAGACCATTTCTACTGTCGTCGCTTTGCATTTCTATACATACGGCTGAATAACCCTCATGGTACAGGTTCTTGACCGAGGTGGCCTGACGTCACCGATGGCAAGAACTGGGACACCGGAGCCTCATCCGCAGCTGAGGTCGACTTCGCGGGTGAGAAGGCCCACGTCTGGTGATTGGGGCGACAAGATCCCGTGATGGAAAACTGTAGCTTTGAGTGATTATTCTTTCCGATCTACCAGTCAGCCGTCGCGATGACATCGCTCTCAACGTCTCGTACGTTCTCTAGTCCATAGGGTCTCACCACTGCGTATTTGCTGATTGATCCAGTTTCTGGCTCGCTGCGAAACCGGGCTGCCAACGCATGCAGCGCGTCAATGAGGCGCGGGGCATTGGTTGCGGCGAGTACGGGTTGCGGATTTGCCTGAAGATCGTATGGTAGCCAGACATCTGAATTGGTTTCCAGTACGATGATGACATCGCCTGCGTCATACGCGACACGCAGTGAACACAGATCAAGCTTCTTCTCTGTACGCTCCGTTTGGTTGAACACCCAGCCTGAACCGCGAATGGTCAGCTCTGCAGGGAATTTCTGGACTGCATTTTGATTGACAAGATATCGGCGCACAATGGATTCGATTGCGGATTTATTCAGATTGTTGGTGGAAATCGTCATCGGTAGTACGTCAGCACGAGCCAGCTTTCTACCCTGCCGACCCAGCCACCGCTCGCAGCTTAGCTCTTCGGGTAGGAGAAGTTCGGCGGTTTCGACGACTTCAAGAGCTGATGCAAGCGCTGTGGCCATCTCGTGGATCAGCGCATCTGCCGTTACCGTCGAGCAGGTGACAGCGAAGTACCACCTGCCTACCGGGTCTAAGCCTGACGGAACTTGCACGGCTATCTCCTTCGAGTCCAAAACGTGCTGCCATCGGCGAACTCTAGACGAAGCGTCACATCTGAGTAGTTCGCCTTGAAGGTCTGGACACTCTGTGGCCCCTTTCCGGCGTCGAACTGCGCACGGCCACCCGACTTGAACTCGGCGACAAGGAACTTACGTGCGGTGGCAGGTACACCGATGAGTTGTTTTGCGCCGTTGCCGAGGTCTGTGGCCAGGCCACGCGCAGGAATCGAAGAGAAACTCTTGAACTGGTAGGCAGCGATGACGCCCTTACGGCCGAAGATCGCTAAATCAACGTCGCTGGAATAGCCTAGATCAGCCTTTTCTTTCTGCTCGAACCTGATGTCTCTGAATTGGCCGACGTATCTGCTTGCTTCGGCTAGCGCCATCCGTACCGCCGGAATCATACCGTCGCTTTTGAGTTGACTGAGTTGGTCCTTGTAGCCCGCCTTTCCAACAAATTGACCACTGTTGATGTAGCCAGCTATCTCGGTGCCGAGTGAATTTTTTGTCAGGTTCCGTGCGGCCCGCTCAGCATCTTGAACATTCATGCCCGCACTGCGTAACTGCATCACCATCGCAGCTTCGTTTGCGGTCGTCAACGGAACGGCGGGTGTCTTCGCGTGCGGGTTGATCTGAGCGTCGACAGCATATCGATCATTGCCTTCCTTGACGAGATCGATCGCAGTCAGCCGGTACCGATTTTGAATCCCTGGAAGCTGCTTCCGTACGGAGTCTTCGGTCGCACCTGGTTTGCTGAGGATGATCCGTGCGTCTGCAGCTGCTTTCTGTACGTCGCCTTTCTTTTCCGCGTCGGTACGTTCACTATCCGGGTCGGATCCTTTCTTGTCGAATTTATTTTTGACCTTAGACCAGAGTTTCTTGCCGAAGGTGACGATTTTGTCGACGACCCAGTCGACGGCCTTCATGACGGGCTTGGAGAGGGACTGGAAGAGTTTCTTGACCTTGTCGGCGAGGCCGCCGATGCCGAGGAGGGCGGCGAGGAAGCCGATGAGGACGGGGAGGGCGGTGGCCAGGGCGGTCTCGATGAGGCCGGGGACGCCGCCGGCGCCGCCGCCGGCGATGGCGATGACGGCGTCGAGGACGGCGCTGACGAAGGCCATGATCTGGGCGCCGCGGTCGATGATGAACGTGACGATGTCGATGATCGCCTTGCAGGCTTTGATGAACGCCGAGGCGGGGTTGAGCAGTGAGACGATCCAGGTGATCCCGGCGATGATGACGGTGGGAATGAGGTACTGGGCAATCTTGCTGAGCAGGTTCTCCTTGAGGTCGCCGACCTTCTCCTTGAGCTGCTCCCAGATCCCGCCGATGCCTTCGGACTGGATCTTCTGCACCATCGGGACGGAGGACTCCACCGCGCCCATCGCCTTTTCGGGTACGCCTTTGGAGACGATCCGACCGCGGATTGCACCCCACGTCAGGCCCAGCAGGGATCCGATGAGCTGCAGGATGCCCTTGAGGTCGAACTTCTCCGGCAGCTGCAGGCCGGCCTTGGCGGCGGCGCCCAGCAGCCAGGACACCAGGCCCTTCTGCAGGTGGGCGGCGATGTTGGCCATGAACGCCCGCAAACCGGCCCCCACAGCGGAGACGATCTTGCCAAGGAACCCGATGGGGTCCTTGATGATCGCTACGACCGCCTGGGCGGCCTTGGCGAGCACTCCCAGCAGCAGGTCCTTGAGCTTGAGGATCGTGTCGATGACGCCCTTCACGGCGTCGATAGCCTTGGCGATCAGACCCTTGTTCTTCTCCTTCTCGGACGCGATCTGCTCGTCGACAGCCTTGAGTGCCTCGGTGTACTTCGAGGCCAGCGTGTCTACCAGCTGGGTGCCCTTGTCGTCCACCGACTGGGTCAGCTCGTCGAACTTCCCCTCGAACTCGCCCGCCGCCTGCTTGCCGATGGCCTGCAGGTCGGCGGGCAGCTTCTTCACCTCGGCCTGCAACTCGGTCCGGCCGGTGGCGATCCGCTGCTTCGCGCGAGTTAGCTCGGCGCCGATCACGTCGGCCACCGATGAGATCACGCTTTGCATCTGGTTGACGTAGCCTTTGCGGGCCTGCTCGTAGAAGACGTTGACCTCATCCGGCAGGCCAGCAAAAAGATCGTAGCCCCAGCGGAGTTTACCGTCCAGCCCTGAGTAACGTTTGTCTTTGTACGCATCGATCTTCCGCGTGTAATCCGCGGTGAACGCGTCGCGGGCAGCCTTTTCGCCAGCGCTGAACTTGTCGTCGACCTTCTTGTTCAGCCCGTTGAGAATTTCCTCGACGTCCTTCTTCGCGGCGTCGAACACCTTCTGCAACTTCGCGGTGACCTGAGCGCGTTTGCTCTCGTCGTCGCCTTTCGCGCCCTCCTTGCCCGCACCGACGTCCTTCCCGGCCTTGGTGCGGTCCGCGGTCATGGTCGTCATCGCGGTCGCTCCGGCCTGTGCGGCGGCCGCCTTCGCTCCGGACAGCGTTGTTGCTTCCGCCGCCCGCACTTGGCCGGGCGCTGTCGCGGCGTGTGCCTCGCCCGCCTTCTTTTCTTTGAGCGCCCCGGTGAACTCCGGCTCGTTGGACTTGGCCAGCTGTTCCTCGGTGACCTGGGCGTCGGCCATCTGACTGTCGACCTGCTTGGGACCGTCGGAGAAGTCCGTCGCCGCCGGTGGCGCCTTGTCCGGTACCGCCCGGCTCGGGTCGGGTGCGCCCGGTGTCGGTGGGGGTTGATCCGGTTGGAGGGGGGTGACCGGCTTGTCCTTGGCGGCGGCCGTGTCCGGGGGTGCCTTGGTGGTGGTCTCGATGGCCTTGGCCGAGGTCTGCTTACCGGCACTGACCTTGCCCTGCACCTCGCCCTTGACCGCATCGGCTTTCCCCGAGTCGCCGAAGTTGTCCGCCTCGTCGAGGTTCTTCGGGGCCTGCTTCGCGATCGCGTCATTGACCGCCTTGATGAACGCGGCCTTGTCGAACTCGCCCGGCTTCGCGGCGTTCATCTTCTCCGCGTTCGCCGTCTTACCTTGAGCTTCCTTGTCGTCCTGCGGCGGCTTCGCCGCACCTTGTGCCGCCTTCGCCTCGGCCTGCGCCGGTGGGTGTTTGCCCAGGGTCTGTTGCTTGGACTTCACGTCCCGCTTCAGCGCGGTGAACTTCGGATCCTGGCTCGGGCCACCACGTCCGGCCACCAGCCGCTGCACCGCAAGGTCGTCCACACCCGCGGTGGTCGGGCCAGCCGCTGCGGAGCGTTCCGCCAGGGTGTCACCGTGTCCACCTGAGGCGGGTGTCGGCGGGGTCTTCGCCCGCTGGGCGAACAACCGCGCCGTCGCCCGGTTTCCCGCCTGACGCTGCAACAGCACGGCGGAGCGGACCGAACGCGGCGGCACCGGCCTCGCCGCCCGGTCCGCCACGTCGCGTTGGGCCGAGACAGGTCGAGCCGGTTCGGTCGGTGGCGGACGGTGCACGTCACGTCGCTCGTCGGCCCGCTCGACAGCGGGCTCCGCGACGTGCTTCATCTCGCCTCCGCGGGCCTAGTACTACAGGGACAGTTATATGTTGATCATAAAGAACTCGCAGGTCACGAGCGCTCCGCTCCGCGCCCGCTCGCGGCATCTTCACAGGTCGCTCAAACAAGTGTCTCTGTAGTACTAGGAGCGCACCTCAACCGAGCTCAGGCCGGTGCCTCTTCCTCCTCTTCCTCGCCTTCGGCGCGCTGGACGAAGGCACCCTGTATCGCAGCGTCCTCCGGCTCCTCGTCCTCGTCCGCCTGCCGCTGCACCGCAGGTCCCGCCGGGGACACCGCGGTCGGGGCGGGTGCGGACATCGCACGGTCGGCGTTGGCTGCGGCCTCCCGCTCGAAACGGTCCGACGGGTCGCTGACCTGCACACCGCCGCCGGTCGGCGTGCCATCCACCGGGCCGCTGCGTTGTTGCACGACGTGGGTGAGCTCGTGGGCGAGCATCGTCTTGCCCTCGGTCGAGGACGGGTCGTACTTGTCGCGCTGGAACACGACGTTCGACCCGACGGTGTAGGCGTGCGCGTTCACCGCCCGGGCGGAGTCGTGCGCCCGGGCGTCGGTGTGCACCCGCACGTCACCGAAGTCATGACCCAGCCGCGACTCCATGTCCGCCCGGGTATCGGTATCCAGGGGCGACCCGCCACCCGAGCCGACGACGTCGAGCACCGGGGAGCGTTCCTCCTCCGACACCAGCGCGCCGACACCGGTGTTACCGACAGCCCGCTGCAAGCCGAGCAGCCCCGCCGGGCCGAGCACGTCGGGCCGCCCGGCCGCCGCCGCCCGGTAGGCCAGACCGGGGTCCTCCAGCTCGATCCGAGCCCCCTTGGGCCGCAGGTCCCGGCCGCCGTCAACGTCATGATCGTGGGTACGCATCACGTCTCCTCATACGGGTCCGCCCTCTACCATCCCAGCCGCGCACGCCTGTGACCAGGCTTTACCGCACCCCCGACGGGCATCTCTGGGTGCCCGATCGGGCAATCACACGGACGTATTCACCGCCCACCGGAGGTCAATGCCGAGTAGATCGGACCGAAGGGGGTGTAGTGAAAATGCCACCGTGACAAATTTCAGGCGCTAAGGACTGTAACGTACCAAAAAATGATCATGTCCCGCGGGCGTCGGCACCCGGACCAGGTGACAAGCGGTGTTCGCCGATGCGGAAGGATCGCCAGCATGGCGACTCGAAGTGCTGTCGAACTGGCGGCCTGCGAGAGCACACGACGGCGGGTCTAGACATGATGTGCAGGTCCCGACTGAGACGATTAGTCTTCGGGCGAACTCTGAGAACGGGAGTGGCAGTGAGGGTGCAGAGCGGATCGTTGATCCGACGAAGGGTTCTTGGTCGGGAGCTGCGGCGGCTACGGAAAGAGGCGAACTACACGCTGGAAGCGGCGGCGCCCCTCTTAGACTGGTCGCCGAGCAAGCTTTGCAGGATCGAGATGGGCAAGCAGGCCGTGGACGTGCACGGCGTGCGCGGCATGCTTGACCTCTACGACGCAGGTGGGGATCCCTGGAAAAAGTTGGTCACGCTCGCTCGGGAGAGCAGGCAGAAGGGCTGGTGGCAGGCCTACGGCCTTGGAGAGCACACCTTTTATATCGGGTACGAGGCTGAGGCGAGCGGTGTACGGGACTTCACCGTCGACTTGGTGCCCGGCCTACTCCAGACCTCGGAGTACAGCCGGGCGCTGTTCGTCGCATCCCCGGTGTGCCGTTCCGACGAGGAGCTGGCCAACGAGGTGACGGTGCGCATGATCCGCCAGCAGCGTCTCACCTCGTCTGAGAACCCGCTGGAGCTGGTCAGCATCATCAACGAGGACGTGCTGCACCGACCGGTGGGCGGGATTGAGGTGCTGCGCCAGCAGCTGTGCCATCTGGCCGTTGCGGCGGAGCTCCCCTCGGTGACGTTGCAGGTGCTTCCTCGTAGCGTCGGTGCCCATACCGCGATGGGCTCCGGCTTCGTGGTGCTGAGCTTTGGCGACCTTGGGGAACCTGACATGGCCTACGTCGAGCACGCGCTGGGCGCTCTTCTCATGGACGAGGAGAACGACGTCGCCCGGGCTAGACTCTCGTTCGACCGGCTACGGTCCGACGCGCTCAGCCCCGCGGAGTCGCTGGCGCTGATCCAGCGGGTCGCCGAGAAACGATGAGCAGAACGGACTGGGAGGCTTGCTGTGGATCTCGACGACTCCCAGTGGCGTACGAGCAGCTTCACCGGAAGCAACGAGGGTAGCTGCGTCGAGGTGGCCTTCCTGCCCAGCGGGGGTGTCGCCGTCCGTGACACCAAGGACCGGTCGCGGGCACCGCACCGCTACACCGCCGCTGGGTGGGAGGCCTTCGTCGCGGGTGTGCGGGCCGGCGAGTTCGATCGCACCTGAACCCGCCACCTCGGTAGCAGAGGGTCGTCGATCCGCATCGGGTGTTGTCGTTCGAGCCCGGCGCCGGTGCCATACTGGGAGCCGGGCACCGGGCGAGAGGTAGGACTTGTGACTGATCTATCCAATGCCGTGTGGCGTACGTCCAGATTCAGCAACGGTGGCAGCAACCGGGTCGAGGTCGCGCTGCTGGAGGACGGCCGGACCGCGGTGCGCAACAGTGACGACCCCGAGGGGGACGTGGTCCTGTTCACCCGCGCCGAGATGGACGCCTGGGTCAAGGGAGTCAAGGCCGGCGAGTTCGACGACCTCGCCTGACCCAGTCCCGACGAGCTGAGTGTCCGATGCTCAGCTCGTCACCTCGACGAAGAGCGAGTTCGAGCGGATCGCACCCGAGCGCTCTGCTTTGAGGCGCGCGCCGCCAGCCTCGTCGAGTGTGACCGTCGCCGTGCCGTCGGCCCCGGTGGTGGTTCCGTCGACCGTCGCGCCCGAGACCGGCTCGCCGCTCGCGCCGTCGGTGACGGTCACCGTGATGGGCTGCCCGACCGTCGTGACGTTCGGCCCGGTCAGCGCGAGGGTGCGCTTGGGGTTCTCGCCCACGAACGCGTCGTAGGCGAACAGGACGTCGTCACCGGGCTCCACGCGCTGCTGGCACCCGCCGACCGGCGTCGGCTCGAAGTTGCGGAAGATGCCGATGAACGCGGTGTCGGTCTGCTCGTCAGGGCCGATCCGCGTGATGAAGAAGTCGTCGAACTGCGACGAGAAGGTGCCGTCGAAGGTGAATTCACCTGAACGGGCGGCGTCGTCCAGCGCCGCGGTCGCCGTGGGTCCGGGCTCGGGGTTGGCGTTGCCGTTCGTGCCGTCGCAGGGGTGCGTGCCGCCCGCCGCGGTCGTGACGTCGTGGCCGTCGGTGGTGACCGGACCTTCGAAGATCGTGGTCGTCGCGCCCTCGACCCGCACGTTCACGACGATCGGCGCCTGCGTTGCAGCCTCCTGGGCCGTCGCCGGAACCATCGGCGTGACCAGCGCGATCGCTGCCACCACCAGTGCGAGGAGCAACCGCGTGGTGTGGTGGCGCAGAGCTCGCCGCCGCCGGGCTGCTCTCAGAGTCGTAGTCATGGACACGATCATGCCAGCAAGGCGCGTGGAGGAGTCGGGAAGAGTTGACGACCGGGGCGGTACCTTCACTCTATGAGCCCCACCCCCGCTGGCCCGCGTCCACCGGGGCGTCCCTTCGGTCGGGTGCTGACCGCGATGGTCACGCCCTTCGACGCCGACGGCCGTCTCGACCTCGCTCGGGCGGAGGAGCTGGCCGCCCATCTCGTCGACCTAGGCAATGACGGGCTGGTAGTCAACGGCACCACGGGGGAGGGACCGACCACCACTGACCAGGAGAAGTCCGACCTGGTCCGTGCCGTTGTCGGGGCGGTCGGCGACCGGGCCATGGTCGTGGCGGGCGCCGGTACCTACGACACCGCCCACAGTGTCCACCTGGCCCGGGCCGCGGAGAAGGCCGGCGCGCACGGGCTGCTCGTCGTCACCCCGTACTACTCGCGGCCGCCGCAGTCGGGCCTCGTGCTGCACTTCAGCGCCGTCGCCGACGCCACCGAGCTGCCGGTGATGCTCTACGACATCCCGCCGCGCAGCGTCATCCCGATCGAGCTGGAGACGCTGCAGCGCCTCGCCGAGCACCCGCGTATCGTCGCGGTGAAGGATGCTCGCAACGACCTGCGGGTGGGTACCGAGGCGCTGGCCACCACCACGCTCGCCTACTATTCCGGTGACGACCCGGTGAACCTGCCGTGGCTCTCGCTTGGCGCCGTCGGGTTCGTCAGCGTGATCGGGCACGTCGTGGCCGATCGGCTGCGGGTGCTGATCGACGCCTACGAGGCCGGCGAGGTCGAGCGGGCCCGTGCGATCAACGCCGCGATGCTGCCGGTCATCCGGGCTATGGGCCGCGTCGGCGGCGCGGTGTTCGCGAAGACCGCGCTGCGGCTGCGGGGCCTCGACGTCGGTGACACCCGGCTGCCGCTGCCGCCGGCCACCGCAGAGCAGACCGTCGCGATCGCGGCCGACCTGGGCGCCGCCGGCGTCGCGCTCGATCCCGACGCGCACCGTAAGGCCGAGCGCGGCCACGGTGCCCTCGGCGCCCGGGCCGCCGTCGACATCGGCGTCGAGGTCGCCTACCAGTGACTGAGTACGGCGCCGAGCGTGGCCCGGCGCACCTTATACACATGCACGGTGTCCTGGTGACACCGTTGAACCACTACTGCGAGGACAATCGTTGAGTCACCCACCTGCCCGGTCCGACCGCTCCCGGTCCGACCGTCGACCCCGGCCGCCCCGGCGCGACCACGACCGCCCCGTTCCGGCACCGCCGGAGGCGGTCAACCCGACCGAACTGCCCGCCGGCCCGCCGCCACCGCTGCCTACCG
Organism: Mycobacteriales bacterium; assembly: GCA_038257875.1. Lineage (GTDB taxonomy): Bacteria > Actinomycetota > Actinomycetes > Mycobacteriales > Pseudonocardiaceae > Pseudonocardia. The sequence continues at coordinate 9,525 of JBBSQN010000044.1, forward strand.
GCGCCCTGCGCGTCGTGGCGCTGGGCGGTATCGGCGAGATCGGCCGCAACATGACGGTCTTCGAGTACGACGGCCACCTGCTCGTCGTCGACTGTGGGGTGCTGTTCCCCGCCGAGGACTCGCCCGGCGTCGACCTGATCCTGCCCGACTTCCGCGCCATCGAGGACCGCCTCGACGCCATCGACGCGCTCGTGCTCACCCACGGCCACGAGGACCACATCGGCGCGGTGCCGTTCCTGCTGCGCCAGCGGCCGGACCTGCTGATCGTCGGGTCGCGGTTCACCCTCGCCCTCGTCGCGGCCAAGTGCAAGGAGCACCGGCTCACCCCGCACCTGCTGGAGGTGGCGGAAGGCACCACGCTGCGGCACGGGGCGTTCGAGTGCGAGTACTTCGCGGTCAACCACTCCATCCCCGACGCGCTCGCCGTCGCCATCCGCACCCCGGCGGGCCTGGTGCTGCACACCGGGGACGTCAAGCTCGACCAGCTCCCGCTCGACGGGCGGCTCACCGACCTCGCCGGGTTCTCCCGGCTCGGCGACGAGGGCGTCGATCTGTTCCTCGTCGACTCCACCAACGCCGACGTCCCCGGGTTCGTCGTCGCCGAGCGCGAGATCGGCCCGGTGCTCGACGGCGTGTTCCACCGGTCGCCCGCGCGGATCATCCTGGCCTGCTTCGCCAGCCACGTGCACCGCGTCCAGCAGGCGCTCGATGCCGCTGCGGCGCACGACCGGAAGGTGTGCCTGGTCGGGCGGTCGATGCTGCGCAACATGGGGCTGGCCGCCGAACTGGGCTTCCTGAACGTGCCCGACGGGCTGCTCATCGAGCTCGACGAGGCGATGGCGTTACCCGACGAGAAGCTGGTGATCGTCTCCACCGGGTCACAGGGCGAGCCCCTCTCGGCCCTGGCCCGGATGGCCCGCGGGGACCACCGGTCGGTGCGGATCCGACCCGAGGACACCGTGGTCCTGGCCAGCTCGCTGATCCCGGGTAACGAGACCGCTGTATTCGGGGTGATCAACGGGCTCACCCGGCTCGGCGCGTCCGTCGTGCACCAGGGCACCGCGAAGGTGCACGTGTCCGGACACTCACCCGCCGGTGAACTGCTGTTCCTCTACAACGCGGTGCGCCCGAGCAACGTCATGCCGGTGCACGGGGAGTGGCGCCACCTGCGAGCCAACGCGGCGCTCGCCGTCCAGACCGGGGTGCCGGAGGAGTCGGTGGTGCTCGCCGAAGACGGCGTCGTCGTCGACCTCGTCGACGGCAAGGCGTCGATCACCGGCCGGGTCGAGGTGGGCCGGGTCTACGTCGACGGGCTCGCCGTGGGCGACATCGGGGAGACCACGCTGGGCGACCGGCTCGTGCTCGGCGAGGGCGGCTTCATCTCGATCACCTTGGCGGTGGACGTCAACACCGGGCGCCCGGTGTCACGGCCGACGCTGTCGGGCCGCGGCTTCTCCGACGACCCGAAGGCGCTCGACGCCGCGCTCCCGCTGGTGGAGGACGAGCTGTCGCGCACCGAGGGCGCGGGCATCACCGACACCCACCGCATCGCGCAGTCGGTGCGCCGGGTCGTCGGCAAATGGGTAGCGGAGACCTACCGCCGCCGCCCAATGATCGTCTCCACAGTGATCGCGGTCTGAGCCGACGGGGGACCGAGAGTCGATCACCTGACCGCCCGCGCCGTCCACGACAGTCATGGCAGGGGTCGGGTAGCTAGCCATCTGGGGCCGCAGCTCGTTGGTGATCGGGACCGGGTCGTGGACGCCTCGAGAGGCCGGTCGTCCGGCCGCGGTTCTCGGCGCGCTTGATTGGATCAGCGAGCGCGCCGAGCCCGCTCTCAGCGAACGGACGCTTGTCCTGGTGTCGCGACCCGATCCTGCACGTCGCGCGGGCAACCGTAGAGGACGTCAACTAGCGAACTCCAAATATTCAGCGTACATTGAAGTTTGCGAATGGGGCGCTCATAGCGGCACATCCGGCATGAGCGCCGACGCGATGCAGTTCGTCGAGGACACCGTCACGCCCTGGCAACGGCTGATCATCACGATCTGACGGAGGAGCGCAGATGAGCACACCGACCTACGACACGTCCATCAGCCACCCCATCACGGTCGGGAGCGCGGAGTTCACCGCCGACCCGCACCGTTACTACGACTGGCTGCGCCGGGAGGCCCCGGTCTACTGCGGACGGGTGTCGTATCTGCCCGATCAGGACGCTTACCTCCTGTCCCGCTACGACGACTGCGTGAACCTGACCACGGACCCGCGGATCCGGCGAGTCGTCGAGGACGCAGAACCGCTGCCGTTGCCAGCGGCGCTGCGCTTGGTGACCACCGACGGCATGATCTACAAGGACGAGCCGGAGCACCTGCGGTTGCGGAGGCTGGTGAGCCGGCCGTTCACCCCCCGGGCGATCTCCCGGCTGGGGGACCGGGTCGAGGCTGTCACCGCCGAGCTGCTCGACGGCATGGAGCCCGGGCAGGAGATCGACCTGCAGCAGGCCTACGCCTTGCCGGTCCCGGTCACGGTGATCAACGAGATGGTCGGCGTGCCTGACGAGGACCGGTCGACGTTCCACGACTACATACAGCTACTGATCGAAGGGATCTCCGCCTACGGCCTTGAAGCTGCGGCCGAGCGGATGGAGGGCCTGATCGACTACGTGCGCGGGCTGATCGACCGCCGCCGCGCCGACCCGGGCGAGGACATCATGACCGGGCTGATCCAAGCCTCGGAGGGCGGGGACAGACTGTCGGACGACGAAGTCGTCGCGATGGTGTTCCTGCTGGTCACCGCCGGTTACGAGACCACCTACAACCTGATCACCAACGGGGTCGCCACGTTGTTGCAGCACCCGGACCAACTCGCGTTGCTGCGCGAGCGCCCCGAGCTGATCAGCACTGCGGTCGAGGAGATCCTGCGCCACTCCGGGACGGTCGGCGGCACCGAGCCGACCTACGCGGCTGAGGACGTCACGCTGCACGACGTGACCATCCCGCGCGGGGCGATGGTGGTCCCGCTGCTGGCTGCGGCCAACCGCGACCCCGCCGTCTTCGACCGGCCCGACGAGTTCGACATCACCCGCAGCCCCAACCCGCACATCGCGTTCAGCAAGGGTGCGCACTTCTGCCTCGGGGCATCGCTGGCCCGGATGGAGACCCGGATCGCGCTGGCCAACTTCGTCGAGCGCTTCCCCGGCACGCGGCTGGCCGTCGCACCCGAGGAGCTGATCCCCCTCGCGGTCCCGCTGATGAACCGCCTGCCGGGACTGCCGGTGGTGCTCGGATAGCACGGCGCGACCCGTGGGTGGTGCAGGTGGCCGACCGCCGTCCGATTTCTGTCGGTCCCGCATGCTCTTGTACGCCCATGCCGTCACCCCACCAAACCCGGTACGACGACGGTTGCGGGCAAGCCGAGCGAGATGTTGCGGCCTGAGACGAGAAGAGCATCCTGAGACAGGCAGGCATCGAGGGGAGGCCACGATGAGCGGGTACGTCGTCGTCGAGGGCGACGAGGACGGCGGCTTCAGCGCATGGAGTCCCGATCTTCCCGGCTGCGTTGCTGCTGCTGGTGGATACGAAGAGTGCGTCGTGCTCATGCGGGAGGCGATTGCTGGTCACCTCCATGTCATGCGTGAGCACGGTGACCCCATCCCTGAGCCGTCGGCCGCTGGCGCGTTCACAGTCGTCGCTGCCTGACGGAACGCCAGAAACCCGAGTCTCGCACCATTCGTGTCGTCGGCAACCACGTTCGGGACGCGATCGTCTGTAGCCGACGTCCGCCGGTCTGGTGGTCCTGGGCCTGTGGTCCGACCTCCGGTCCCCGAGGGTGCTGTTCCCCTGCTCGCCCGCGCTCGTCGAGCGGGCCGAGCGCATGGTCGCCTGTCACGCGGGAGAGCTCGCTCGCAACGACTACCTCGGGATGCTGCGTGCGACCGGGCGGCTTGCCGCGATCCGAGGGGTCGAACGTGTGCTCGGGTTCGGGGCGACCGCGCTTGCGGAGGTGCAGCATGCCGAACTGCTGACCGAACTCGGGTGGGTCGAACGGGCGGTGGCGCGCGGGCATCGCACGCGTGTCGTCACGGCTGGACCTACCGGTCGCATGGGGCGCGGACGTGTCGGACCACATCGCGTCTGTCCGTTGAGCGCCGCCAGCGGCAGAACCACAGGGGTGACGGTGTCGGTGACGATCTCTCGAAGCGGTCGGCTCCGGCCGAAGCTGGGGTGTTGTGGACCACTACGGTGGGATCCGCTGATTACTGGGGTGTCGATGGGTGGGGTGGTGGGTCGGTGAGCAGTCGGGTGTGTTGTCGGCGGTGTCGTGGGGTGCTGCGTCTGGGTCATAACGGTGACCTGTGTGACCTGTGTGCTCGGCAGCAGACGGTGGCGAAGCTGTTGCCGGAGGGGTTCTTCACCGACGACAGGATGCGTAAGGCGCTGGCAGCCTACGACTTCGCTGCGGTGTTCCGGTCGGTGCGGCGGGCCACGGGGTTCAGTCAGGAGCGGTTGGGGGAGTTCATCGAGCTGTCGCAGTCGCGGGTCTCGCTGGTCGAGCTCAGCAAGCATCGACTGCGGGACATCGCGATCGTTGCTCGGGTGGCGTCCCAGTTCGGTATCCCGCCCGAGCTGCTCGGGTTCACTCCGGGCGCGGCTACCGTGGGGGTGACCGGGAAGAGCGACGTTCGGGAGGTGGACTTGATGCGTCGACGTGAGTTCGTCGGGATCGTCACGGGGATCACGATGGGTCTCGACGGGGCGCCACTGGATCTGGACCGTCTCGTCGCGCTGCTGCCGGCCAACGCCGTCACGGAGCTGCCGCGTCGGATCGGCGCGGCGGACGTGGCTGCCATCGAGCAGGTGACCGCGGCGTTCCGGCGATGGGACTTCAGCCGCGGGGGCGGGCTATACCGGGATGCCGCAGTGGCTCAGTTCCGGTCCGTGCGGGCCTTGCGGGATGTGGCGTGCGAGCCGCCGGTACGGGCCCAGTTGTTGGTGGCGACTGCGGATCTGGGGGCAGTGGCAGGATGGATGAGCTACGACTCCGGGCTCCACGACGAGGCTCGCTGGCTGTGGGTCGCCGCGCTGGAGGTGGCGCGTCAGGCTGAGCATCCCGTCGCTGTAGACCTGACTATGTGCGTGCTGCTGGACATGATCCACCAGGCGCTGCACCTGCATCGGCCGGAGGAGGCTACGCGGCTGGTCCAGCTTGGTTACGGTGTCGTGGCTGGCGGTGCGCACCCAGTCTCGGCCTGTACCTCCAGCTATCTGGCCACCAGCCAAGCCTGGTGTGATGCCGCGCGGGGCGACGTCGCTGCCTGCGACCGGTCGCTGGGCCGGTCCGTTGAGGGACTCGCCGCCGAACCGATCTTCTCCGTGCCGTGGGACGCCCACGTCGGCCCCGCCCAGCTGGCTGCTCGGCAGGGCCACGCCTACTACACCCTCGCGGTCACGGATGGGAGTCCGCAGCACGCGGCTCGGGCTGTGCCGTTGCTGCAGGAGGCGGTGCAGGGGTTCGGACCGGGTTATGCGCGCTCCCGTGCGGTCAATCTGCCCGGTCTGGCCGGAGCGCACGCGATCGCGCGAGACCTGGACGCTGCCGTGTATGTGGGTGGGCAGGCGGTCACCGAGGTCACCGCGCTGTCGTCGCGACGCGCTCTGGAGCGTCTGCGCAGCCTGGACACCGTCTTGCAACCACACGACGGCGAGGCCTCGGTGGCCGAGCTGCGCGAGCAGATCCGTGGTGCGCTGACCGCGGCGTGACTGGGAACCGAGAGCATGACGATGCCCCAGCCAGGCGTCAGCAAGATGACCCTTGCGCCGCTCCTGAGTCATGACCGCTACTGCGCCGAGATCGTCGCCCAGACCGATCTGCTGCGTTCCCACATCGAGGGCGCGGACCTGTCGGCGCCGGTGCCGTCCTGCCCCGGCTGGAACCTCGTCCAGCTGCTGCGACACCTCGGGGGCGGTCATCGTTGGGTCGAGACGATCGTGCGGACCCGGGCGACGCAGCCGCCCTCCGACGAGCAGGTCCGCGATGTCTCCGCCGACACCGGGGAGGGCCCCGCCTGGCCGTCGGCGTGGAGTTCACCGTCGATGAGGAGGTCGCCCTCGACGCCCTCGCCGAGTGTATGGAGCTCAGTGCTCTTCCCCAGCTGTTCGAGGTCCACCCCGAGAGGCGCGAGCTCCTCGGCCCCGGCCGCACGTTGCACTTCTCCGCCACCGATACCGGACCGGAGGTTGCCGCGTCGTGGCTGGTCGACCTCACCGGCGACGCCATCGTTCACCGTCGTCGAATCGACGAGGCCACCGTGGCCGTGCGCGGTCCGCTGACCGAGTTGCTGCTCGTCCGCTACGGGCGGCGTTCCGTCCGCAGCGAGGGCATCGAGGTCGACGGTGACAGCGGACTGCTCGACTTCTGGTTGCAGCGGGTCACCTTCGGATGATCGACGAGCGCGTCGTCGAGGATGACCGATGGTAGGTCGAGGTGGTCGTATCGTAGCCGGGGTGGCGCATACCGGAGCCGCCACAGCAGAGCACGGCTGGTGCCAGCACCGCTGTTGGGTTGTGTCTGGTCACGAGGCGGGCACTGCCAGGTAGGAGACGATGGTGGCCATGCCCGTGGCCAGGTGATAGGCGCTGTGGCAGTGAACCAGCCACTGACCGGGGTTGTCGGCGGTGAACTCGACGCTGACCTGCTCACCCGGGCCCACCATGACGGTGTCCTTACGAGTACCGTCCGGTAAGTCGTCGATCTCGCCGGTGACGCGGCCGATGCCGCGCACGGTGACGGTGTGCCCGTGCAAATGCATCGGATGGTACATCGGCGTCTGGTTGATCAGCCCGAGGGGGACTCGCTGCCCAGCCCTGATGTCCAGCGGAGTGATCCCGTCGAACGGGCGGGACGCGTTGTAGGCGCGGGCGTTGATGCGCCATTCGAACGCGCCCATGCCACCGGTGAGATACAGCGTGTGAGTTTCGTCGGTCGGGCGGTTGTCAATGCGCGCCGCCGTCGTGGCATGCAGGTCGGGCAGGGCGAGGAGCTGACCGGCCAGTTCGGTGGGGTCCGCGTCTGGCGGGGGGACTGGGCTGGCGCCCGTCCGGATCACGGCCAGCGCCTGCGCGCTCTTGCCCTCGGCAACCCCGACCAGCGGAACGCTCCGTCGCCAAGCGTGACCAGGACGTCGTAACGTTCCCCGGGAGCGACCTGCAGCGTATCCACGGTGACCGGTTCGACCGGGAACCCGTCGGTGTGAGTCACCGTCATCCGGTGCCCACCGATCGCGACCCGGAACACCGTCGCCCGCCGGCGTTGATCAGGCGGATGCGGGCCCGTTGCCCGGACGGCCGGTGACCGTCTGCGGTGCGGCGGGCAGCCGTCCGTTGATCAGATACATCGGGTAGTCGACGCTGCTGGCGAGCCGGGAGTTGGCCGGCACTGCAGCGATCCCGTCGGGAGGGTCGGCCAATGTCGGCGGGAGGTGGTACTGCCACGACCCCGACTCATCGGTGATCTTCCCGGCCTGGACCGGAGCGTCGTACCGGGCCGTCGCACCCCCGGCGCGCAGCGCAGCGAGCACCTGGTCTGGTGCCGCTACTCCGGTGCCGTCGATCCAGTCGTCGAGCACCACGACGAACTCGACATCGTGGGCTCCCGGCTCGGTCGGGTCGTCGATGATCAGCGGGGCGTACAGGCCGCGTTCGCGCTGCAGCCCCACGTGCGGGTGCAACCAGTAAGTTCCTACGTCGGGTGCGGTGAACGCGTAGCGCATTCGCCGCCCGGACCGGATCGGTGGTTGGGTGAGGTTGGGCACGCCGTCCATGTCGTTGCGCAGCCGCAGCCCGTGCCAGTGCACCGTGGTCGGCTCCGGCAACCGGTTGACCACGTTGACCTCGAGCTCGTCCCCCGCTCGGCATCGGATCGTCGGTCCCGGCAGCTGCCCGTTGTAGGCCCAGGTCCGCACGACCCCGTCCACCGAGGTCGACATCGGTCTGCTCAGCCGTCAGGTTCGCCGAGACGACCCGCCCAGAACCTTGCTCGTGCCGGATCTGTTCCGCGTGCTCCACCGCCTCGGACGATACCGACACCCGCCCCGGCGGCACCGCGTCCACCGGACGCAGCGCCAGCCAGGTTCCACCGCCGACCGCCGTCGCGCCAGCCGCTCCCGCGACACCGAGTAGCAGGCTCCGGCGCGACAGCGACCTGGCCGCCATGCCCCTCCTTCCGATCGCGACGTCCAACTACGTAGTTCGACAGTAGATGCTGTCCCGCCGCTTCCGCACTCGGGATCCGCTCCGGGGTCGGCGGGGCCGTCACCGGGACCGCGCACCCCAAGGTCGCCCCAGAAGCTGACCGACCTGCGCCGGCTGCGCCGAGCATTGCTGGCCGCGCGCAGTTCGGCCCGGGATGCTCGGTGTGGCGGACGCGACGCTGTGATCTGCCAGATCATCGAGGACGCACCGCCCGTGCTGGGGCGGACATGAGGAAGCCAAAGACCCGACCGCACGGACGATGATCTCTCACGGGCGGGGTCTTCCCGACGCCATCGTCACCGATTCTGACGCGCCCGCGGACCCCACCGGCGTCCGATCCTGTGACGTGGTTGCGGTGCCTGTCCTGCGCAATGCGGGGTACCGGCTGAGCGTCGTGGGTGCTCTGGTGACGGCTGGCAGTGCCGCCGCACATCCTTGTCACTACCGGTGGCTGCTACCTCGCGGTACCGGCCCGGCAGACATCCGCGACCAGCTCCGCGCACCAGGGGCTGTCTACCAGCGGCAGCCCGTGATCGGCGGTCGGGTGCAGCGCGTAGGTCCGGCCGGGACGCTCGACGGTGAGGTCCGCGGCGCGCCCGGGCACCGGCACCGGGTCGTGGGCAGCCTCGGCCAGGACGACCGGCACACCGGTGGCGGCGAGACGGTGCAGCGCCGGTTCCCACTCCTCACTGTGGATGAACGAGTTCAGAGAACCGCTGTAACTGGACCAGGTGTGTTCGACCGCCGACCTCGCCACTTCGACGGGGAGGTCCGGTCGGATCGCCACGGCGAGCCATGAGGCGGTGGTGCGGAACCGGCACATCCAGGCGCACATCGTGCGGGGCATCGGGCCGTCGCCGGCGAGTAGCGCCTCGAACAGCCCCATGCGGCGCATCCCGGCGTCGGCTTCGGCCCGGCTGCGGTACAGCGGCGCGCAGAAGGTAACCACGGCTGCCACCCGTCCGATGTGCTCGGCGGCCCAGCGCAGCGCGACCACCCCACCCATCGAGTGGCCGACGACGACCAGCCGGCGGCCGCCCAGTGCGAGCGCGTGGAGCATGTCGTCGAGCGCGGCGAGGTGATCGGCCGCGGTGAGCGGCACCGGCCCGCGGTCGGAGTCGCCGAACCCGAGCAGGTCAGGGACCACGACCGTGCCCTCGGCGGCGAGTCGGTCGAAGTCGGCGCCGAAGAAGTTACCGCCCGCGATCATGCCGTGCAGCAGCACCACCACCGGGTCCCCGGCTCCGAATGTGCGCACCCGCAGTTGGCCCGTCGTCCGGCTCCGACCCGCGCCCGGGCGCCACCTCCTGACTGCCTGGGAAGTGGCGTGGCGGCCCGCCCAGGTGGCCGCGGCGAGCAGCCCGGTTGTGACCATTGCGTGGACGACGGTGACCGGACGTTCGGCGGTGCGTCCACTCGAGGCGGTACATCCGGGCCGGGTATGTAGGCGAACCCGGATCATGCGCTGAACGGGGTCAGGCACAGCGGCGACCCGGTGAGGACGATTATGGCTGTGATGGCCGGGACGAGGAGCAGAGCACCGAGAACAGCGCTCTGGGTGAGGCGAGAGCGGGCGCGGTCGAGCGGGAACAGCAGCCTTTCTACCCGGTCGGCGATCCCGGGCTCGGTGGCCGCGCCGAGCGCACTGGCCGGCACCGTGGTTCCAATGGTGAGAGCGAGCAGCGCGTCGACCACGGTGTGACCTCCGTGTCGGTGGGCGGCGACGTCATCGGCGCGCATCTCGACCAGGCGCCCGATCTGCGTGGTCCCCTCGGTGAACAGCCGCAGCCCCGGCAGGATCTTCGCCAGCGCACTGGTGAACGCCAGTAGCTGGTGGTGGTGCCCGGTCAGGTGCGCGCGCTCGTGGGCGAGGACTGCGGCGAGCTGGGTGTCGTCCAGTGCGTCCAGTGCTCCGCGAGTGATCACGATGGCCGGGGATCGACCCGCCAGGCAGTACACGCTGCGCTGCGCGGCGTCCACGACGAGGGTGCCGCCGGGGCCGCGGGGCGCGCCGCGGGTGGCCAGCACCGCGGCTTCGGCGTGGCGGCGGGTGTCGCGTCCGGCCCGGCGCAGCGCCGCTACCAGCCGCCCGGCCAGCAGGGCCATGGCCAGCACCGTCAACGCGATCAGTACCTCCAGACCAGCCTGGAGGAAGCCGCCGTGGCCACCCTCGACCCACGCCCGCAGCGTCGCGAAACAGCCCGCGAGCAGCAGGTCCACCTGACCCCACGCGCGGTAGAGCTCGACGCCCAGCAGGCCAACCGCTCCCACCCAGGACGCTACGACACTGCCCATCGCCATGGTCCACACGGCGACGCCCAGCCGGGGCGCCACCCCGGACCGGGTGAGCCGGTCCAGCAGCGGTGGCCCGAGCACCGCGACGGCCAGGCTGTAAGCCAGCAGGCAGGCGGCCAGGCTCACCGCATTTCCTCGCTATGCTCGGTCGGTGCCGCCGGGCGCGGTGTCGATGGTTCGCTCGCACGGTGCGTCATCGGCCCGACTCCGGACTACGTCTGGCCAGTACGGCCTGCAGCCTGGTCAGTTCGTCCTCGGTCATCTCACCCACGAAGTGGGCGAGGACGGCCTCGGAGCCGTCCCCGGCGCTGAGGGCCTCACGCATCAAGCCCGCGGTGTGCGCGGCGTGACTGACCACGGTCCGGAACCGGTGGGCCTTGCCCTCCCGCTCCCGGGTGAGGTAACCCTTGCGGTGCAGATTATCCATGGTGCTTAGCACCGTGGTGTAGGCGATCTCACGGTCGGTCCGCAGCTGCTCGAGCACCTCGCGCACGGTGCCCGAACCGCCCAGTGACCACAGCCGGTCCATCACTACCGCCTCTAGCTCGCCGAACACCCGCACATTGCCTCCCGAGGTTCGCTCGACGCCACCAGCCCGGGTCGGTCCGGACATCGCTCGTGGTGTGCCTCTCACGTCAGCATAAATCTACTGTCTCCGTACCGAGAGCGTAGGATACGTCAGCGCGGCGTAAGGCGGGTGGCCGCCAGAACCAGCAGCCGTACCCGATGAGCAGGAGGTTCTATCGATGATGGACGGAATGATGGCAGGCATGGGTCTCTGGGCGCTCGTAGTGATCATTACGGTGCTCGCCGTCCTCGCGCTGGCCGTCCTGGGCAGTGTGTGGTTGTGGCGCCGGCTTCGTGATGACCACGCGCAGATCAGCACCGGTGACGACGACGGGGATGCGGCCCGGGACATGCTGCGCAAGCGCTACGCCGCCGGCGAGATCGACGACGAGGAGTACGAGCGCCGCCTCTCGGCGCTCACCTGGCGATAGCGCCGGACAATCTGTGGCCCGGGCGATCTCCGGGCCCGCTGGACCGGCACGTCGCCGGCTGTTGCTACTGTCTCGGTACCGAGACAGTAGATGATTGCTGAAGGGCGGCTCCGGCGGCGATGAGTGAGCTACTGGTCGGGACGACGCTGCTGGTGTCGTTCCTTGGCGGGATGGTGGCGCTGCTGGCGCCGTGTTGTGTATCGGTGATGTTGCCGGCCTACCTGGCGACCGGGTTCCGGCACCGCGGTGGCGTGCTGGTGGCCACGCTGGTCTTCGGTGCCGGGGTGGGCACCGTGATCCTGCCGATCGGGCTGGGCGCGGCTGCGTAACCCCCTGCCTGGGCCCGACCCTGATCGGGGTGATCGCCCTGGCGGCTGGTACCCAGGTCGGGCCGACCTCCTCTCGTGGGCTGGTGTTGGTGCTCGCCTACAGTCTCGGGCTCGGCCTGCCGTTCGTGGCGCTCGCGCTCGGCGCGGGATGGGCCATGCGCACCACAGACTGGATGCGCCGCCATACCCGCGGTATTCAACTGGTCGGCGGCGTGATGCTCGTCCTGGTCGGTGTGTTGCTGGTGACCGGGCTGTGGGGCGTGTTCATCGCCTGGCTGCGGGTCCCGATCGGGGGCTTCACCACCCCGCTCTAGCTAGCGAGGCCAGCCGGTCGCACCGGCCGCAACGGTGATCGGAGGCTGCCGTGGGGCGGTGGACAGCGAGCGAAGCTCGGTACGACACCTGGTGGGAGGATCTGGAGATCTATGCGCTCGGCCAGCTCGGGCGCCGGCGATTCGCCTGGCAGCGCGATCACCTCGCCGACTGCCCGCCCTCCTGTGTCGAACTGGTCGACTTGCAGGAGGTAGTGACATGGCTGGGCCGCGTCAAACGCCATCTGACGACTCCTGGCTTCCCCATCACAGGCCTGCAGGACGGTGAGGATGGGTGGGCCAGGCCTGGCCGATTCGGGGCGTGGTTGCTGCGGTCATCCGCCGACGGCCAGGACTGAGCCCGGCGACGGGAGGAGGGGCCCGCGCGGGTGACCGCCGGAGCAGAGACCACCACGCCGATGTCCACGACCAGCACCGACTACGGCTGACGTCGGGTCCGAACAGCGCTGGCGCGGCGATTCGCAGGTCCGACGCGCGAATCGGGCTGGCCCGGCGCGGTCTTGGTGTGGCATCTCGGCTCGCAACCAAATACTGTCTCGGTACGGAGGTAGTAGGTGCGGTGAATGCGCCGCGCACCATCGTCGGTGAAGGGAAGAAAATGGAATCACTGCTGTACGGGCTTGCTGTCCTGGCCTGCCCGGTCGGGATGGGCGCGATGATGTGGATGATGATGCGGGGCCAGCGCCATGATTCCGGTGACGCCGGTGGACAGCAGCAGGTCGCACAGATGCGCGCCGAGATCGACCAGCTCAAGATCGAGCGGGGTGGGTACGCCGAGCTGACGGTGGTCGACACCGGGCCGGGTATCACCGACGAGGACTTCCCCGGGTGTTCGAGCGCTTCTTCCGCGGCGCCGGGTCCTGCACCGGGGATCGGTGATCGACCTGGCGGTGGCCCCGAGCTCGTCACCGCACACGGCGAGGACATCTCGGTGGACACCCGCCCCCGGCACACCCACTGGCTGGTGCGCCTCCCGCACACTGCACCGCAACCACATCGGCGCTTCACCGGATCTGCATCGCCGCTGTCTGACATCGGGGTCATCCGAGCACGATCCCCACACGAGGAGTGAACACCGTGCAGCACAAGACCCTGGTACGCCTGGGTGCTACCGTGGCCACCCTGATCCTGAGCGCCAGCCTGCCCGGAGCGGGTGTCGCGAGCGCCAACCCGACGGAGTCGGACCAGCCGAGCCCGCCGGAGACCGGGCAGTGGCTCGAGCAGATGGACCAGCACATGGCCCAGATGTTGAAGATGCTGCCGGCCGAGCGGCGCGGCGACGCCCAGCAGATGCGCTCACTGATGGAGCAGATGATGAACGACCATGGCGGCATGATGACGAACGGTTCCGTCGACATGGGTGCGATGATGGACGGCTGATGACGCGCAGCAATGGCGGTGAGACACGGCGAGTGCGCGCGATCTACGCCCGCACCGCGCGCCACTACGACCAAATGATCGGCCCCGTCGAGCGGCTGCTGGTCGGCGAGGGCCGAGTCTGGGCCGCCGGCCAGGCCCACGGCGAGGTGCTGGAGATCGCTGCAGGCACCGGCCGTAACTTCGCGCACTATCCACGCGACACACGGGTTACCGCGCTGGACCTGAGCTCGGACATGCTCGCCCGGGCCCGGCCGCGGATCGACCGCGCACCCTGCCCGGTCCAGCTCCTCGTCGGCGACGCCCAGGCGCTCGACCTCCCCGACGAGGGGTTTGACACCGTGCTGGCCACCCTGGCGCTGTGCAGCATCCCCGACCCCGACGCCGCGCTAGCCGAGATGGCCCGAGTGCTTCGACCGGGCGGACGTCTGTTGCTCGTCGAGCATGTCGCCAGCCCGATTGCGGTGGTGCGAACCGTGCAGCGGTTATTGGAGCCAGTGGCCGTGCGCTGCGCCGCCGACCACCTGCTGCGTCGACCTGAACGTGACGTCGCTGCGGCCGGTCTCGCCATCGATTACCTCCACCGATCCAAGGCCGGGATCATGATGAGGCTGACCGCCACCAAACTGCGGTAGACGGCCTGGCCGTTGGTCGTTCTGCGTGGCCACAGCCCCACCACACCTGCCGCCGTGAGGTGCGGCGGACGTGGCGGCCATCGAGCAGGTGACCGCAGCGTCCACACCTGTGTTACCTGTTTCTACAGGACAGACGGGCCTCCAGCCAGGCACGATGGCACTAGTAAATATGATTATCGTTGCTATTAAACCTGTCGCTGGTGCTACGCTCCGTTCCCAGCCGATGGTGATTCGGAGCGAAGAATGTCGACGTATGACTACGTGGTGATCGGTGCCGGCTCGGCCGGGTGCGCGGTGGCCGCACGGCTTGCCGCGTCGGGAGAGTACGAGGTGGCCGTCGTGGAGGCGGGCCCGCCTGACGACCTGCCTGAGATCGCCGTTCCGGCGGCGTTCCCGTCGCTGTTCAAGGGTTCGGTCGACTGGAACTACACGACCGAACCCCAGAAGAACCTCAATGCCCGTTCCGACTACTGGCCCCGGGGGAAGGTTTACGGGGGTTCGAGCTCGCTCAACGCTCAGATCTACCAGCGTGGCGCGCATGCCGACTACGACGGGTGGGCCGCGCTGGGCAACGACGGCTGGTCCTTCGCCGACATGCTGCCGTTGTTCAAGCGGGCCCAACACCAGGAGCGCGGCGAGTCGGAGTATCACGGGGTCGGCGGCCCGATCAACGTCACCGACCTGCGCGACCCCAACCCGCTGTCCCGCGCGTTCGTCGCGGCCGCAGTCGAGCAGGGCCATCCCGCCAACGACGACTTCAACGCCGCCACCCAGGCCGGTTTCGGGCTCTACCAGGTGACCCAGAAGGAAGGCACGCGGTGGAGCGCGGCGCGCGGCTACCTGCACCCGGCGCTGGACCTGCCGAACTTCACTGTCATCGCCCCAGCCATGGTCACCCGGCTGACCTTCGACGGCGCGCGCTGCACCGGATGCGTGTACGACGGTGCCGTGGGCGAGCAGCAGATCACCGCCCGTCGCGAGGTCGTGGTCTCCGGCGGGGCCGTCAACTCCCCACAGCTGCTGATGCTCTCCGGAGTCGGGCCCCGCGAGCAGCTGGAGAGCCTCGGCATCCCGGTGCGCCGTGACCTGCCCGGCGTCGGGGAGAACCTGCAGGACCACCTGGCCGTCCCGGTCGCCTACACCTGCACCGCGCCGATTACCCTGACCGGGGCCCGTGATCCGGAGCAGGGTGCACGGTTTCTCGATGCGAAGATGGGCCTGCTGACCTCCAACATCGGGGAGTCCGGCGGCTTTCTGACCGTCGGTGAGTCCGCCGCGCCGGATCTGCAGTTCCATTTCGTGCCCGGCTGGTTCGTCGATCACGGCTTTCGCAACCCCGCGAGCGGGCACGGGTTCACCGCGCTGCCCGGGCTGGTCGGGACGAGGAGCGTGGGTCGGATGTGGTTGCGCTCGGCCGACCCGCAGGACAAGCCCGCGCTCGACCCGAACTACCTCGGTGACGATCGTGACATGCAGGTGCTCGTCGACGGCATCCGGATCGTCCGTGACATCATCGCCTCGCCGGCGTTCGACGGCTACCGGGGTGCGGAGCACTTGCCCGGCGACGCGGTGCGCTCCGACGACGATCTCCGCGAGTTCGTGCGGAACTACGTGCAGGGGCTCTACCACCCGGTCGGCACCTGCGCGATGGGCGTCGACGAGAGGGCGGTGGTCGACCCGCAGCTGCGGGTGCGTGGACTCGAGGGGCTGCGGGTCGCGGACGCGTCGATCATGCCGGTGATCGTCAATGCGAATACCAACAACCCGTCCATCGTCATCGGCGAGAAGTGCGCGGAGATGATCCTGAACGCTGGCGGCTGAGGCTCGCGGACGGAAAGGCCGGTTCCACCTCGCGACCGCCACGCGGAGCCGTGGACACTCGGCGCGGTATGGTCATACTTATGTTCATGACGACGTTCTTGTCGCTCGCTGACGTGAAGGCTCACCTGTCGGAACTCGTGAGTTGAGTCAGCAGCCAGCAAGAACGGGTCCTGGTGACGGTCCACGGTAGACCGTCAGCCGTCTTGGTGGCGCCTGCGGATCTCGAGTCATTCGAAGACGATCGCGATCCTGTCCGACCCCGAGACGGTTCGGCGGATGAGCGCCTCAGAGGCCGAGCTGGCCCGGGGCGAGGGCGAGCCCGACCCGACCTCCACTGGAGGATCGCCACTGCGCATGCCGCGGCACCTATCATGTGATCTATCTCATCGACGATGTACAGCAGACCGTGGCCGTAGTCGACGTCGCCCACGACCTGGCGGCGATGCGGCACCTGTTGGCCGACAATCCCTTGCTGGTAACGACGACCCTGCGGGATGTCGCGCACGCTGCTCCATGTCGTGACTGACTGGCCCGGCCACTACGCGAACGGCGCGGCGACCGTCACCACCCTGGTCGAGGCCGGCGTCGACGTCGACGCGCGGTTCCACGGACCGCATGACGAGACGCCGCTGCACTGGGCGGCGAGCAACGACGACGGCGCGGCGCCCGGACCACGCTCGTCGACGCGGCGACGCTCAGCCTGGCCGACCGTGTCGAGGGGTACTTCGCCAGCTGACGCCACCTGCACCGGAGGACGTCACCCGCGCTTTCTGGGGCGCCTGCCACGGGAGCCGCCGGCGCTGCGCGGAGTATCTGCTGGACCAGGGTGTCGAGCTGAACTGGATACCGCCGTGGGAGAACCTCACACCTCTGGACGCAGCGCAGCGAGAACACGCCGACGAGCTTGTGCGGTGGTTGTGCGACCGGGTGCACTGCCTGCGACCGAGCTGAACCGGTAGGTGAGCCCCGCAGGACCGTCACCATCGCATCGGTGAAGCGTCCTACGGCTACCCGATGGTGCACCGAGCTGATCGGCCATCAGGAACTTGGTCCCGAACGGGTCCGGGATCGTGATGGACGCCGTACGCTCTCAGCCATGAGCAGTGCGACAGCCACCACTGGGCTCACCTGGGAGGAGTTCCTCGAGCTTCCCGACGAGCCGCGCTACAGGCACGCCGAGCTGGTGGACGGAGAACTGATCCTGGTGAACCCGCCCAGCTGGCTGCACCAACAGGTCGTCGGCGCGTTGGTCGCCTTGATCTGGACCTGGATCCGGGCGGAACCGGGTCGGGGCACGGTGACCATGGATCCGCCGGTGCGCATCACGGGCATCCGCGGCTACCTGCCCGATGTCGCCTGGTACCGCGACGGACGCTCTCGACCTGCCCCGGGCAACCCGTACCTCACCGGTCCACCCGACCTGGCGGTTGAGGTGCTCTCGCCGAGCACCCGGGCATTCGACGTGGTGCGCAAGCGCGCCGACTACGCGCGGGTGGGTGTCGGGGAGCTGTGGCTGGTGGATCCCGAGAACCCGAGCGCGCTGGTCATGCGCCCACCCGCACAGCCGACCGAGCCAGCCGAGTTCGTAGTGGTCGAGGAGCTGGGGCGGGACGGTGCACTCACCAGCCCGCTGCTGCCGGGGCTGTCGATCCCGGTCGGCGAGCTCGTCTGATGATAGTCACCCGGTGATCGAGCTGTGAGCCGACGCTGCCGAACCCACGGGAACCGCCCAGCGCGGTGACCTGCCGCCGGAATTGATCGTCACCGACCGGCAACCGGATATCGTGCTGTTTCCGCAGGACCGGATTCGGGTCCGCCGCTGGCCGCTTGACGTGGCCCTAGGATCGTGAACTATAGGCTGCGGTGGTTGTGGCACCAGGCTTGCAGCGCGCGGGGTCACGATCGTAGCCGGCGGCGACGTACGATCTTCGTTGTAAGATCGTAGCGGGGGAGAACCCGCGGTTCCTTCTGATGCCCGACATGATCGGCCACCTGCCACGAGGTCCACGCGGCACCTCGGCCGACAACCCCGCACCAGGTCAGGACGGGGTGCCTGACGATGATCGGACTGCTGGCCGGGGGCTACGGGAGCCGGAAGTCCGAGTCGGCGTGCGCACCGGCGTCGGTCGCGGTGTCCATCTGCGCTTTCTGCAGCGTGCCGGCGTAGTCCCAGTTCATCGACTGCCAGCGGGTGAACTGGTCGAGCACCCAGATCCCGGACTGCCGCGACCCGTTGCCCGAGCGGCCGTTGCCGCCGAAGGGCAGGTGTGCCTCCGCACCCGAGGTCGAGTTGTTGACGCTGACCATGCCCGCGCTCACCCGCTCGCGGAACCGGAACGCGTGTGCCGGCGTGGAGGTGTAGATCGACGCCGAGAGCCCGTAGCCGTGCCCGTTCGCGAGCGCGACGGCCTCGTCGAAGGTCTCGAAGCTCGCGACGCCGACGATCGGGCCGAAGGTCTCGATGCGGGCGATCGCGTCCTCGGCGCGGACGCCGTCGACGATCGTGGGGTGGGCGTAGAGCCCGGCGTCCGGGTCGCCGGCGAAGCCCTCGCGCGGGTTCGCCGCGGTGATCCGCCCGGTGCCGGTGGAGCCGTGCAGGGTGTGGTGGGGCTGCACGAGGTCGAGCCGGGACACGAAGCCGTCGAGGAAGCGCTGCCCGATCATCGGCCCGTAGAGGACGTCCGCGCGGGTCGGCTCGCCGATCACAGCCTCGCGCACGGCGGTGTCGAAGCGGCGCAGGAACTCCTCGTGCACCGAGGCGTGCACGATTACTGTGCCCAGCGAGGTGCACCGTTGCCCGGCCGTGCCGAACCCGGAGAACAGCGCGCCGTCGACGGCCAGGTCGAGGTCGGCGTCGGACATCACGACCAGCGGGTTCTTGCCGCCCAGCTCCAGGCACGGAGTCTGCAGGTGGCGCCCGGCCAGCTCGCCGATGCGGACACCCACCGCGGAGGACCCGGTGAACCCGATCTTGTCGACGACGCCGGCGTCGAGTGCGGCGGACAGCCCGTCGAAGGTTGTGGCACCGTCGGCGAGCACCGTGTTCAGCACTCCGGCGGGCAGCCCACCGCGCACGAACAGCTCGGTGAACGCCGCGGCGATCGCCGGGGTGTACTCCGCCGGCTTCCACACCACGGTGTTGCCGCACAGCAGCGCCGGCACCAGGTACCACGACGGCACCGCCACCGGGAAGTTCCCGGCCGTGACGATCGCCGCGACGCCGACCGGCACCCGGAAGGTGAACAGCTGTTTGTCGCCCATCTCGCTGGGCACCGTCTGCCCGTAGAGCCGCCGCCCCTCGCCGGCGAAGAACCCGCAGGTGTCGATGACCTCCTGCACCTCGCCGCGGGACTCGGCGAGCGGCTTGCCGATCTCGCGCGTCACCAGCCGGGCCAGCGCCTGTGCGTTGGCCTCCACGAGCCGGCCGATGCGCGCTACCACCTGACCGCGCACCGGTGCCGGGGTGTTCGCCCAGACCCGCTGCGCGTCGCGGGCGCACCGGCACGCCTCGACGAACGTGGCGGCATCGGCGAGCAGGGCGTGGGCCACGGTCTCGCCGGTGTGCGCGGGGTTCGTCGAGGCCAGCCGCCCGCCCGGGGCGTCGTCGCGCCACGTCCCGTTGAGGAACGAGCCGACCCCGGTCACACCGCCACCACCCGGGAGAGGGTCGCGACGGCGAGGTCGAGCTCGTCCTCGCCGATCGTCAGGGCCGGCCGGAACCGGATCGAGCGTTCCCCACTGCCGAGGATCAGCACCTTCTCGTCGCGATGCAGCCGCTGCAGCGCCGCGTCCCGGGCCGTTGCGGTGGGCAGGTCGAGCGCGACGAACAGCCCACGCCCGCGCACGTTGTCCACCTCCGGGATCGTGGCCAGGCCGTCGAGCAGCCGCTTGCCCAGCACCGCGGCCCGCTCGATCAGCCCCTCGGCCTCGATGACCTCGAGGTAGCGCCGCGACCGCACCATGTCGGTCAGGTTGCCACCCCAGGTCGAGTTGAGCCGCCCGGACACCCGGAACACGTTGTCGGGCACCTCGTCCACGCGCCTGCCCGCCATGATCCCGCAGACCTGGAGCTTCTTGCCGAACGCCACGATGTCGGGTTCCACGCCGAGCTGCTGGTAGGCCCACGCGGTGCCGGTCAGACCGGCGCCGGTCTGCACCTCGTCGAGCACGAACAGCGCGTCGTGGGAGCGGCACAGCGCCTGCATCGCCTGGAGGAACTCCGGGCGCAGGTGGTTGTCGCCACCCTCACCCTGGATCGGTTCGGCGACGAAGCAGGCGATGTCGTGCGGATGCGCGACGAACGCGGCGCGGGCCTGCGTCAGCGCGACGTCCTCGGCCGCCTGCACCTGCGCCAGGTGCTCGGCCAACGGGAACCGGATCGCCGGGACGTCGATGCGCGGCCAGTCGAACGTCGGGAACAGCGCGGTCTTGCGCGGATCGGTGTTGGTGAGGGAGAGCGTGTAGCCGCTGCGGCCGTGGAAGGCCCTGCGCAGGTGCAACACCTTCGTGCCGCGCGTCGCCGGTCGGCCGTGGCGCGCGTTGTGCTGACGTTTCCAGTCGAACGCGGCCTTCAGCGCGTTCTCCACCGCGAGCGCCCCGCCCTCGACGAGGAACAGGTGCGGCAGCGCCGGATCCCCCAGGACGCGGGTGAAGGTCTCGACGAACGCCGCCAGCTGCGTGGTGGCGACGTCGGAGTTCGACGGCTTGTTGACGGCCACCTCGGTGAGCTCGGTGCGGAACTCCGGATCGTCGGCCAGCGCCGGGTGGTTCATGCCCAGCGGCGCGGAGGCGAAGAAGCTGAACAGGTCGAGGTAGCGCGTGCCGTCGCGGGCGTCGACGAGCCATGATCCGCGGCTGGCGCGGGTGTCCAGCACGAGGTCGAACCCGTCCACCAGCAGGTGGCGCCGCAGGATGTCGTGCACGCGATCCGGTGTGACAGCCATACCCCAGTGTCAGACCGCGATCGCCCCAGCACATCACGCCGACCGTCGGCATTCCTCGGCGACCTGCCACGATGTCGGCCGTGCCACCGACGGATCGTCAGCTCGACGACCTGGACCGTGCCCTGCTGGCCCTGCTGGCCACCGACGGGCGTGCGGCGATGGCCGAGCTGGGCCGGCGCGTCGGCCTGTCGCGCACGGCCGTGCTCGCCCGCGTGCAGCGCCTCGAGCGGACCGGCGTGATCCGCGGCTACCACGCCGACGTCGTGCTGCCGACCGACGTTGCCGCCCATCGTGCGCGGGTCGGGATCGTGCTGCGTACCGCCGACGTCCCCGGCTACGTCGGCCGCCTGCGCGCGCTGCCCGGCGTCACCGAGGCCGAGACGGTGACCGGTGAGTACGACCTCATCGCGCTGGTCGCGGCACCGAGCGCCGACGAGCTCGACGCTGTGCTGGACCGGATCGCCGGCTGGCACGAGACGATCCGCACCACGACCTGGGTCGTCCTCAAACGCTACCCCTGAGCACCGCGACAGCGGTTTCCGAAGAGCCGACGGTGCGTCGGTCACCGGGGAAACCGGGGTGGGCGGATACCGTGGGGCCCATGGTGGGACGGACGACGGCCGGTGGCGGCAGCAAGGGCACCGCGACGCGGTCGGCACAGGGATCGGGCCGCAAGCCCCCGGCCCGGCGATCGCCACCGCCCCGTCGCCGCCCCGCCGCGCGCAAGCCGGCCCGCAAGCAGGGCCCCGGCCTGTTCAGCCGTGGGACCGGTGGCCTCGGCCGCGGGATCGTGAAGCTCGGGCGGTCGATCGGCCGGGCGGTCGGGCGCGCCCGCGAGCTGGATCCCGCCCACCGGCGCGACGGCCTGGGCGTGACGGTCCTGGTACTGGCCGTCGTGAGCGCGGCGGGCATCTGGTGGGAGGCCGGGGGTCCGGTCGGGGACGCGCTGTCCGGTGCGGTGGGCGCCGTCGTCGGCCTGGGTGCGGTGCTGATGCCGGTGCTGCTGCTCGTGATCGGGGTCATTCTGATGGCCACGAAGGCGCACCCGCAGTCGCGGCCGCGCGTCGCCGTCGGCTCGCTGCTGCTCACCCTCGGCGCGCTCGGGCTGGTGCACCTCGGTGCGGGGCGCCCGGACGAGCCGGCGCGCTGGTCCGAGGGCGGCGGAGCGCTGGGGTACCTCGCGGCCACCCCGCTCGCCACCGGCCTGACGCCGTGGGTGGCCGCCCCGGTGCTGGTGCTGTTGTCCGGCTACGCGTTCCTCGTGCTCACCGCGACGCCGGTGCGCGCGGTGCCGGACCGGGTCCGCCGACTGCTGGGTCGGGGGAGCGCGGACGCCGAGGACACCGCCGATCCGGAGGCGCCGGTCGAGCCCGTCATCGACGCCCCGCTCGTCCCGGCGCGTCGGCGGCCGTCGCGGCGCCGCCAGGCCTCCGGCGTCGTGGATGACGGAGAGGGGACCGACGGTGCTGCGGTCGAGCCTGCCGTCGTCGAGCCCCCGGGGCCGCGGACCCGCAAGCCCGCCGCCGTCGTGCCGGCGACCCCACCCGCCGAGCCGGAGCCCGAGGGCGCGGTCGGGGAGCAGCTGCGCCTCACCGTTGCGGTGAGCGAGGAGGGCAGTACCTATGTGCTGCCGCCGAGCGACCTGCTGCCCACCGGCCCGGTGCCCAAGACCCGCAGCCACGCCAACGACGCCATGATCGAGTCGATCACCGGGGTGCTCGACCAGTTCTCCGTGGACGCGCAGGTCACCGGGTTCACCCGGGGCCCGACGGTCACGCGCTACGAGATCGAGCTGGGTCCGGCCGTCAAGGTCGAGAAGATCACCCAGCTGACTCGGAACATCTCCTACGCCGTTGCCACCGACAACGTCCGGATCCTCGCCCCGATCCCGGGCAAGTCGGCCGTCGGCATCGAGGTGCCCAACACCGACCGCGAGATGGTGCGCCTGGGTGACGTGCTGCGCGGCGGCAACGCCCGCGCCGAGCAGCACCCGCTGGTGATCGGGCTGGGCAAGGACATCGAGGGCCACTTCCTCACCACGAACCTCGCGAAGATGCCGCACCTGCTGGTGGCCGGGTCCACGGGCTCGGGCAAGTCGAGCTTCGTGAACTCGATGCTGGTCTCGCTGCTCTCGCGGGCGACCCCGGACGAGGTCCGGATGATCCTCATCGACCCGAAGATGGTCGAGCTGACGCCGTATGAGGGCATCCCGCACCTGATCACGCCCATCATCACCCAGCCCAAGAAGGCGGCGTCCGCGCTGGCCTGGCTGGTGGAGGAGATGGAGCAGCGCTACCAGGACATGCAGGTCAACAAGGTCCGCCACGTCGATGACTTCAACCGCAGGGTCCGCGCGGGCGAGATCACCGCGCCGCCCGGCAGCGAGCGGGAGTACCGGCCCTATCCCTACATCCTGTGCATCGTCGACGAGCTGGCCGACCTGATGATGACCGCGCCGCGCGACGTCGAGGACGCGGTCGTGCGGATCACCCAGAAGGCCCGCGCGGCCGGCATCCACCTGGTGCTCGCGACGCAGCGCCCGTCGGTGGACGTCGTCACCGGGTTGATCAAGACCAACGTGCCGTCGCGCCTGGCGTTCGCGACGTCCTCGCTCACCGACTCGCGCGTCATCCTGGACCAGCCGGGCGCGGAGAAGCTGATCGGCATGGGCGACGCGCTGTACCTGCCGATGGGAGCGGGCAAGCCGGTCCGGATGCAGGGCGCGTTCGTCGGTGACGAGGAGATCTCCGCGATCGTCGCGTTCACCAAGGACCAGGCCGAGCCGACCTACACCGACGGGGTGACCGTCGCGAAGGCCGGTGAGCAGAAGGAGGTCGACGCCGACATCGGCGACGATCTCGACGTGCTGATACAGGCCGCCGAGCTGGTGGTCACCTCGCAGTTCGGCTCGACGTCGATGCTGCAGCGCAAGCTCCGCGTCGGGTTCGCCAAGGCCGGCAGGCTGATGGACCTGCTGGAGTCGCGTGGGGTCGTCGGACCGTCGGAGGGTTCGAAGGCCCGCGACGTCCTGATCAAACCCGACGAGCTCGAAGCCGTCCTCTACCTCATGCGCGGCGCCGACCCCCCCTCCTAACCTCGCGAGTCGGTACGAACTGGCGGCTGAGTGGACCGTTTCTGGCGAGTCGGCTCGGACCCGGGATCGCCACGCATCCGCGCGTCGCTGTCGGGGACGGAACCCGTCCGCCACTGACGCGCAACTCGACCACCAGATCGTGCCGACTCGCGGGGTCGTGGGGTGCCGTGCGGGTTTACGCTCAGCGATCGTGACGCCCTCTGAGCAGGCCGCATCGGTCTGCCTCGACGTGGGCTCCACCTGGACCAAGGCCGTGCTGGTGCGCGCCGACGGGGCACTTGCGGGGTTCGCCGAGCACCCCACCACCGGCGACGTGCTCGCGGGCGTGGACGCCGCCGTCCGGGCGGTCTCGGCAGCGGGCCCGGCCGGCGCTGCCGGCGAACCCGAGCTGCTGGCGTGCTCGTCGGCCGGAGGTGGCCTGCGGCTCGCCGTCGTGGGCTCCGAGCGGCTGGTCGCCACCGAGGCGGGGTACCGGGTCGCGTGCTCGGCCGGAGCCCACGTGGTGTATGTCCACGCTGGCCCGCTCGAGCCCGCGGACGTCCGGCTGCTGCGCAGCGCCAGCCCCGGCGTGGTGCTGCTGCTCGGTGGTGCTGACGGCGACGACCCCACCGGTCTGCTGCACAACGCAGGACGGCTCGCGCGGGCCCGGGTCCGCTATCCGATCGTGCTCGCGGGCAACGTCGCCGCCCGCGACGACGCGCTCGCGCTGCTGCGGTCCACCGGCCGCACGGTGGTGGCCTGCGACAACGTCAGCCCCCGGCGCGGCGAGCTGGTGCCGGGGCCCGCCCGGGCGGCACTGGCGCAGCTCTACGTCCGCCATGCCCTCGGCGGGCGCGGGCCTGCCGTCGCTCCTCGGTTCCGCCGGCTCGTGCGGGTGGCGACGCCCGACGCCGTCGGGCATGCCGCCACCGAGCTGGCGCGCGTCTGTGCCGCCCGGGTGTTGATGGTCGACGTCGGCTGCGCCACGACGGACGTGCACTCGGCCCCCGGCGGGGGCGAGTCCGGCCTGCGTACCGTCGAGGGCGACCTCGGTGTGCGGGCCGCCGCGGGCGGGGTGCTCGTGGGGGGCCAGGTCGAAGGTGTCCTCGACCCGGTGGAGGCCGACCTGCTGGGCCCGACCGTCGCCCGGATGGCCAGCGAGATCGGCTCCGTGCCGCGGGACCCCGGCAGCGCGGCGGAGGACCGCCGGGTCGCCGCGGTCGCGTCGGTGGTCGCCATGCGCCGGCACCTGCGTGCGCATCACGACGCCGGTCACGACGTGGGGCTCGTCGTCCTCACCGGTGGCGTGTTCCGGCAGCGCGACACCTCCGGCGGGCTCGGCGCCGTGGTGGCGACGCTGCAGGCAGACCCGTTGCTCGCGCCGCCGCTGGCCGGGGTGCCGGTGCTGGTCGACGCCGACTTCGCGGTGGTCCCGGCCGGGTTGCTGGTTGCGCACGGCCGGACGGCAGCCGCCGAGTCCCTGCTGCGCGACCACCTTCTGGAGTAGCGCGTGGGGGGGAATAGGGGGCCGGGGGGGCGTTTGAGCCGCCGGGCGTCGAGCGGCCGGGGTGGGGGGGGGTTGGTGGGGGCGGGGGGGGCCGGCGGCGGGGCGCGGGCGCGGGGGGGC
>JBBSQN010000045.1:0-34905 GCA_038257875.1 Mycobacteriales bacterium
CGGATATGAGCGCTGGGGCGCTCATATCCGCGCACGACCCCCTACAGGGCGATCAGCTCGAAGCCGGTCGCGAGGTGGGCACCGGGCAACCGCTCGGCGTCCGCCTCGGCCATCTGGCGCAGGAACGTCGCAGGATCGGCCATCGCCCCGCTGAGCGCGGCGAGGTAAGCCCGGTGCGCGGCCAGCGAGGCCACCCCGCGGTCGAACGAGCCGCTGATCTCGACCGCGTGCGAGTTCTGCGGGGAGGCCGAAACGGCGACCCAGCGCACCCCGCCCCACGGCTCGCCCAGCTCCGGGAAGATCCACCGGTTCGCGGCGTCGCGCACGGCGTCGATCGCGGCCCGCCCGACGACGACGTGGTCGGCCATGTTGAGCCCGCCACCCGGCCAGCTCTCCCGGTGGTTGCTGGTGATCACCAGCTCGGGACGGTGCCGCCGGATCGCGGCGGCGATGTCACGGCGCAACGGGATGCCGTACTCGACCAGCCCGTCGGGATGGTCGAGGAACTCGACGACCTCGACGCCCACCTCCGCCGCGGCCGCCCGCTGCTCGGCCTCCCGCAGCGGCCCGCACTCGGCGGGCGGGAGCGAGTCGATCCCGGCCTCCCCGCGGGTGGCGAGCAGGTAGGTCACGGTGCGACCCTCGGCCGTCCAGCGCGCGATCGCCGCCGCGCCGCCGTACTCCAGGTCGTCGGGATGGGCGACGACGACCAGCGCGCGCTGCCAGTCGTCGGGCATTCGGTGGTACGGCTCGACCATACGACGATCCTTCCTCCACGACGGTGCGGCACCAGGACGGCACCGAACTACCCTCACCTAACTTCGCCACACTCGACCGGTACATTCTCGACCGGCGGTCGCAGCAGGCGGTAACAATCGCCGGTCGGTCGGCACGATGGCGACGCTGTCGAGCGAGCAGGCTACCCACGTAAGCAACACGGTGTAACGGGAACGTCACGCTTCCCGACAGGTACGGAGGACGGTCAGGGAAACCGGCGGGGGGAAGGACGGCGATGACGGACACGGGGGCTGCGTCAGCCGAGCGACCTGGCGGCGCCACACCCGCCCAGGCCTGGGTCATGCAGCGGATTGCGGACACCCCGGCCGAGCCCCTCACGGTGGCAATCGTCGGCCCCGGGGGAACCGGCAAGACCTTCTTCCTCGACGCCGTGGCCCGCCAGTACGAGCAGGCCGGAGTCGACGTGATCCGCGGGAGCGCCTCCCGCCGCATCCCGCCAGACCGACTGAGCCCCACCCAGGCGGTGCTCGTCGACGACGCGCACCGTCTGGAACCCGCGTTCCTCGACGAGCTGCGCGGCTTCGCCGAGACCCAGTCGGCCCGGCTCGTGATGACCTACCGGCCGTGGCCGCGGCCGAGCTCACTCGCTGCCCTGACCGCCAGCATCGCCAGCAGGCGGGTGGTGGTGATGGTGAGCCACCTCAGCCAGGCCGCGGTGGCCTCCCGCATCGCGGACCGGGTCGGGTGCCGCTCGCCCGAGGCGATGGCCGAGCTGGTGCACGAGCAGTCCGGCGGGCTCCCGTCACTGGTCGACTTCGTGACCCAGGCGTTGCAGGACTCCGGTCGTTTCGATCCACGCCGACCCGAGCGGTTCCACCGACCCGACCGGATCACCGTCTCGGTCGCCCTCGCCGAACGGCTGCGCCACCGGGTGGACGCACTGGAGCCGGCGGTGCACGACCTGCTCGAGGTGATGGCCCTCGGCGCGGCGCTCGACAGCGACGTCCTCGGACCGCTACTGGGCGGCGCACCCCACGAGCTCGACGCCGCGGTGGAGGCCGCTCGTGCCACCGGGCTGCTCACCGAGTCCGGCACGCTCATCCCGATCATCCGGAACCTGTTCCTGCGGCTGACCCCGGTACTGCGCAGCCGGGACCTGCAACGGCGACTCGCCGGGATCGAGCTCGACCGGGGTGGTTCCGTCCTCGCGGCCGGCCGCCAACTGCTGGGCACGGGCGCGAGCGGCAACCGGGTCGCCGCCGTGTTCGAGACCGCGGCTCGCGAAGCGATGGACACGTCGCCGCCGCTGGCCGCGGAGCTGCTCGCTGCCGCAGTCGAGGCCGGATGGCCAGCCCACGAGCTCGCCAGCAGCCGGGCTCGCGCGGTCGCCCTGGGCGGCGACCTCGACCAGGCCCTTCGGCTGGCCGACCACGTCATCGCCGATCCCCACGCAACGGGCCGGGAGCAGAGCGTGGCGACGGCAGCCGCGGTGCTCTCCCACCGCGGCCTGTCCGGCCGCAGCGTCGAGCTCTACCGCACTCTGCCCGCCACTACCGCCGTGCTGGCCGTCCCCGCGCTCATCGCGACCGGGCAGCTGGACGAGGCTCGAGCCGTCGTCGACGCCGCGCGAGCAGCGCCGGGGGAAGCGAACACCGCACTCGACGGTGCGGCGTCGCTGATGGCGCGCGGGATGCTGGACACGGTCTCCGGTTCCGCACCCGCGGCGCTGTCCCAGCTCATGCGGGCCAGCGCGCTGCTCGAACCGGTCGCCGCCACGAGCCTGCTCCCGGACACCCCGGCCGCCCTCACCGCCGTCGTCGCGATGCAGGCCGGGGAGCTCTCCGTCGCCGATACCGCGTTGCACCGTGCTGTCGAGGCCCAGCACGGCGGGCTGCCCGCCCAGCGCCGCCACCGGCTGCTGTACGCCTGGGTCGCGATGAGCCGGAGGCTGGCTCGACCAGGCGCGACGCACGCTCGAGCGCAGCGCTCACCCGGGCGTGCGGCTGGAGCCGCGGGACGAGCTGATCGCCTCAGCGCTGGCGGTGGCGCTCGCGAGGAGGCAGAACGACGCGGGTGGGCTGGCCGCGGCGTGGGTCCGGGCCCGGGACGCGTTGGTACAGTCCCCCGTCGAGCTCCCCGCGTTACCCCAGCTCGGCGAGCTCGCGGTCACCGCTGCCCAGCTCGGTGAACAGGGCTGGCTCACCTCGCACCTGGCGGAGGCCGACGAGCTGCTCGACCGGGTCGGCAGGCCGGTGCTGTGGGACGCCCCGCTGCGCTGGTACCGCATGCAGGCCGCCCTTGCAGCGGGACGACCCGCCGACGTCGCACACCACGCCGAGGCGCTGGCCGCAACGGCCGACGCCAGTCCGTACGCCGCGGTGCTCGGTGCCGCCGCAGGATGCTGGACTCGCATCCTGGCCGGTGCGGTCGACGTCGAGGAGGTGCTCGCCGTCGACCGCCGGATGCATGCCGTCTGCCTCGGGTGGGAGGCGGCTCAGATGGCGGGCCACTGCCCACAGCCAACCTCTGGTTCAGCTCGCAGCGGTCCTGAGCACGAGCCGGGTTCGCCGCGTCACATCGCGCGGTAGTCCCGAGGAGAGAACCGCGGCCCGAACCGGGGGCGCCGGAACCCGGACACCTCGACGTAGCGCACGGCGCGCTGCCGCTGCGGGACGTAGGGCGCCAGCACGCCGAGCATCCCGGCATCGTCGAGCGGGCACCCCACCAGTGCCCAACCGACCAGCGTCGGGATGTGGAAGTCACCGACGCTGACGGCGTCGGCGTCGCCCCATGCGCGCTGCGCCACCTCGGCCGCGGTCCAGACCCCGATCCCGGGGACCTTCCGCAGCAGCTCCCGTCCCTGCTCTCCGCCCAGCTCGCACGCCGACTCCAACCGGTGCGCTACCGCGGCGCTGGCGCGGATCGCGCGCCGCCTCGCGGCGTCGACACCGGCCCGGTGCCACTCCCAGTCCGGCACCGCACGGAGCTGCTCCGGCGTCGGGGGGACGCGCATCCCGTCGGGAGCCGGCCCCGGCGCCGGGTCGCCGAAGCGCCGGCACAGCTCGCGCCACGAGCGGCGGGCCTCGACGCCGGTGACCTTCTGCTCCAGGACCGCGGCCACCAGCACGTCCCACACCCGGCCGGAGGCGCCGAAGCGCAGCCCCGGCATCCGGCGCGCGGCGTCGGCGACCAGCGGGTGGTGGGCGACGAACTCCTCCGGGCGGTCCGCGGCACCCAGCAGCGCGGGCAGCCCGTCCAGCGACCACTGCGCCCCCGGCCCCCACGCTGTCGCGACCACCGTGGCGTCGCCACGACGGCACAGCCGCAGGGTCGCCGGACCGTCCGGCGTGGTCGAGGCCCGCCAGACGGCGGAGCCCGCGCAGCGCCAGGTCGGGTCGCCGCGGCCCCGGCGCAGCGGCGCGAGCACGCCAACGAAGTCAAGTCGGAACTCCGGCCGCCACTCGCGGGTCAACACCGCGGCTCCGCCGCTCGTGCGCGGAAATCGTCGCCGGGGCGACGATTTCCGCGCACAGGCGCGAAGCGCCTACACATCCGGGGAGAAGCGCACGCCACGCGGGGGCAGGACCACGTCCGGCCAGATCCGCAGGCCGCCGCGCAGCTCGCAGTACGCCCCGACGACGGCGCGGTCACCCACCACCGTGTCGCTGACGAACGCACCCTCATCCACCCGCGCCCCGGCGCCGATCACGGCATGCTCCACGACCGCACCCTCGCCCACCACGGCCCCGTCGAACAACATCGTGCCCTCGACCCGCGCGCCAGCCCCGATCCGCACCCCGCGCCCGACGGCGCTGCCACCGAACACGATCGCCTCACCGGCGACCTCGGCACCGTCGAGCACCAGCGCCTCGCCGGTGGGTCCGGGCAGCGCCGCCGAGGGGGCGACGCCGCGCACCAGGTCCGCCGAGCCACGGATCAGATCAGCCGGCGTGCCCATGTCGCGCCAGTAGGCGTTGTCCACGTGCCCGGACACTCGCGAGCCCGCCGCCAGCAGGCCGGGGAACGTCTCCCGCTCCACCGATACCGGCCGCCCCTGCGGAATCGACTCGATCACCGAGCGGCGGAACACATAGCAGCCGGCGTTGATCTGGCTGGTAGGCGGGTCCTCGGTTTTCTCGAGGAAGTCCAGCACCTGCCCGTCGGCACCGGTGGGCACGCAGCCGTACGCGCGGGGGTCCTGCACGCGCACCAGGTGCAGCGTCACGTCCGCCTCGGTGCGGCGATGGGTGTCGACGATGGCGCCGAGGTCGGTGCCGCACAGCACGTCGCCGTTGAACACGAGCACGTCGTCGGTGGACAGGTATTTCATGACGTGCCGGATGCCCCCACCGGTACCCAGCGGCTGGTCCTCCACCACATACTCGATCTCGCACCCGAGGGCGGCACCGTCGCCGAAGTACTCGGAGAACGTCTCGGCCAGGTACGAGGTGCCCAGCACGACGCGCCGGACGCCCGCGGCGCAGATCCGGGACAGCAGGTGCGCCAGGAAGGGCACCCCTGCCGTGGGCAACATCGGCTTCGGCGCCGACAGCGTGAGCGGTCGCAACCGCGTCCCCCTGCCACCCACCAGCACCACAGCCTCGACGTCGTGCAGCACGCGTTCTCCTCCGGCTCGTTCCCACTCGGTCGGGTATGACACCAGGATGGCCTGTGCACCCGCGGCGTGTTCCCGGGCCTCATGCTCGGTGGACGGCGATGATCCGCCGGTACGCCATCCGGCGGGCCCGCTCCGGGACCAGCCGGTAACCGCCGCGGACGACGACGTTGCGCAGGAACTGGCCCCGGTTGGTGAACCCGAGCCGGCGGAACCGGCGCTGCACGGCCAGCTCGGCCCGCAGCTGGCCCAGCCCGCCGCGCCGCGCGTACGCCCCGGCCCCGATGCGGTACTTGACCAGCGGCTCGGCGACGTTGGCCACCCGCGCCCCGGCGACGATCATCTTTGCCCAGAGCAGGTAGTCCTCCATCAGGGCGAAGTCGGTGTAGCCGCCCACCGCGCGCACGAGGTCGCGGCGGTAGACGACGGTCGGGTGGTTGAACGGGTCGGCGAACCGGGCGCAGGCACGGATGGCGTCGGGCTGGGTCGGCGGAATCCGCGTGCCCACGATCTCGTCGGGGTGCGCGCTGAACTCCAGCAGGCCGGAGCCCACGAGGTCGACGCCCGACTCGATGATCGGCACCTGCACGGCGAACCGGTGCGGCAGGCTGATGTCGTCGGCGTCCATCCGCGCGACGACGGCGTGGCGGCAGGCCTCGAGTCCCGCGTCGAGGGCGGGGCCGAGCCCCACGTGGGACTCCAGCGCCACCACGTCGACCGGGACCGGGCTCGAGGCTGCCAGTTCCGCGATCCGGGCGGCCAGCGGCGCACCCACCGGGCCGTCACGCACAATGACGACCTGGTCGGGCCTGCGGGTCTGCTCCTCGACCGTGGAGTGGAAGGCGTCGGTGAGAAAGTCGGACCGGTCCCCGGCCCAGACCGGCAGCAACACCGACAGCTGCTCGGGCAACGACGTCCCCTCTCATCCCGGGCGAGGCACCCCGGACCACTGCGCGTAGCCGAAGCGGGCATCGTCACCCGCGACACGCGCGTCGAGGTACCGCACGAGCGCGCCTTGATGTTGCACCCTAGAAGACTGGGCAGAAGCAGCGAACGGAGGTGTGGTTGTGGACCGACGGGTGTCGGCCGGGCGCTCGGGCGGGTCACCGACGAGTCGCCCGTCGTCCGGCACTGCGGTGCGCCCGGCCGCGAGCCCTCGCGGCCCTGCCCGCACCCCGACCACCCGGTCGCGCGACACGCCGGTCCGCAGGACGGCCGGAGGTCGGCCCGTCCCGGCACCGCCCGTCCCGCGCCGGCGTGACCTGGTCCAGCACGTGCGGATCGCTCTGGCGCTGACCTCGGCCCTGGTGTTCGCGCTCACCGGCGCCGCCTGGGGCCTCTACCGCGACATCACCGCGGGAATCACCACCACGGACGTCATCACTGGGGGCAGCGCAGGCGGGACACAGAACATCCTGCTGGTGGGGGTGGACAGCCGCACCGACGCGCAGGGCAACCCGCTGCCGGCCGACGTGCTCCGCGAGCTGCGCAGCGGTTCGGACACCGGCGTGCTCAACTCCGACACGATCATGCTGCTGCACGTCCCGGCGGGCGGCGGCGCAGCGGTGGCCTTCTCCATCCCCCGGGACAGCTACGTCGACATCCCCGGTCTCCGTCGCGACAAGATCAACTCGGCGTATCCGGTGGCCAAGGCCCAGGCGGCCGAGGAGCTCAGGGCCGACGGGGTGCGCGACCCGGCCCGGATCGAGGCCGAATCCGCGCAGACCGGCCGCAGCACGCTGATCAAGACGGTGGAAAGCCTGACAGGTCTCACGGTCGACCACTACGCCGAGCTCAACCTGCTCGGCTTCTACACCCTCACCACTGCCATCGGCGGCGTCGACGTGTGCCTGAACGCGGACGTCGACGACGAGCTGTCCGGTGCCCGTTTCCCCGCCGGACCGCAGACGATCTCCGGTGGCGACGCGCTGGCGTTCGTCCGGCAGCGACATGGACTGCCGGGTGGGGACCTGTCCCGGATCCGCCGCCAGCAGGTGTTCCTCGCCGCGGTGGCCGACAAGATCCTCTCCGCAGGCACCCTGACCGATCCGGGCACGTTCGGCGCGTTGCTCGACGTAGCACAGAAGTCGCTGGTCATCGACGCCGGCTGGGACCTTCTGGCGTTCGCGCAGCAGGCCTCCGACATCGCGGCGGGCAACCTGGAGTTCCTGACGATCCCCACCCGCGGCACGGAGACCAACGCCCGCGGCGATGTCGTGCTGGTCGACCGCAGGGACGTGCGCACCTTCGTCGAGCAGCGGATCACCGAGCAGGAGCGAGCCGCCGAGGCCGCACGCGCCGCGCCGCCCCCACCCCCTCCGCTACCCCCACCGCCGCCGGTCGACGTGATCGCGTCACGTTACGTCGTCGACGTGCGCAACGCCTCCGACGTCTCGGGGCTGGCCGCCTCGGTGGCCGCGCACGTTCGCGACCTCGGCTTCACCCGCGGGAAGGTGGACAACACCGACCCGAGCCCGACCTCGGTCGTCCGCTACACCGGCGCCGACGGGGACGCCGCCGACGCCGTCGCCGAGCAGCTCGGCGGGATCGACGTCGAGCGCAGCGACGACCTCACCGCTGGCCACGTCCTCGTGGTACTCGGCGCCGACTTCAATCCCGCGGTCCTGCCGGCCCCGGCTGACAGCACCGCCCCCGGTGCCATCGACCCCGGTACACCGCAGGGGGCGACCGCACCGCCGGGCGTACCGTGCGTCGACTGACCGTCAGCCGACTGCTGAAAGGCCCCCGTGACGCTCACCGCTGCCCTGCTGGACCCGCTGCTCGCCGGCGCGGGCGCCGCCCGACCATTGATCACGTTCTA
The DNA here is from genome assembly GCA_038257875.1 of Mycobacteriales bacterium. Lineage (GTDB taxonomy): Bacteria > Actinomycetota > Actinomycetes > Mycobacteriales > Pseudonocardiaceae > Pseudonocardia. Next base: position 8,175 of record JBBSQN010000045.1, read on the forward strand.
CGACGACGCCACGGGTGAGCGGATCGAGCTGTCCGCTATCACCACCGCCAACTGGGTGGCGAAGGCCGCGAACCTGCTCCGCGACGAGTGTGACGTGGAGCCGGGCACCCGCGTCGCGGTTCTGCTTCCCGCGCACTGGCAGACGGCCGTGGTGCTGCTGGCCGCCTGGTGGTGCGGCGCCGAGGTGGTGACCGAGCCGGACGACGCCGAGTGGATGCTGTGCGACGGTGACCGCGTGGACCTCGCGCTGGCCGCCGCACCCGCCGGTGGGGTGGTGGCACTGTCCCTGGACGCCTTCGGGAAGGGCGTCCCGGGCCTGCCCGCCGGCGTGGTCGACTTCGCGTCCGAGGTGCGGCTGCAGGGCGACGACTTCGTGCCGTGGGCGCCCGTTCCCGACGACGCTCTGGCGCTGGCCGGTGCGACCGTGGCCGAGGTGCTAGCCGACGCCCGCGCCCGCGCCACGGCGCTGGGACTCTCGCCGGCCGACCGTGTTCTGTCCACGCTCGACTGGACCGACCGCGACGGCATCGGCGACGGGTTGCTCGCTGTACTCGCAGCGACGGCGTCACTCGTACAGTGCCGCCACCCCGACCCGGAGGCGCTGGAACGCCGCGCCACCACCGAGCGCACGACCGTGCGCCTGGGGTGAGCGGCCGCCAGCTCACCCCAGGCCAAACTTGATCTAGAAAGGGGGCGGTTCGTCGGGATCTGTCGCGGGTCGCGGGGACGGTGGAGGACGAGGCAACTCCGGTCGAAGCCGGAAGATGATCGGCCCATCGACTTCGTCCCGAGTCTCGTCCAGCCACGGGTCGGGTTCCCCGGGTTCCGGCTCGGGCAGTTCCGGTTCGATCCATTCCCCGTGGGTGACATACTCCTGCCTCAATGGGCTGGTCCACACGAAAACTCCGTGCTCAGGTTGCCGCAGCCGCCAACCACCCGCGTGCTTGACCTGGTGGTCGTGCGGGCACAGCGGCCCGAGATTGATGCGGATGGTCTCGCCGTTGTGCTCGAACTCGACGGTATGGTCCTGATCGGATCCGGCCGCGGGGTGCCGGCACCCCGGAAACGTGCAGGTCCGATCCCGGATCTGCACCGCGCGGCGCAGTGCAGCCCCTGGGAACCGCGCTCGGGGCCGCGCATCCAGCCGCTGATGATGGCCGTCGCGGCCGGCGTACTGATCGGCGATGTCCGCGACGACCCCGGCCCACTCCCCGCACACCTCGGCTCCAGCCGCGATCAGCTCAGCGAGCAAGGCGGCCGGAACGTGCAGCTCGACGATCCCGCCCCGCGGCCCGTCTGCCACCGTCGAGCCCGGTCGGCGCCGGGTGACGCCCTCAAACTCCAGATACCCGTCAGCACCGGTGACCGCGAACCGCCACTCCGCCAGTCGTTGTAGGCCCACCCGCATTCGGGCGTCCGCGGCCAGCACCGACCCCCAACCCGGAAGCTCGCCCGGATGATCGTCGAGCCCGAGCAGCGTGCCGAGACCCACCCTGATCTCGATACCCATCCGGTCGTCGCGGCCTCTCGGCGCAACGCCGCGCCCAACCGCGGGCTCGGGCTCGGGCTCGGGTGGATTGTCTCCCGGCAAGCCGCCAATCCCGGTGCCTGCAGCTGAAGTACGCGTTTCACCTGATCCAGTGGAGGGGGCCTCCCGCTCACGACGCTCGAGGTAGCCCTCGATCAGAACAGCGATGATCTGTTCCCGGCCCATCAGGTGGAATCGACCGTCCATCAGCCCGATCACCAGGTCGGCCCGGATCTGCCCGACCGATCCCGGATGCCCGGCACGCTGCGCCTGCCGCGCCAGTTCCTGCACCCGGGCGCAGGCGGCGTCGGCCTCGTCGGCGGCCAGCCCGCTGATGGTGATCGTCGCGGTGCCGTCGGGAGCGATGTAGCCACTGACGGTGCGCTCCCGCAGACCTTTGCGGTACCGGCGATCCGCAGCATCCGGATCGACCCGCAACACCGCCTTGCTCAGCAGTGCCGCCAGCTGGCCGGTGGTCAGTCGCGGTGCCCGCGGGACCACCACCCGGCACACCTTCTCGACCTGCGGATCGGTGAGCTCCTCGAGGTGTCGCTGGAACACCCGCACCCGCGGACGGTCGATCTCCCCGGCCAGCCACGCCGCGAACACCAGCGGCAGGCGGTGCACGACCGTCTCGGCCAGGTCGTGCTCACACTCGGCCGCGGTGCGGGTGAACCGCAACGCCGCCCGCGTCTCCTCCGAGCCGTACGGCTCCGGCACGTCGGCCCGCGACACCGCACCCGGCTCGGGGAACGGCGTGCACCGCCCGACCTCGGCAACCACCGCAGCAGTGCGGGCCTGCTCATGCGACAGCTGCCGGTGCTGGGCGCGCAGCACCTCCACGATCCGATCGTTGGGCACCAGCGCGAGGTCGATCCCGTCCAGCACGGCAGCCAACCGGGGACCGGGCGGCATCGCCACCAGCCCCTCGGGAACGTCGACCCCTGCCATGGCATAGAACATACGTTCGAGCACTGACATTTTCCGTCACTTCGACCCGAACAGTTCACACCCGCAAATCCACGCCGACGCCGGCACCCCACCACGGGCATAACAAGATCAGCGCAGCAACGACCGCGCCATCACCATGCGCTGGACCTGGTTGGTGCCCTCGTAGATCTGCGTGATCTTGGCGTCGCGCATCATGCGCTCCACCGGGAAGTCCTTCGTGTAGCCGGCGCCGCCGAGCAGCTGCACCGCGTCGGTCGTCACCGCCATCGCGACGTCGCTGGCCATGCACTTCGCGGCGCTGGAGATGAAACCCAGGTCCGGCTCCCCCCGCTGGGCCCGCGACGCCGCCACGTAGACCAGCTGGCGCGCACCCTCCACCTTCATCGCCATGTCGGCGATCATGAACTGGAGGCCCTGGAACTCGGCGAGGGGCCTGCCGAACTGCTTGCGCTCCTTGACGTAGGAGATCGCGACGTCCAGCGCGCCCTGCGCGATCCCGACGGCCTGCGCGCCGATGGTCGGGCGGGTGTGGTCGAGGGTCCGCAGCGCGGTTTTGAACCCGGTGCCCTCGGCGCCGATGATGCGGTCGGCCGGGATCCTGCAGTCCTGGAAGTAGATCTCGCGGGTCGGCGAGCCGTTGATGCCGAGCTTGCGTTCCTTGGGCCCGACCTCGAAGCCCGGGTCGTCCTTGTGCACCACGAACGCGGAGATCCCGCCGGTATTGTGCTCCGGGTCGGTCACGGCCATCACGGTGTACCAGGTGGACTCACCGGCGTTGGTGATCCAGCACTTGGTGCCGCTCAGCACCCACGAGTCGCCGTCACGGCGCGCCCGGGTCGTCATCGCGGCGGCGTCGGAGCCCGCCTCCCGCTCCGAGAGCGCGTAGGAGATCATCGCCTCGCCCGCCGCGATCGACGGGAGCACCTGCGCCTTGAGTTCGGGCGACGCAGACAGCAGGATCGGAGTCAAGCCGAGGCCGTTGACCGCCGGGATCAGCGAGGACGACGCGCAGACCCGTGCCACCTCCTCGATCACGATGCAGCCGGCCAGCTCGTCGGCGCCCTCACCGCCGTACTCGTCGGGGATGATCACCGCATGGAACCCCGCCTTCACCAGCGCGTCGCGGGCCTCGGTCGGGAACCGGGCCTGCTCGTCGACCTCGGCCGCGTACGGGGCGATCGCCTTCTCCGCGAGCGTGCGCACCGCCTCGCGGAGTGCCTCGTGCTCATCGGGCAGCCGGTAGGTGTCGAAACTCGAGTCGGAATCCATGGCCCCGTCTCCCGTGTCCGCGCGATTGCGTGGACCGCACTGTAACGGCACTGAGTGCCACTCGACAAGAGTATTGCTACCCTCCGTGCCATGAACGGAGACGTCGGTCGGCTGCGCCGGGGCCGCTCCGCCGAGGGCCGGGCGGAGGTACGTCACGAGCTCGTTGTGGCAGCGGTCGGACTGTTTCGCACGCAGGGCTACGAGGACACGACCATCGACGACATCGCCGCCGCGGCCGGCGTCGGGCGCCGCACCTTCTTCCGCTACTTCCGCAGCAAGGAAGACGCGATCTCACCCGACCACGAGGCTGCGCTCGCCCGCGTCGCCGAGGTCTTCGAGGCCGCGCATCCGAGGGAACCGGCCGCACCGCTCGTGCTCCGCGCGGGCGAGACGGTGTTCGACATGTACGCCGAGGACCCGCACCTGTCGGTCGAGCGCTTCCGGCTCACCCACGAGGTGCCCGCGCTGCGGGACCGGGAGTCAGCGAGCGTCGATCACTATCGGCGGTTGTTCACCCGCTACCTGCGGCTGCGCTTCGCCGGGGAGTCCGACGGCGAGCTGCGCGCCGCCGTCACCGGAGCGGCCGTGGTGGCGGCCCACAACCTGGCACTGCGCGCCTGGCTTGCCACGGGCGCGCCCGCAGACGGGGTGGACGCCTGCCGCAAGCGGTTCCGGCGGGTGGCGGACATGCTGCCCGGAGAGCCGGTGCCCAGCGAGGGACTGCACGCGGTGACCCGGCGTCTGGAGGCCGCGGTGGGCCGCCTGGAGCACGGCCGATGACGCGCGTGATCCCCGGGCCGCGGCGAGTGCCGCGCACGCCGAGCTGGACGGGCTCGGGCCCGGGGATCACGGGTGACTGCCTGGAACTCGCCGGCACCACACCGGCTTCCACTGGCGGTCGGAGACGTGTCCTGTGGTACTAGCGGACAGCCACCTCACGAGTCCTGTTGCTGATCAACGCTGGACCACCTCCTCTCACGTGTAGTGCGACCCTACGGCCGGGTGACGACTCCTCGCCACGGGTATTTCAGCCGAGCACGCTCGAGACCTTCTCGGTGCTACCGCCGAAGTCGACGTAGAGCTGCGCCCACGCCGTGTCGGCCGCAGTGGCGGAAGCCCCGTCACAGAACGGCTTGGCGCCGTTGGCGGTGTAGTACCTCATCAGCGCCAGGACCTCAGCGGTGTCGCGCATCTGCTCGTCGATGTAGCGCGCGCCAGGCTCCTCGGTCTGGTGGACCATGCAGGTCACCTCGGCCTCGCCCTCATTGTTGAAAACCGGGCCAGGCGCGGCGGTCGACGAGCACGCGGTCGCAGGACCGAGCAGGGCAAGCAGCAGAACCGTCGTGACGACCTGACGTCGCACCCGACCTCCCGTGAGTCGCTCGACAGCCGGGCAAGCCCCGGCTAACCGGTCAACGACTGATACCTACCTCGGATGCGTGGGCCACCCCGGTCGGATCGGTGTCACATGACGAGATGCCGAGCATGATGTACGGTCCACCCCCGACCGAGAGGCGGGAAAGCATGCAGCAGAGCTTGGCACGACTGGTCCTGATCGCGACCGTACCCATCGCCCTCCTCGTGGCGGCCCCGTCCGCCGCCATGGCACATTCCGACGATGAGGTGACCTTCTCCAACGGTGTCCGCTGCGGGCTCTCGATCCAGTCGATCCACTACTCACCCAACCATAAAGACGTCAGCCTGCATTCCACGGTCCTCTGCAACGGCAGCCGGATGATCACTGAGATCCACACGGTCATCCTCGGCCCCGGTCACCACGGCCTCCCGGTTGCCAACTGCCGCAAGACCTATGACAAGCCCCGGCGGATCGCCGACAACGTGTACCAGGCCAAGCAACCGTGCCACTCAGGTTTCTACCCTGGTGACGGTACCTATCAGGCCTCGGTCACCGCGCAGGTCACGGTCGGCAACGAGACGAAACCGCTTGTCGGATCCCGCCACTCGTCCGTGACGCGCCCGAGCTGACGACCCGACCGGTGACGCCCGCCGCGAGCGAACCAGCAGAGGTCCGGCTATCGGCGCGCGCCTCCCAGCTGTTGCGCGGTCCACGGGCCCTGACCGTCCTGGCTCAGCTGTCGGGCGACGCGTTCTTCGACGGCCTGCGCGCGGCGGTCCCGCGACCGACATCGGCGTCTCAGACGTTGGTGCTCGGCGTCCCCGAGACCTCACACGATCAGCAGGCTCGGGCCGCGCCTGTCCTGGAACGGGTCGAGGTGGCGGCCGTCAGCGATCTCATCGTGCAACAGGGCCCGGTTCTCGATGATGCGGCGAGACTCGTGGAGCGGGTGCTGGCGATCACGTCCGGCTGGGCCTGGTACCCCGCTGTCCTCTCGGTTCGCCAACTCCTGCTGTCTGGCGCCACCCGGTACGAGGTCGCCGCGGAGCAGCTGAGCCGGGCGAGCGGAGCCGCCTGGTGGTGGTCGGACGCCGATCGCGGCGCTCAGGTGATGCTGACGGCGACGGCCACCCCACCCGACGTCCGGGAACTGGCGCGGCGATGCGAGGAGTCGCTCGAGGACCGGAGCTGGCATCTCCCCCTCGGTGTCGTCACCTCCACGGCGCTGCCTGGTCTGCCCGCCACTGCGCTGGCGAACCCCGACTGCGTCATACCTGGTGGGACCGTCCATTGCTGGAAGGCCCACCTTCCCGGATCGACGCGGATCTACGACGTCCACGCCCCCAGCGACTGGATCCGCCTGTGCGAGGAACACCCGCGCGCAACGGCGTTACCGGACGACTGGCGTCGCTGGGGAATCGACGCGCCCTTCGCGCTGTGGCCAGACTGGCGGTCGGCAGCCACGGAGTGGGACGCGATACACATCAGCATGGCGGGTCTCCTGACCACAGTCGGCCTGCCCATTGGTCAAGGCTTGCACGCAGTCCTGCTGGAAGGTGAGATCGACACCGAGTTCACGACGTGGCTGCATCCCCGATTCGACGGTTTCTCGCTCGTCGCGGTCCGGTCCACGGATACGGACAGCTGATTACTGTATCTCGGTCGCTGGCCTCGCTATACGGATCCGGCGAGCCCGCGCACCGCCAGCGCCAACCCGATCACGATGACGATGACGGCCGTCGCCACGGGCAGCGCCGAGGCGATGCGCGAGAGAACGACCCGCCCCGGTTCGGCGAGCCGGGAGACGGCGATCCGATCGCGGACGATCACCAGCAGCAGCCCGACCGCGGTGAGGACTCCGGCCATGCCGAGTCCGTAAGCAAGGACGAGGCCGACCCCGAACCACGTCCGCCCCAGGGAGATCGCGGCGACGAGAACGACGAGAGCGGTGGGGCTCGGGACCAGGCCGCTCGCGACCCCCATGCCGATGAGTCCCCTCCGCCCGAATCGCTCCCCTCGCTCTGGACCGCCCAGCCCGTGTCCATGGCCATGTCCGTGACCATGCGCGTGTCCGTGACCATGCCCGTGCTCGACCGCAGCCAGTGCCGGGACTCGATCGTCCACAAGGGCGAGGGCTGCCCTGCGACGCACCGCCGAGACAAGCAACCCCACTCCGATCGCAAAGATCAGAAGTCCGCTCGCCACCCCCAGCCACCGCAGGATCGCCTCGGGAGCGAACGCGCTCAGCGCGCTGATCGCCAGTCCGAGGATCAGCACGCCACCGGTGTGCGTGACGGTGACCGTGAACCCGACGACGAAGGCGTCGCGGCGGGAACCGGCCCGCCCGGCCAGATAGGCCGCGATCAAGGTCTTGCCGTGGCCCGGCAGCGCGGCGTGCGAGGCGCCCAGCAAGATGGACAGGCCGATCGCCGCAGCCCCCACCAGCGGGGTGAGCTGGGGGCTACCGACCAGGCCGTCGAACGTCCGCTTGAGCGGCCCCACCACGGCGTCCAGCCAGCCCACCCCGGTGCTCGGCAACCCGCCCAACGGCGCCGCGGCCACCGCACCGCTGCCCGGCACGGCCTCGATCCGGGCCGACCGCTGGTCCAGCGGGTCGGTCAACAGGTCGTTGGGGTAGGCGCGCAGCTCCTGGGAGATGCTCTGCTCGGGTACGTCGCTCGCGTCGATCCGCAGGCCGACGCCGGTCGCGGTGATCTCTCGCCAGCCGATGCGGTCGGGCTTGAACCCGTCGGTGAACTCCACGGTCGAGCGGCCGGACAGGGCGGCCGGGGCGGCGAGCAGGCACGTCACCCGCGTGGTGCGCAGGCTCTGCTCGCCCACCGGGTACTCGACCGTGGCCGAGCGCACCGTGAACGGCGCCGGAGTGCCGTCGACCGCGACGGTGGTGGAGCCGAGCATGGCCGCACACTCGGCCGCGGCGTGGGCCGCACCCTCGGCCGCCGAGATCGTGCCGTCGCCATCGGTGTCGGTGCCGGCCCGCTCCTGCACGGTGGGGATCTCGGCGGTATCGAGGATGGCCAGCACCTCGATCCGGTCCGGGAACAGCGAGAGGCCGTCGTAATGGTTGACGGTGAAGTTGCCCAGCGGGTGGGCCTGCGCCGGCGGCGGCGCCGTCGGCCCGGCGGGGGCGAACAACAGGATGCCCATCGCGAGGACCAGCAGCCCGGCGCGCCGTAAGAAGATCATGAGTTCGACTCCAGGTCGGCGATCGTCGCCCGGGCGACCGGCGCCTGCAGCGGGTTGAAGTGCGGGTTCAGGGTGAGTGCCTCGTTCAGCGCAGCCAGCGCGTCGTCCCGGCGACCGAGGGCGGCCAGGATCATGCCGCGGTGGAACGAGTAGGTCGGGTTCGCCCAGCCGAGGGAGGCGGCCCGCTCGGCGTAGGTCAGCGCCTCGGCGTCGCGGCCGTTGACGTGCAGGGCCCAGGACAGCGCGTCGGCGCTGAAGACGCTCTGGCGCCGGTCCCACTCGGCCTGGGCGAGCGTCAACGCCTCGCCGGGATCACCGTGATCGGCTGCGACGAGCGCCGCGACCTGGTCGTCGGTGGAGCCTTGCGCCGCGTAGAGCTGCTGCTGCACGGCAAGCACCTCGTACTGGGACGCTGCCTCGTCCGGCCGGCCGGCCGCCTCCAGCAGCTCGCCGTACTCCAGCAGGTACTGCGGCAGCGGGCTGCGGGTGGTGATCGCCTGGAAGCCCGCGATCGCCTCGTCCACGCGGCCCTGGGCGTAGGCCACCTTGGCGCGGCCCTGCAGCAGCGCGACGTTCTGCGGCGCCGCCTGCAGACCCTGCTCGTACTGCTCGGAGGCCTCGTCGACGGCGCCGCCGTTCCAGGCCAGCTCGCCCAGGTAGTAGCGGCAGAACGCCTGGTCGTCCAGCGAGCTCGCCACGGCCAAGGCGCGCTCCAGTGCCATCCGGGCGTCGTCGCGGCGGCCGTTCAGCTCGAGGTCGTAGGAGGCCCGGGTGAAGGCCGCGAGCCCGGGGCGCAGGTCGAGCATGCTCTGCACGGTCGCAGTGGCGGCCTCCGCATCGCCGAGTTGGGTGTAGGCGTCGGCCAGCACGCCGTAGACCTCGGCGGTGTAGGGCCGCAGCGTCCTGGCCTGCTCGCCGAAGGCGCGCGCGGCGGCGAAGTCGTGCCGGGCGTTCGCGAGCTGCCCGAGGCCGATCAGCGCCTCGCCGTTGCCCTCCGGGGTGATCTCGAGCGAGCGTTCGAGCGCACCCTGCGAGCGCGCGTAGTACGAGGGGTCACCGGTGATACGGGCCTGCTCGACGTACGCGGCGCCGAGCTGGGCCCACAGCGGCGCGTCCTCGGACTTGCGGCGCAGTGATTCCTGGGCGCCGTAGATGAACGTGTCCAGTGCGGAGGCCCGGGCCGCCGGCTCGGCGGCGGTGCCCGCGGACGGGGCGGCGGTGTCGTCACGCGATCCCAGGTAGCCGACCACGGCGAAGACGGCCAGCAACAGGCCGATCACCACGAGCAGGACCGGGACCCGGGAGCGAGGACCGGGATCACCGGTCATGGGGAGTACCTCACAAAGGGGAGCGGGGGGCCGGGACACCGGCGAACCGGTGCACCCGAACCCCCCGACTGTGCCACCCGATCCGATCAGGAACTGATCGGGGCCACCGTCTCGCGACGGCGGGCGATCACGAAGAAGCCAGCGCCCAGGAGAGCCACCGCGGCGATGCCGGTGACGACCGAGGGTGTCGGCAGGTTGGTGCCCGGGGTGTTGAGCGGAGGCACGACACTGGCCGGGCCGGTGTCGGGCTGGGTGTTCGCCGGGTCGTTGACACTGACGTTGTTCGGCAGCGCGACGTACGGGAACGCGTCGCCGAACTTCTTGTCGTTCGTGTCGACCGCGTCACCAGCGGCCAGCGGCTCGATGATCACCGGCGGCAGGCCGCCAGCGAAGGCACCCTCGAGCGCCTGGAGATCGATGTCGACCACGTCGTCGGCCAGTCGACGACCGTTCGGGAAGCCCTGCAGGTCACCGCCCAGCACGCCGAGCCGGTTCGGTTCCTCCGACGGCGGAACAGCGGTGTTCAGGCGCTGCATCTCCGACGGGACGAACTTCGCCGGGTCCACATCGGCATTGAGCACCTGGCTGTTCAGGTCCGCCTGGATGGGGGCGGGAGAGCCGTCCAGCGTGGGTGCGTTGTTAGCGATACCGGTCAGGAAGATCGCGACCAGGTCGTTGCGCGGGGTGGCCGGGGCCGGGATGCCGTAGATGGCCTCGATCCGCTGCGCCAAATCCGGGTCGGTGACCTGCTCGATGACCGCCGGGATGGTGGCGTCGACGTCCGGGGTGATGGCGTTGAAGGCATCCTTCAGGCCGACCGGAAGGACGAGCTCGTTGACCAGCGGGTTGCCCAGGCGCGAGACCTGGACGAAGTCGCCGACGGGCTCGGCGCCACCGGTGGGCTGGAGCTGCAGGGAGCGCATCTCGGTGTCGCTCCACACGCCGATGACCGGGTTGGCCTTGCCGTTACCGTTCAGCGCGACCTCGGAGATCGGCACCTGGAGGGTGATGGTGTTGACGTTGTAACCCGCGAGGGTGTCCTGCCCGACCTCGGAGAGGTTACCGCCGTAGAGCAGGTCGAACACGCGCAGGTCGATGAAGAACGGGTCCTCGGCCTGGCCGGTGAAGGTCTGGCCGCCCTTGCCCACCTCGTAGGTGGCCTGCTCGCGCAGCACGCCGTAGTCCGGCACCGAAGCGGGGCCGGTGTTCGACGGGGCGACCTGGACGTCCTGGAGCAGGACCTCCTCACCATTGGCCGTGATCTTCGTCAGCGTGTAGAACTGCCGGAAGAGCAGGTCCGGGTCGTCCAGGCTCTCGATCGGCCCGACGTTGTACAGGATCGTCTCGGCCTCGACCCGGCGGTCGTCCGTGCGGAAGTCCCACCGGTAGGTGGTGTCCGCGACGGCGTCACCGTCGGCGTCGATGTTGATGTCGTAGTGGGCGTTGTCCTGCCACTGGTAGAAGTTCGGGCCGCCGTTGGGCTCCGAGAACGGGAACCAGTTGGCGATGAGCGTGACCGTGTCCGGCTTGTCCGGGGACACGAACGAGTACACATCGGTGTTGTCGACCAAGGGCATGGTCGAGATGAGCGGGGCCTCACGGTGGCTGGATGCGCTCGCGGTTCCGGGGAGCAGGGCGAGTGCAGTGGTGGCGAGCGTGGCACCGGCGGCGATCATAGCCGTGGCAGCGCGGCGCCGGGTACGGGGGGACTTGGACATCCTCCATCCTTTCCCCGGCGCCGGCGGGGGCCGGTCCGGGCGACGGGTGTACGCCCCTCAACGCGCACACCCAGACTCGTACGACGGACCCGGGTCAGGCCAGTCATGGCGACAACGACGCTGAACTTGATGAGGATACGGCCCAAGATGACCGTTACCGACCCATTGGGGTGACGTTCAACTGTGAATGAAGTTCGAGCACTACTTGTCACGGTTACCTATTTATTGCATATTATTTGCACTAGCCTGGATCCAGGACCATCGCTTCCCGTCGACGCGGTCGGCCAGCGCGCCGCGCAGCGCTGTCACCGACGCCGCGCCGCTGTCCGACGCACCGGCGAGCACGCAGGCCACGCGCACGAGCCGCACCCAGGAGAGCCCGGCCGGAACCAGGTGCAGCACGGCACCAGGCCGGGCCTGGACCCACGGCTGCAGCAGGTCGGTCGCCGTCTCGGCCAACAGCCTCACCCGCGACGCCGCCAGCGGCTCGAGCCGGCCGAGGAACTCCGCGAGGGCATCGGGACAGCCCCCGCCCGGACAGTCCCCACGGTCGCCGTCCGCGAGCCGGGTGCCGAGATCGGGACGCTGCCGCACCGGTAGCACCGGCTCCGCGTTCGGATCCCGGTCCGGAGCGTCGGCGAGGAGGGCGAGCAGCCGGATCGGCGGGTCGAGGTGCAGGCCGACGACACCGGCCACCGGGACGTCGAGGGCGGGCTCGGTGCCCAGCCGCACCCGGCCACCTGCGGTGGGGGTGATCCCCCAGGTGCGCCACACGTTCGCGACCGCGACGTTGCTGATGCCGAGCTCGGAGGCGAGCAGCCGCGTGGACCAGCGAGCGGCCGTGGGCCCCGGGCCCTCCAGCGTGCGCGTGACCACCGCCATGGCGTCCACTGTGGCCGGTCGCCCGGAGCGGGGCGCGTCCCGCAACCCGGCCAGACCGCCGGACCGGTAGCGCTCCCGCCAGGTGATCACCGTTGGCCTCGAGCAGCCGAGCTCCTCGGCGATGACCGAGGGACCGAGCCCGTCTCCCGACAGGAGCACGATGCGGGCTCGCCGTACCGCGGCCGCACCGGCGGAGCCGCTCTCGACCCACCCGCGCAGGACGGCCGCGTCCCGGGCATCCACCGGCAATGGTGGAGAATCATGCATGAACTGCTGCTCCGCCGCCCGTTACTGGATTTCTCCAGAACTTGTTTCACGCCCGCAACGGACCTGCGTTGTGGACACCGGTCCGAAATGCTTTCGGCTATCCCCGACGCAGGAGCTTTCGAACGGGGTCCCACCCCTGGCTGTCACACATTCGTGTGAACCTGACGGCTCGGGTGACGGTCAGTCCTCGGCTGCGGCCGCGCGGAGTGCAGCGTCGGTGACCAGCACGGTCCGTCCCAGCTCGGCCTGGAACTCCGCCATCCGCGCGAGCAGCGCCGGATCACCCACCCCCAGGATCCGGACGGCCAGCAGCCCGGCGTTGCGCGCCCCACCGACCGCGACCGTCGCCACCGGCACTCCCGCCGGCATCTGCACGATCGACAGCAGCGAGTCCAGCCCGCCGAGCCGCGCCAGCGGCACGGGCACCCCGATCACCGGCAGCGGGGTGGCCGCGGCGACCATCCCGGGCAGGTGCGCGGCACCGCCCGCCCCGGCGATCACCACCTTGAGCCCGCGCCCGGCCGCGCCCGTCGCGTAGTCGAGCATCCGCTGCGGGGTGCGGTGTGCGGAGTACACGCCCACCTCGCACGCCACGTCGAACTCGGCGAGCGCGGCGGCAGCGGCCCGCATCACCGGCCAGTCCGAGTCGCTGCCCATGATCACACCTACCAGCGGGTCAGGCACCCTGCACCTCCCGCACCCCGGTCGTGCGGGGACCAGCCGTCGGTCCACACACCCGCGGAGAGCCAGTTCGCCGCCAGCGTGGCCCGACCCCGCGCGGCGTCCATGTCCGCGCCCAGCACCGTCACGTGCCCCACCTTGCGGGCCGGCCGCTCGGCCTTGCCGTAGAGATGCACCTTCACGTCGGGGAACCGCGCGAACAGCTGGTGCACCCGCTCGTCGACGCTGATCGGCGCCGGGCTCACGGCGCCGAGGACGTTGGCCATCACCACAGCGGGCGCGGTCGGCGTGGTCGCGCCGAGCGGGTAGTCGAGCACGGCCCGCAGGTGCTGCTCGAACTGCGACGTGCGCGCGCCCTCGATCGTCCAGTGCCCGCAGTTGTGCGGGCGCATCGCCAGCTCGTTGACGACCAGCCCCCCGTCGAGGGTCTCGAACAGCTCGACGGCCAGCAAACCCGTCACGTCCAGCTCGGCCGCGATGTGCAGCGCGAGCCGCTGTGCCCCGGCGCCCACCTCGGGGTCCAGCCCGGGCGCGGGGGCCAGCACCTGCACGCACTGCCCGCGCGCCTGCACGGTCTCCACCACCGGCCACGCCGCGGCCTGCCCGTACGGCGAGCGGGCGACCAGCGCCGCCAGCTCCCGGCGCATCGGGACGGCCTGCTCCACCATCAGCGGCACTCCCGCTGCCAGCAGCTCGGCCACCGGCGCACCGCGCTCGGCGCCTGCGGACGGGTCCAGCAGCCAGACGCCGCGCCCGTCGTAGCCGCCGCGGACGGCCTTGAGCACCACGGGCCACCCGTGGTCAGCGGCGAACCGCTCGATGTCGGCGGGCTCGCACACCTGCGCGAACGGCGGCACCGTGGCGCCGAGGGCGGCGAGCCTGCGGCGCATCACGAGCTTGTCCTGGGCGTGCAGCAGCGCGTCCGGCCGGGGATGGACGGCGACGCCGGCGGCGAGCAGCGCGCGCAGGTTCTCCTGCGGCACCTGCTCGTGGTCGACGGTGACCGCGGCACACCCGCGCGCGAAGGCGTGCAGCGCCGACAGGTCGGTGGCGGCACCGAGGCGGACGTCGGCGCAGACCAACGCGGCAGGGTCACCGGGATCGGCGGCGAGCACGCGCAGTGACTGGCCCAACCCGATCGCGGCCTGGTGGGTCATCCTGGCCAGCTGGCCGGCGCCGACCATGCCGACAACGGGGAGGGGGCTGGGGTCTGACGCGTCCACGGTGCCGGAAGCGTACCTGCGCAGGAGCGGGATCCTGCGTCTGGCACGATCAAGCAGGTGTCTCTGGTCGAGTCGGTGCTGGCGGTGCTCCCGCAGCCCTACCGCGAGGTCGCGATCAAGCACCGCGAGCTGGTGAAGTTCGCCCTCGTCGGCGGCACCACCTGGTTGATCGACACTGCGGTGTTCCTGCTGCTCAAGACGACCGTACTCGAAGCCAAGCCGATCACGGCTAAGGTCATCGCGGTACTGGTGGCCACGATCGTGTCCTACGTGCTCAACCGGGAGTGGTCCTTCCGCACCCGTGGTGGGCGGGAGCGCCACCACGAGGCCGCACTGTTCTTCCTCATCAGCGGCATCGCGGTGGTGGCCTACACGGCCCCGCTGGCGATCTCGCGCTACGTGCTCGACCTCAAGATGCCCGGGGTCTCGATGCTGACCCAGGAGATCGCCGACTTCGTGAGCGGGCAGATCATCGGCGTGGGTGCGGGCATGACGTTCCGCTGGTGGGCGTTCCGGCGGTTCGTCTTTCCCGACAAGGACGTCCGCCGCCAGGTACCGACGGGCTGACCGCGAGCGGCGGGTCACCGCGGTCCGGGGGCCGGCCGGGGCACGCCGACCACGTCGTCCGCGCGAGCGGCCGGCAGGAAGATCGTGAACGTCGCCGGACGGGCTCGGGCGAGCTCCAGGCGCCCGCCGTCGGCCTCGACGAGGGCGCGGGCCAGCGCGAGGCCCAACCCCGTGGACGATCCCACCGAGACGCCCCGGTCGAACACGTGCGGCACCAGCTCCTCGGGCACCCCCGGTCCGGAGTCGCTGACCTCGATGAGCAGGCTGTTCCCCGCGGCGCGCGCGCTGAGCGTGACGGTGCCCGCGCCGTGCGCGATCGCGTTGTCCACCAGCGCCCCGACGGCCTCCCGGATCCGGGCGGGCGTCACGCGGGCCAGCAGGCCTTCCGGGACGCGGACCTTGAACGAGCGGCCCGCCGCCCGCAGCGCGGGGCGCCATTCGTCGGCGACGGCCGCGAGTCCCTCGCGCAGGTCCTGCAGCTCGGCGCCGGCGGCGCGGGCGGCGCGGGCGGCCTCCAACAGCTCGTCGAGCACCCCGGAGAGCCGTTCGGCCTGTTCGAGCGCGGCGAGGGCCTCCTGGCGAGCGCTCGGGTCGGGATGGGTCGCGAGCTCGTCGAGGCGCAGCTGCAGCGCGGTCAGCCGGCTCCGCAGCTGGTGGGAGACGTCGCCTACGAGCACGCGCTCGCGCTGCACCAGCTCAGCCAGCGCCGCCGCCGAGGTGTCGAGAACGTCGGAGACGCGGTCCAGCTCCGGGATGCCGTGCCGGTCCGGCGCCGAGCGGAAGTCGCCGGCACCCAGGCGAGCCGCCCGGTCGGCGACGTCGCGCAGCGGCTCGGCCAGCCGTCGCGCCGTCACGGTGGCCACCACCGCACCCGTGCCGACCGACAGCACCACCAGCCCGAGCACGACGAAGGTGAGCTGCACCTGCTCGGTGCGCATGGTCGAGCGCGGCTCCGCCATCGTGATCACCCCGCCGGGCACGAACGGCAGCGTCTCCGCCACCGGATCCGCCCCGACGTCGGCGCCGATCACCCGCACCTGTCGTCCCTCCCGTTCCAGCACCAGCCGCCCGTCGGGGGGCACGGCGAGCTCGATCGCGGCGGTGTCGATCCGATCGGGATCGATCCGGTCGGGCGAGCCGGGACCGTCCAACCGTGCGGCCACCTGCTCCAGCCGGGACGTGAGGTCCGCCCGCGTGAAGTCCTCCACGAGCTGCCAGGTGGCGATGGCGAGCGGCCCGCCGAGCACGAACGCGGTGATCGCGACGACGAGCAGCGTGGACCGGAGGATGCGGCGGCGCACCGGATCCGCCGATCAGTCGTGGTTGAACCGGAAGCCGACGCCGCGCACCGTGGCGATCCGGTGCTCACCGCCGATCTTGCGGCGCAGCCAGGACATGTGCATGTCCAGCGTCTTGGACGTCTTCATCTCCGGGTCGTTCCAGACCTCCCGGAGGATCTCCTCACGGGTCACCACCTGACCGGCGCGCAGCATCAGCACGCGCAGCAGCTCGAACTCCTTGTGCGCCAGCGCCACCTCGGCACCGTCAACGAGCACGCGCCGGCCCGACAGCTCCATGCGCACCCCGCCGACCTCCACCGACTCCGGCGTCAGCCTGCGCAGCAGCGCCCGCACCCTGGCCAGGAGCTCAGCGAGCCGGAACGGCTTGCCGACATAGTCGTCGGCGCCCGCATCGAGTCCGACGACGAAGTCCACCTCGTCGGTGCGCGCGGTGAGCATCAGCACCGGCAGGTCCGGCGCGTCCAGCCGCACCCGGCGGCACACCTCCAGCCCGTCCATGCCGGGCAGGCCGAGATCAAGAACAAGCAGTTCGACGTGCCCGAGGCGGACCCGTTCCAGCGCGGCGACACCGTCGGCGACGACGTCCACCGCGTAGCCCTCGCGCTGCAGCGCGCGCGACAGCGGCTCGGCGATGGCGGCGTCGTCCTCGGCGAGCAGGACGGTGGTCACGACGGCACACCTCGACGTGTTGGTGCTGCTGGTGCCCTCGCACGCTCGGCCACCTGCGCAGCTTAGGCCCCTGGGATGCTCTGGGCGTGCACGCCGATCTCGAGCTCGCCCTGCGCCTGGCCGACGCCGCCGACGCGATCACCTTCGACCGGTTCCGGGCCGTCGACCTGCGGGTAACCCGCAAACCCGACGGCACCCCCGTCACCGACGCGGACACCGCGACCGAGGACGCGCTGCGAACCCTCATCGGTGCCGAGCGCCCGGACGACACGGTGCTCGGGGAGGAGCGCGGCGGCACCGTGCCCGCGAGCGGTCGGGGCTGGGTGCTGGACCCGATCGACGGCACCAAGAACTTCTCCCGCGGGATGCCAGCGTGGGCCAGCCTGATCGCGCTGACGGTGCATGGGGAGGCAGTACTCGGGGTCGCGAGCGCGCCCGCGCTGGGCCGGCGCTGGTGGGCCGCCCGCGGTGCAGGTGCCTGGACCTCCGACACACCGGGTGGACAGCCACGGCGGATCGCGGTGTCCGGCGTCACCGACCTGGCCGATGCCTACCTGTCCACCACCGACGTCCGGGCCTTCGCCGACCAGGGACGCCGCGAGCGCTACCTGCGGCTGGTCGACGCCTGCTGGGAGACCCGCGCCTTCGGTGACTTCTGGCAGCACTGCCTGGTCGCCGAGGGCGTGCTCGATATCGCCGTCGACCCGGTGGCGAGCACCTGGGACCTGGCAGCGGTCCTGGCGATCGTCACCGAGGCCGGCGGCAGGTTCACCGACCTCGGCGGGGCGAGCACGTGCGCCGGCGGCGACGGGATGTCGTCCAACGGCGCCGTGCACCGCGCCGCCCTGGAGATCGTCGGACGGTAACCCGGGCTCGTGCGCGGAAATAGTCGTCGGAACAGCGTTATCCGCGCACGGGCGGCACCATCGCGCGGACTACGCGGGAGGGGGAGGGGCGGCCCAGCTGGGCCGCCATCCACGTGCTCGTGGCGACCAGGGCATCGAGATCCACGCCGTGCGCGACGCCGAGGCCGTCGAGCATCCAGACCAGGTCCTCGGTGGCGAGGTTGCCGGTGGCCGACTCCGCGTACGGGCAGCCGCCGAGCCCGCCCGCGCTCGCGTCGACCGTGGTGACCCCGCGGCGCAGCGCGGCGAGGGTGTTGGCCAGCGCCTGGCCGTAGGTGTCGTGGAAGTGCACGGCCAGCCGCCCGATCGGCACCCCGACCGCGACGCACGCGTCGAGCACCGCCTCGACGTGCCCCGGTGTGCCCGTCCCGATCGTGTCGCCGAGCGCGAGCTGCCCGCAGCCCAGCTCGACCAGCCGCCGCGCGACCGCGGCCACTTGACCGGGCGCCACCGGACCTTCCCACGGGTCGCCGAAGCACATCGAGACGTAGCCGCGCACCCGCAGGCCCGCGGCCCGCGCCCGCTCGGCGACGGGCGCGAACATCGCGAACTGCCCGTCGAGCGTGCGGTTGAGGTTGCGTGCCGCGAACGTCTCCGTCGCGCTCGCGACGATCGCGACGTGGACGGCTCCCGCCGCCAGCGCACGGTCCAGGCCGCGCTCGTTGGGCACCAGCACCGGGTAGTCGAGGCCGGGCCTGCGCTCCAGCCGCGCCAGCAGCTCCGCCGCATCGGCGAGCTGGGGCACCCACCGCGGGTGCACGAAGCTCGTGGCCTCCAGCACGCCGAGCCCGGCGTCGGCGAGGCGGTCCAGGAGCTCGGCCTTGATCTCGACCGGAACCACGGTCGCCTCGTTCTGCAGCCCGTCACGCGCCCCGACCTCGTAGATGGTGACGCGCTCGGGCAGCCCGGTTGCGGGCACCGTCATCGGCAGGGCCCTAGGAGGGCCCATCGGCCACCTCGCTGTAGAGCATCGCGTGCACCCGTTCCACACCCGGCACGTCGTCGAACTCCAGCGGCTCGTCCGACGCCGACTCGATGATCAACGTGCCACAGCCGAGGACGCGCTCGAGGATCGTGTGCCGGAACTGCACGCTGTTGATCCGGCTCATCGGCAGGTCGATGCCCTGGCGCGACAGCACTCCCTCGCGCACCAGTACCCGCCGGGTCGTCACCACGAAGTGCGTGGTGCGCCACCGCACGACGGGCACGACGGTGAGCCAGCACACGAGGACCACGCCGACGACCGCCAGCGCGAGCCAGGCCCACTGTGCCCAGGCCTGGTCGCTGACCAGCGCGGCGAGGAAGCTGCCTGCCCCGACGACCAGCAGCAGGGCCAGCACCGGCAGGACGAGCATCTTCCAGTGCGGATGTTCGTGCATGACGACCTGCTCGCCCTCGACGAGGAGGTCGTCCGGGTAGGCCACGGGGCTACCGTACTCGTCAGCGTGCCGGCCGCAGGTGCACCACGTCACCCGCCGCGACGGCGCGTCGCCGGCCGGTCGAGTCGAGCAGCAGCAGCCTGCCGTCGGGGTCGACGTCCTCGGCGACGCCGGTGAACGTCGCCCCGCCGGGCAGCTCCACCCGGACCTCAGAGCCTAGGCTCAAGCACCCGGCGCGGTAGTCCGCGCGCAGCCGGGTGGCGTCGGGGTCGCCACGACCCTCGCGCCACGCGGCCTCCCGCTCGGCGAGGCGCGTCAGCAACGTGACGAGCACGGCGCTGCGGTCGACGTCGGCACCCTGCGCGCGCAGCGACGTGGCGCCGGGTTCGTCGGGAGGCGAGGCGGCGACGTTGAGCCCGATACCCACCACGACGGCCGGGTGGATCCGGTCGGCGGCCTCGGCGAGGATCCCGGCGACCTTGCCGGGATCCTCGCCGAGCAGCAGGTCGTTGGGCCACTTCAGCCCGGCGGGGGCGGTGGTGAGCTCCCGCACCGTGTCGAGCGCGGCGAGACCGGCGAGCAGCGGCAGCCAGGCGAACCGCGACGCGGGCACCCCCACCGGCCGGAACAGGACGCTGACGGTGAGCCCGGCCCCCGGCGGCGCCACCCAGCTGCGGGTCAGCCGGCCACGGCCGGCGTCCTGGTGCTCGGCCACCAGCACCGTCCGGTCCGGCGCGCCCGCGACGGCGGCGGCCAGGAGGTCGGCGTTGGTGGAGCCGGTGCGCTCGACCACGTCGAGCTGTGTCCACGGCCCGACCAGGGCCGCGCGGAGCACGCCCGCATCCAGCGGCTGAGCGGCCCGGTTCATGCTGGCGGACGCTACCGGCGCCCCGGTTCCGGCGCGGGGCACAGGTCCGATCACGCGACGGACGGGCAACCCCGGTCGCCGGACGCGCCGGGCACTCCGGCGGTCAGGGCCCCACCACAGTGGAGCCGGGGACCACAGTGGAGCCGAGGCCGGCAGCAAGGCAGTTAACCTCGGTCACCATGAGGCGAGCAATGATCGTCGGTGGTGGGATCGCGGGGACCACGGCGGCATTGGCGCTGCACAAGGCCGGGCTCGACGCCGTCGTGTACGAGGCGTACCCCCGCGGCGGGGACGACGCGGGGGCCTTCCTGACCGTCGGCCCGAACGGCATGCTCGCACTGGCCCAGGTCGACGCAGCCGCCGCAGTGGCCGCCGGGTTCCCGCTGACGATGCTCAACATCGTCGACGAGGACGGCACCGAGATCGCGACAGCGCCCCTGCACCGGCCTCCCGGCGACACCCCCGGCCATCATCACCTTCGGCGCGCCGACCTCTACGCCGTCCTGCACGAGCAGGCTCGGCGCCGCGGAATCGCCATCGAAACGGAAGACGCCTGGTCGACGCGGTCCCCTGCGGTGACGGCGTCCGGGCGCTGTTCGCCGACGGCGGCGCTGCCACGGGAGATCTGCTCATCGGCGCCGACGGCCTGCGCTCCACCGTGCGCACGCTGGTCGATCCCGCCGCGGCGCCACCCCGCTACGACGGACAGCAGGTGTTCTGGGGTTATGCACCCGACGCGGCGCCGTCCGCGACACCCGGGGTGCTGCACATGCTGCGTGGTCGACGGACCCGGTTCGGGTACATGCTCTCCCCGGGCGGACAGACGTGGTGGTTCGCCCGGGTGCCCGGCACCGAGCTCAGCCGCAGCGAGCTCGCATCGACCACCCCGGAGTCGTGGCGGGGACGGCTCGTCGAGCTGTGCCGCCGACCGCACCCCGGCAGCGGAGATTGTCGCCGCCACCGGTAAGGAGCTGGTCGCCGACAACATCTACGACGTCCCCGGACTGCGGCACTGGCACCGCGACGGCATGATCGTCATCGGGGACGCGGCGCACGCCGCCTCCCCCGCAGCCGGCCAGGGCGCGTCGATGGCCCTCGAGGACGCCGTGATGCTCGCCAAGTCCCTGCGCGACCTTCCCGACCTGGGGCTCGCCTTCGCCGCCTACGACCAGCTGCGCCGCAACCGCGTCGACCGCGTGGTGGCCGACAGCGCCGCCATGACCGGACCCGCCATGCCCGACCAGGCGCAGCGGGCCCAGGAGAACCGGCGCACGCGCGAGCGGCACGCACACTCGATGCCCGAGCCGCCACCGTGGATGTACGACTATCCCCTGGCCTGGGACCTTCGCGTCACCCGAGAGGCCGCCGCCGAGACGGCCGCCGCACAGCGAGGCCAGAACCCGCAGGGCACCGGAGCGGTCGGATCGACCG
This sequence comes from Mycobacteriales bacterium, assembly GCA_038257875.1. Taxonomy (GTDB): domain Bacteria; phylum Actinomycetota; class Actinomycetes; order Mycobacteriales; family Pseudonocardiaceae; genus Pseudonocardia. Next base: position 29,706 of record JBBSQN010000045.1, read on the forward strand.
GGGATGGGTGAGGTTCAGGAGAGCAGGCCGGTTGTCGCCGCCACCGCGAACAGCCCCAGGAACAGACCGAACCCCGCCGACAGCCACTGCTTCGTCTGGCCCCGGTCGTCTCGCCAAGGCAGTGAAGGCCAGCGGGTGGCGACGACGAACGCACCTACCCCGAGAACGATCCCGGCCAGTGGCCAGACCGCGGTCAGCAGCCAGCCGGAGACTCCGACGCCATAGGCCACCGTCAGAAAGAAGACGCTGACCCCGGCGGCGCCGATGACGGCGAGTCGGTTGCCGCGCCGGTTCGGGCGGCGCTGCCAGCCACCGCGGGCGGCCGCGAGGAACGACAGGGCGGCGAGCAGCGGGAACGCGACCGCGATCCCGACAGCACGCGGCGGCGCCGGTGCGCTATCCGGCTCAACAGCTGCTCCCAGTAGCCCCCTACCGATCGCATCGACCGGTAGGTCTGTGTTGGACAGGACGGCGACGACCCGATCCTGCGCACGGTCGAAGCCGACGAACGACGTGGCACCTCCGGCCCCGCCGTTGTGCCATACCACCGTGCGCCCATCGATCGGCGTGCTCATCCAGGCGTAGCCGATCCGGCCGGCGTCGCCGGCCGGCCAGCGCGGTCGAGTGGCGTCGGCACCGGGAGCACGCCCGCGCATGGTCGCGTCCGCATACGTCGCGAGGTCACCGACGGTGGACCAGACACCGGCTCCGGCCGCGGTCCACCCGGGCGCGATCCACGACGCGACCGCCCGACCGGTGACGTCATGGCCCTGCGCCGCGTTCTCCGGCGGCCCGGCGGCGGTGGTGGGTAGTGTCGTGGCCGACATGCCCAGCGGTGCGAGCACCCGGGCGCGCAACAGCTCCGGGTACGGCTGGCCGGCCTTCTCCGCCAGGACCGCACCGAGCAGAGCGAAGCCGAGGTTGGAGTACTCGTAGTTCCCGGGCGCCGTCGCCTGACCCGTGGCCGCGTTGGCCTCGGCGAAGATGTCGACCGAGCGGTACGGGTTGGCGCCGGTGAGGCGAGCGAGGCTCGCGCGCGCGAAGGACCCGAACGACCGGCGCACCGTCGGCAGACCCGAGCGCTGCCCGGCCAGCTCGGCCAGGGTGATCTCGCCCAGGGAGCCGGTCCACCGCCGGTCGGGCAGCACCTCGCGCAGCCTGTCCTGCGGACCGACCGTGCCGTCGGCCACCATGTCGGCGAGGACAGCGGCGGTCAGAGTCTTGGTGACCGAGCCGATCTCGAAACGGGTGTCGGGCCGGACCGCCCGACCGGGGCTCGCGCTGCCGAGCTCCGCGGTGGTCAGCTGGCCGTGGTCCACGACAGCGACCGCGATGCCGCGACGCTGATCGGGTCCGGCGAGCCGGGCTGCGCGAGCGGCCAGGGCCGGGTCACCGGTGCGCTGCTGACCGAGCCGCGCCGGCCAGGGCGCGAGCAGGGTCACCATCGCCGTGACCAGCACGACGCTCACGACCAGCAGCGCCGTGCGGGCCCTGGAGGTGGACATCGGACCAGACATGACTACCGATCAGCTCCCATCATCAGTACCAGGAGGGGGATCACGCGGGCCGGCGGCACCCGGTAGCTGCCCCGGCGGGCCTGGACGAGCCAGCCGGCAGCCACGAGCTGGCGCAGGTGGTGATAGAGCTGCCCGGACGTGCCGAGCCGCTCGTCCTGCGCCAGCGCCGCCACCGAGGTCTGCCCACGTACGACCTCCTGCAACAGGGTCAGCCGCACGGGATGGGCCACAGCGCTGACGCTGGCCGCCAGGTCACCCCAGTCCTGGTCGAGCAGGTCGGAGGTGGGTCTGGCCTCCTGCCACTCGTAGTGCTCACCCTCGCCGATCCAGACGGTTCCGGTGAACAGCACGGCGCCGGGCTCGCCGACACGGACCTTGAGGCCCTCGAGCGCCCAGAACCGGTCCGCGGTCCCACCGGCGATGTCGGGCTCCTCGGTCCGGTCGTCAGCCGGTGGGGCCGCGGCCACGCGGCAGGTGAGCTCGGCCACCGCCCGCTCCAGTCGCTCGACCCGGTCCGTCAGCCCAGGGGCGTCATCACTCACAAAAGATACGCTAATACGTAACTACGTAGAAGACAACTGCCGCTGGTGGCCGTTCTACCGCCGGTCGGCCACCTCGGTGGCGAGCGCCGCGTTCATCGCACGGAACTGGGGCAGGGTGTCGCCGGTCAGCCACCCGGACAGCGGGGGTACCAGCACGCCCCGGAACGTCTCCTCCTGCACGAACCGGACACGTCCCGGACCCGCAGGTACGATGCGGAACGCGTGCTCGCCGTCGAACAGTCCCCCGGGACCCAGCCGGCCGATCCAGCGCAGCTCCCGGCCGGGATCGACGGCCAGCACGGTCGGGGTGAACGTCCACTCGGCACCGTCTGCGCCGCGCAGGACGTTCGTCAGTGTGGCTGCGGGTTCCAGCGGGCCGGTCGAGGAGACCAGGAACGGGTTCCATCGCGGGTAGGACCGCTGGTCGGTGAGAACCGTCCAGACTTCGTCCGGGGTCGCGGCGATCTCGATCTCCGCCCGGAGCACGGTCGGGTTCGCGGCCTGCCATGCCGCGTAGCCACCGATACCGAGCAGCAGCAGGCCCAGTGCCGCCAGGACGCGGGTACGACGCCGCCTGGTCGGCGGCCGGGAAGCCCGGCCCGGATTCATCATGTCCGTCGTCATGTCTGTCCTCTCACATCGCCAGGACCGCGCGGGCCACCGCACGGGCGTACTCGGGGTCGATCGGGTCGCCGGTGACGAGCAGCCGGTAGTAGAGCGGCCCGACGATCAGGTCGAGGCGCACGCCGTGGTCCACGGTCTCGCTGATGCGCCCGGCGTCTGCGGCGCGGCGCAGCAGCCCGGCGGCCACCTCCCGGCGCCCGCGCCACAGCGCGTCCACCTGCTCCCGGACGGTCGGGTCCTCGGCGGCCGCGACGACGAGCCCGGCGACCAGCCCGGCCCCAGCGGCGCGCAGCGCCTCCGCGATCCCGGCGGCCAGCTCGACCAGGTCCTGCACCGGATCACCGGTGTCGGGCATCGGCGCACCCCCCTGCAGCACAGTGATGACGGCGACGACGAGGTGCGCCTTGGTCGGCCACCGCCGGTACAGCGTGGTCTTCGCGATCCCCGCCCGGATCGCGACCTCGTCGATCGACAGCCCGGCGTAGCCGCGCTCGACGAGCAACGCGCCGGCCGCGGTGAGGATCCGACCGTCGGTGGCCAGCTCACGAGGTCGTCCGGCTGCCATGTCACCCCCCATTACGATACTTCAGTTTCGTAATTGAACGGTAGCAGCTGTACGTGTCCGACGCCAACGTCACAACGCGCGACCGGATCCGCTCCGCGCGTGCTGGTTAGGCTGCCCGACCATGAGTGCCGCCACGGAACCGTTCGCCGACGCGTCCGGCGCCGCCGCCGACCAGCCCGACAGCCGCACCACAGCAGGCAAGCTCGCCGACCTCCACCGTCGCGTCGACGGCGCCGTGCACGCCGGCAGCGAGGCCGCGGTGCACCGGCAGCACGCGAAGGGCCGCCAGACCGCGCGCGAGCGCCTGGACACGCTGCTCGACCCGGGCTCGTTCGTCGAGCTCGACGCGCTGACGCGGCACCGCTGCACGAACTTCGGGATGGACGCCCGGCGCCCCTTCGGCGACGGCGTCGTGACCGGCACCGGCACGATCGACGGCCGTCCCGTCGCGGTGTTCAGCCAGGACGCCACGGTGTTCGGCGGGGCGCTCGGCGAGGTCCACGGTGAGAAGATCGTCAAGGTGATGGACCTGGCGTGCAAGGTCGGGTGCCCGATCATCGGGATCAACGACGGCGGCGGCGCGCGCATCCAGGAAGGCGTGGTCGCGCTCGGTCTCTACGCCGAGATCTTCTTCCGCAACGTGCGCAGCTCCGGCGTGGTCCCGCAGATCTCGCTGGTCATGGGCCCGTGTGCGGGTGGCGCGGTGTACTCCCCGGCGATCACCGACTTCACGGTGATGGTCGAGGGCACCAGCCACATGTTCATCACCGGTCCGGACATCATCAAGACGGTCACCGGCGAGGACGTCTCTTTCGAGGACCTCGGCGGCGGCCGGACTCACAACACCCGCTCCGGGGTGGCGCACTACCTGGCCGCCGACGAGGCCGACGCGATCGGCTACGTCAAGGCGCTGCTGAGCTTCCTGCCGTCCAACAACCTCTCCGAGCCACCGTCGTATCCGGCACCGGAGCCGACGACGGGCTCGATCGCCGACGGGCTCACCGACACCGACCTCGAGCTCGACACGATCATCCCGGACTCGCCGAACACGCCCTACGACATCCGCGAGGTGGTGGGCCGGGTGCTCGACGGGGGAGAGTTCCTCGAGGTGCACGAGCTGTTCGCGCCCAACATCGTGGTCGGCTACGGGCGCATCGAGGGACGCGCGGTCGGCGTCGTCGCGAACCAGCCGACGCAGCTGGCCGGCTGTCTGGACATCGACGCCTCGGAGAAGGCGGCGCGCTTCGTGCGCACCTGCGACGCGTTCAACGTCGCGGTGCTCACCTTCGTCGACGTCCCCGGCTTCCTGCCCGGGACCGAGCAGGAGTGGAACGGCATCATCCGGCGCGGCGCGAAGCTGCTCTACGCCTACGCCGAGGCGACCGTCCCGAAGATCACGGTGATCACCCGCAAGGCTTACGGGGGCGCCTACGACGTGATGGGCTCCAAGCACCTGCGCGCGGATGTCAACGTGGCGTGGCCGACGGCGCAGATCGCGGTGACGGGCGCCGCGGGCGCGGTGAGCATCCTCTATCGCACGGAGCTGGCGGGGCTGTCCGGTGACGAGCTCGCCCGGCGGCGCGCACAGCTCCAGCAGGAGTACGAGGACACCCTCGGCAACCCCTACATCGCGGCCGACCGCGGCTACGTCGACGGTGTCATCCCGCCGTCCCACACCCGCGGCTATGTGGGGCGGGCGCTGCGCGCGCTGGCCACCAAGCGCGAAAGCGCCCCCCCACGCAAACACGGCAACATCCCGCTATAGCCCCGTGGGCGGGGGAAGAGGGCCGGGGGGCCGGGTTGGCGCACGCCCCCAACCCCCGGGGGGCGCCGGGGGGCGCCCCCCCGCCCCCCCCCCCCCCCACCCCCCCCCCCCCCCTCCCGCCCTCGGGGCGCGCGGCGGCCCCCCGCGGCGGCCCGGCCCCCCCCCCCCCCCCCACGACCCAACCGGA
>JBBSQN010000046.1:0-34721 GCA_038257875.1 Mycobacteriales bacterium
CACCTCGTTCACCGACAACCCGAACACACCCGCGATCACCAGCTGATGGCGGGCGTCGGGGGCACCCACGTCACCGTGCTCCCACCTCTTCACATACTCCGCCATCCGCTCTCCGTCGAGCTCGCCCAACCGCAGACGGGATGCTACCCGACGCATCTCCCGAGCCATGTCCGGCCGCGTCCAACCGCGATGCAAACGCTCATCGCGGACCCGTTTCGCCCACTCCGGCACCTCCCGTGCTTGCCGAACAATGTCACTCACGTGCTGTCCCACCTCCGGTCCCGATACGGTCCAGGTCACGATGACCCTGATCCACCTGGCGCTGACCGTAAGTGATCAACACCTCTGACGGCCAGTGTAAGCGTTCACCACATCGGATCGCCCGCGGTGTCGAAACAGTCATGGTCTTCCTGCCCGCGGTCCCCGCACGCCCGCGAGTTCGTCGACCGCGCTCGCTCACCCATGTTGCGCACGGTGCGTGAAACTATGTTGAACCCGTCGCCGGATCACGGTGGCACCATCCTCGTCAGTGCGATGACGGGGATGATGCGGTCGGTCGCGGCCTCGTGATCGGCGAAGAACGGATAGGTCTGCTTGAGCATGGTCCACAGCGCCGCCCGGTCGTCGCCCTCGGTCGGGGTGGCCGTGGCGTCGTAGATGTCGGCGCCGATCTCCACGGTGACCCGAGGATGTGCCAGCAGGTTGAGGTACCAGTCCGGATGCCGGGGTGCTCCCAGGTTGGAGGCGATGACGAGCAGCTTGTTCCCGTCGCGGTGGAACATCATCGGGGTCGTATGGCGGTGTCCGGTCCGGCGTCCGGTGGTGGTGAGCAGGAGCAGCCGGTCACGGTCCATACCCTCGATCTCGGTACCGGTGCGGAACCGCTCGATCGTGGTGCGGTTGATCGCCTTGATGTCCACGTTGCCTCGTCGCAGTCGGCTGGGTTCGTTGGTCAGTCGGCGCTTTTTAGCATGGCCCGGACCCCGACCGTGAGTCCGACGGCGGCGGTCATCAGTGCCGCGACCCATCCCCAGAACACGGTCGCGGATACGAGCTGGCCGGCGAACAGGGTGCGTTCGGCGGCGACGACGTAGGCGAGCGGGTTGAACCGTGCCGCGACCTGCATCCACCCCGGCCCGGTCTCCAGCGGCAGCAGCATGCCCGACAGCAGCATGAGCGGGAAGATCACGGTCTGTTGCACGCCCCAGAACATCCACTCCTGCTTGCGCACGGCGATCGCAAGCGCGTAGCTGAGGGAGCCGAGCCCGACGCCCACCACCGTCAGCAGCACCAGCCCGACCAGCGCGCCCGCGGGGTGGAGCTGGAAGCCGAACGGAATCGTCACCGCGACGATGATCACTGCCTGCCCGGCGAGTGGCACCATCTCCTTGAGCGAGCGCCCGATCAGCAGCGACGGCCGAGACAGCGGCGTGACGAGCATCCGTTCGTGCGCACCGGTCTGGAACTCGAACAGGAGGTTCGCCCCCGTGGTCGAGGTGCCGAACAGGGCCGTCATGACGAGGATGGCCGGCACGAACCACTGCCATACGCTGCCCCCGAGGGTGTCGACGGCGCGCCCCCCGAGGGAGCCGACGAGCAGCGGGCCGAACAGCGCGAGGAACACCAGGGGCTGCACCATGCCGAAGATCAGCGTGAACGGGTCGCGCACCACCGGGCGCAGCTCGCGCACCATCACAATGCCGGTGTCGCGGAGCAGGCCGCGCGCGCCGGGCGGGGTCGCCGTGCTCGGCCGTGCGGGGGTGGTGAGGGTGTTCATGTCACGTCCTTGTCGGTGGGGGAGCCCTGGGGGTCGTCGTTCTCGGCCTCGCGCAGGCTGCGACCGGTGAGGCTGAGGAACACGTCGTCGAGCGTGGGCCGGTGCACCTGTGCGGTCGCGACGTGCACGCCGGCGTCCCCGGCCGCGCGCAGCAGCTCCGGGAGCGCACCCGGCCCGTCACCGACCCGGGCCTGCACGCGGGTGCCGTCGACGACCACGTCTCGGCCACCGGGCAGGCCGGTGGCGAGCCGCGCGAGCCGGTCCACGTCGCCCGCCGCGGCCGTCAGCACGAGCCGGTCACCGGCCAGCTTCGCCTTGAGCGCCTCGGCCGTGTCGTCGGCGATGACCTCGCCGCGGTCGACCACGACGACGCGCTCGGCCATCGAGTCGGCCTCGTCCATGTAGTGCGTGGTGAGCACGATCGTCATGTCGTGCGCGGCGCGCATCGACAGGATGTGGTCCCACAGGTTCGCCCGGTTCTGCGGGTCGAGGCCGGTGGAGGGCTCGTCGAGGAACAGCAGCGACGGTGCGTGCACCAGGCCCATCGCGACGTCGAGCCGGCGCCGTTGCCCGCCGGAGAGATCGGAGACCTTGCGCGCGGCGAGCTCGGTGAGGTCGAGGGTCTCGATCAGCTCGCCGGCGCGCTGCCGGGCCGCGCGGCGGTCCAGGCCGTAGATGACGCCCTGGGCGTTCAGCTCGTCGCGGACGCGCTGGGTGTGGCCGGCGCCGTTGCCCTGGCCGACGTAGCCGATGTGCCGGCGGACCTGCCCGGGTTCGGCGACCACGTCGTGGCCGCTGACCGTCGCGGTGCCCGAGGTCGGCGTGGTGAGCGTGGTGAGCATGCGCATGGTGGTCGTCTTGCCGGCGCCGTTGGGGCCGAGCACGGCGACCAGCTCGCCGGGTTCGATCGCCAGGCTGATACCTCGAACCGCGTGCACGGTCTGGGTGCGGCTCACCACGAAGTCCTTGGTGAGCGCGTGGGTGCGGATCATCGGTCCCCGCGGTGCTGCTGTCATGACAGGAACGCTACGGCGCACAGCGGTCACTTTTCGACCTGATTATGCGGAAGACTGGACAGCATGGCGAACACCAGCTCACGGATGCTGCGGCTGCTGTCGCTGCTGCAGACCCATCGCTACTGGCCGGGGGCCGAGCTGGCGACCCGACTCGAGGTCTCCGTGCGCACGATGCGTCGCGACGTCGACCGGCTGCGCGAGCTGGGCTATCCGGTGCAGGCGCACCGCGGTGTCGACGGCGGCTACCAGCTCGCTGCGGGCGCCGCGCTACCGCCGCTGGTCGTCGACGACGAGGAGGCCGTCGCCCTCGCTGTCGGGCTGGCGGCGGCCGCCCACGGCGGGGTCGCGGGCCTCGAGGAGTCCTCGGTCCGGGCGCTCACCAAGGTCGTGCAGGTGATGCCGCCGCGGTTGCGGCGCCGGGTGGACGCGCTGCGCGCGATGACCGTGCCCGCGGTGTGGGGCGGTACCGGACCGACCGTCGCTCCCGAGGTCCTCACCACCGTCGCGCAGGCCTGTCGGGACACCGAGCGCCTGCGGTTCACCTACACCGCCCGCGGGGGCGAGCAGACCACCCGCCACGTCGAGCCACACCGGCTGGTCTCGCTCGGACGCCGCTGGTACCTGGTCGCCTACGACCTCACCCGCCACGACTGGCGCAGCTTCCGGCTCGACCGCCTCGGCGAACCGCGCCCCACCACGGCGCGGTTCCGCCCGCGCGAGCTGCCCGCCACCGATGCCGCGGCGTTCGTCCGGGCCGGGATCGACAACATTCCGGCGTCGTACACCGTCGAGGCGCTGGTCAACGCCCCCGCCGCGGCCGTCCGTGACAAGATCGGCCAGCGGGTGGCCGTCGAGGAGGTCGACGACCGACGGTGCCTGCTGCGGATGACCACGGACTCGCTGGACTGGCCGGCCATGGCCCTCGGCGCGGTCGGTGCGGACTTCGAGGTGCTCTCCCCACCCGAGCTGGCCGACCATCTCCGCGAATGGGGCGCCCGATTCAGCCGGGCCACCGCGCCGAACGGCCACGCCTGACCGTTCCGCGATCGGGATGCGAGCCCGGGTAACGCGCCGGCGCTCGTTGCGGAGGTGGTGGCGCGTGCGAACCCACGCCGTAACGTGCTGGACCTGCGACGAGCGGTGCACGATTGTGCGGTGGGCGACCGACCGGTGGTGGGTCGGCCACCGCGGTCCGGCGGGACGGTCCTGTCCGTGCGCCCAACGGGCGGTTCGCATCCGTGCCGGAGCATCGTCGCGTGATACGGCACCAGAGGGATGATCCGTACGGAGAATGCACAGGTGACACCCGCGTTTCGGTTCCGGATCGGCCGTGTACGTTCGATGGGACCCGCGGGTAAGCCCGCACTGTGGTGAGGATGCGCCCTGGTTCCAGGTCGCACGACGAAAGACGGAGGAGACCGTGGCCCTTCCCCAGCTGACCGAGGAACAGCGCGCTGCCGCGTTGGAGAAGGCGGCAGCGGCGCGCCGTGCCCGGGCCGAGCTGAAGGAGCGGCTCAAGCGCGGCGGGACCACCCTCAGCGAGGTTCTCACGCAGTCTGACACCGATGAGATCCTCGGCAAGATGAAGGTCTCGGCGCTGCTCGAGGCGATGCCCGGCGTGGGCAAGGTCCGCGCCGCGCAGATCATGGAGCGGCTTGAGATCGCCCCCTCGCGGCGGTTGCGCGGGCTCGGCGACCGGCAGCGCAAGGCGTTGCTGGCCGACTTCGGGTCCTGACCTGCCGAGCTGTCGGGAGCGTAGGCGGTGTCGCACGACGTCCGGAGAGGCCGGCTGATCGTCCTGGCCGGTCCCTCCGGTGTCGGGAAGAGCAGCGTCGTCACCGAGCTGCGCCGGCAACTGCCCGAGCTGTACTTCAGCGTCTCCGCCACGACGCGGGACCCTCGTCCGAACGAGGTCGACGGAGTCCACTACCGCTTCGTCGGCCCGGCCGGGTTCGACCGGCTGGTCGAGCGCGGCGAGCTGCTGGAGTGGGCCGTGGTTCACGGTGGGTTGCAGCGCTCCGGCACCCCGCGGGAACCGGTGGAGCGGGCCCTGGCGGCGGGCCGCCCGGTGCTCGTCGAGGTCGACCTGGCGGGTGCCCGGTCGATCAAGGCGGCACGGCCGGACGCGGTCACGGTGTTCCTGGAGCCGCCGTCGTTCGCCGAGCTGACCCGGCGGCTGCACGGGCGGGGCACCGAGTCCCAGGCTCAGTACGAACGCCGGCTGGAGACCGCGCGCGAGGAGATGGCGGCGCGGTACGAGTTCGACGTGGCGGTCGTCAACGACGACGTGCAGGTCGTCGCGTCCCGGTTGGTAGAGTTACTGGTTGGCTGCGCTGGACCTTCCGGCCACGCCCCCCTTACAGGAGTCACTGAGTGAGCATGCCGCTGACCGGCGCAGTCGCCGGGTCCACGCCCGAGGGCATCACCAACCCGCCGATCGACGACCTGCTGGGCCAGGTGAGCTCCAAGTACGCGCTGGTGATCTACGCCGCCAAGCGTGCCCGGCAGATCAACGACTACTACTCCCAGCTCGGTGAGGGCCTGCTGGAGTACGTCGGCCCGCTCGTCGAGCCGGGTCCGCGCGAGAAGCCGCTGTCCATCGCCATGCGCGAGATCCAGGGCGGCCTGCTCGAGCACGTCGAGGGCGAGTAGCGGGCGAGCAGTAACCGTGTCCAGGCCGCCCCGGGTGCTCCTCGGAGTGGCGGGCGGGATCGCCGCCTACAAGAGCGCCGAGCTGCTGCGGCGGCTCACCGAGACCGGGAACGACGTGCGGGTGCTGCCCACCGCGTCGGCGCTGGAGTTCGTCGGTGCCGCCACCTTCGAGGCGCTGTCGGGCCAGCCGGTGCACACCGGGGTCTTCGCCGACGTCCCGTCGGTGCCGCACGTGATGCTCGGCCGCCAGGCCGAACTCGTCGTCGTCGCGCCGGCCACCGCCGACCTCCTCGCCCGCGCCGCCCAGGGCCGGGCCGACGACCTGCTCACCGCGTCGCTGCTCACCGCCCGCTGCCCGGTGCTGTTCGCGCCCGCCATGCACACCGAGATGTGGGAGCACCCGGCTACCCGCGCCAACGTGACGCTGCTGCGCTCGCGCGGCGTGGTCGTCATGGAACCCGCGTCCGGGCGTCTGACCGGGACCGACACCGGCCTCGGACGGCTGCCCGAGCCTGTCGAGATCGCCGAGTTCGCCCGGCTGCTGCTGGAGCGGCCCGACGCGTTGCCGCGGGACCTGGCCGGGCGTCGGGTCGTGGTCTCCGCCGGCGGCACCCGGGAGGCGCTGGACCCGGTGCGGTTCCTCGGCAACCGGTCCTCGGGCCGGCAGGGCTACGCGCTGGCGCGGGTCGCGGCGCAGCGCGGGGCGAGCGTCACGCTCGTCGCCGCGCACACCGCCGAGCTGGGCGACCCGGCCGCGGTCGAGGTGGTGCGCGTGGGATCGGCTGCGCAGCTGCGCGACGCGATGCGGGCGACCGCGAAGGGGGCCGACGCCGTGGTGATGGCCGCTGCGGTGGCCGACTTCCGGCCCGCCGCCCTCGCCGAGTACAAGATCAAAAAAGGATCGGACGATCCCGACCCGCTGATGCTGACGACGAACCCGGACATCCTCGTGGAGCTCGTTGGCGCCCGCGAGCCCGGTCAGATCGTGGTCGGTTTCGCCGCCGAGACCGGGGACAGCAGCGGTGACGCCCTGCACCACGGCCGGGCGAAGCTGGCGCGCAAGGGATGCGACCTGCTCGTCGTCAACGTGGTGGGGGAGGGCAAGGCCTTCGAGGTGCCCGACAACGCCGGCTGGCTACTCGCCGCCGATGGCAGCGAGACCATCCTCCCGCCAGGCTCCAAGCCGCTCCTGGCCTCCCATCTCTGGGACGCCGTCACCACCCGCCTATAACCCGCGAGTCGGTACGAACTGGTGCCTGAGTGTCGCCAAATGACCGCGCTTACAGCGCAAAAAGCGAGCCCCGCGGGGTGGGCGCTGTCAACGGGTCCGGGGTAACCCGGAGCAGCCCACCCCGCGGGAAGCCAGCGATCGATCCAGCTACAGCGGCAGCCCGCTAGTGAGGTCGCCCACGAGGGGAAGCTCCGGCGCTGCCGGTGCCTCCGGAAGGGCAGGGGCACCCGGAACTGCCGGAGCGGCGGGGGCACCCGGAACTGCCGGAGCGGCGGGGGCACCCGGAACTGCCGGAGCGGCGGGGGCACCCGGAACTGCCGGAGCGGCGGGGGCGGGGAGCGCACCATCTGTCGTCGGGGCCGCACCGTCGCTGCTCGGGGTGGTCGAGTCGTCCGGCGTCGCCGGCGTGCTCTCGTCGGGGGTTCCGGTCGTGTCGGACGAACCGCCGGGCGAAGCGGGCGTGAAGTTGCTCGGCGTGTCCGAGGGCTCCTGGGTCGCCGGAGCGGCCGGAGGTGCTCCGTTGATCGACACAAACTCCTGTGCCGCCCATCCGCCGAGGTCGGAGAGCTCGACGAAGCCGTTGGAGGTCTCGCCGGTCACCACCTCCATGCCACGCTCGCATACGCCGACGATCTCGGCGTCCGCGTCCGGCTGCGCACGGACGTTCACGTTGTCGGTGCACTGACCGGCCTCAGCTGCCGTGGCCGTGCCTGCGACGAACACCATCAGTGTGGTCGCGCTGGCTGCGACCACCGCACCAACCACAGCGGCCGTGCGGCCGGGTCGGGGCAGGAGCGTGGCGAGGGTCTTCATCTTTAGCGGTCCTCCTGAGAAGTCGGGTCGTCAGAGGGCCCAACGAGCGTGCCCGTTACCGATTCGCTATCACGCGCGACATCACCCGAAAGGCTGACGGATCGATGGCATGTCGTGCACGATGTGACGCAGCGTCAACATCTTCTCGTACGTGACGCTCGACGAGTCCTCTCGGCCGATCGTGGCTGGACGGTCAGGGCGCTTCTGGATCGGGCTCGGCGTCAGCGGAGCGCACCTCATGATGTGTCAGGGGTCGCCGTCACCATGTCCGCATGACTGATAGACCGAGCAGTCTGCGGCAGCGAGGAGGATCTGTGGCGCGACCGGCCCGCAACCGCGGCGAGTGGCGCCCCGCCGCTGAGCTGCCCGTCGCGCGCGTCGCGGTCGACGTCGCGCTCGCTCACCTGGACCGTCCCTTCGACTACCGCGTACCCGAGCACCTCGACGCCGCCGCCGTGCCCGGGGTGCGGATACGGGTGCGCTTCGCCGGGCGGCTGGTCGACGGCTTCCTGCTGGAGCGGGTGGCCGAGTCCACGCACACCGGCACGCTCGCCTGGCTCGACAAAGTGGTCTCACCCGAGCCGGTACTCACCGGGGAGATCGCCACGCTGTGCCGTGCGGTGGCCGACCGCTACGCGGGAGTGCTGGCCGACGTGCTGCGCCTCGCCGTACCGCCCCGCCATGCCCGGGTGGAGGCCGAGGCGCCGCCCGAGCCGGCGGGGCCGGCGACCGCGGGACTTGAGTCCACCGGCTGGTTGCGCTACCCCCGCGGTGCTGCCCTGCTCGACGCGCTCGCCGGGGGCCGGGCCGCACACGCGGTGTGGCAGGCGCTGCCGGGGGAGTCGTGGGCCGATCGCCTCGCCGAGGCCGCGGCGGCCACCACCGCCGCCGGGCGGGGCGCCCTGCTGGTGGTGCCCGACCAGCGCGACGTCGCCGCCCTGCATGCTGCATGCGTGGCCCGGCTCGGCGCCGCGGCGGTGGTCGCGCTCACCGCCGAGCTCGGCCCGGCGCAGCGTTACCGGAGCTGGCTGGCGGTACGCCGCGGCCACGTCACGGTCGTCGTGGGCACCCGTTCGGCGGCGTTCGCTCCCGTCGAGCGGCTCGGGCTGCTCGTCGTGTGGGACGACGGTGACGACCTGCACGCGGAGCCCCGGGCGCCGTACCCGCACACCCGCGACGTCCTCGTCCTGCGGGCCCACGGTGCGGGCGCGGCCCTGTTGGTCGCCGGCTACGCCCGCACCGCCGAGGCACACCTGCTCGTCGAGTCCGGGTGGGCCGGTGAGGTGATCGCCGACCGGGCCGCGGTGCGGGCGGCGATGCCCCGGGTCACCGCGCTCGGCGAGACCGACGGGCAACTCGCCCGCGATCCCGACTCCCGCGCCGCCCGGCTGCCCGCCGTCGCGTTCGAGGCTGCCCGCGCCGCGCTCGCCGCCGGACGCCCGGTGCTGGTGCAGGTACCGCGCGCCGGCTACCTGCCCTGGCTCGCCTGCGGTACCTGCCGGGAGACCGCACGCTGCCGGCGCTGCGTCGGCCCGCTGGGCCTGTCCGGTCGCGGCCACCCGCCGGACGCCGAGGCCGGCGCGGCCGGGCTGCCGCACTGTCGCTGGTGCGGGCGCGCCGAGAGCGCCTTCGTCTGCTCGGCCTGCGGGTCGCGGCGGCTGCGGGCCGGGGTCGTCGGAGCCGGGCGTACCGCGGAGGAGCTCGGGCGCGCGTTTCCCGGCACCACGGTCCGGTCCTCCGGCGGTGGGGCGCCGGTACTGACCGCGGTGGCGGCCCGACCCGAGCTTGTCGTCGCCACCCCGGGCGCCGAACCGGTGGCCGCAGGCGGGTACGGCGCCGCGCTGCTGCTCGACGGCTGGGCGTTGCTGTCGCGGCCGGACCTGCGCGTGGCCGAGGAGACGCTGCGTCGCTGGCTCGGCGCCGCAGCCCTCGTGGTGCCCCATACCGACGGCGGGCGTGTCGTTGTGATGGCCGACTCAGCGCTGCCGGTGGTGCAGTCGCTGGTGCGTTGGGACCCGGCCGGGCACGCCGCCGCCGAGCTCGCCGCCCGTGTCGAGGTCGGCTTCCCGCCCGCCGTGCGGATGGCCGCCGTCGACGGCACGGCCACGGCCGTCGCCCAGGTGCTCACGGAGCTGCCGGCCGCCATCGAGGTGCTGGGGCCCGTCGAGCTGGACCCGTCGGCCGCCGAACCCGGAGCCGACCATCCACCGGAGGCCCGGGAGCGGGCGCTGCTGCGGGTACCGCGCACCGAGGGCCGGACACTGGCCGCGACACTGCACGCCGCCCAGGCCGCGCGCACCGCACGCAAGATGCCCGACCCGGTGCGGGTCCGGCTCGACCCCGTCGAGATCGGTTGAGACACGCGTCGTGGCAGAATTGAGGGCCGCTGGCGCGGTCTCCGCGTCGGCGGTCGCTGTCGTTCCGTAGAGGAGATCCGTGTCCGTCCAGCCCGTCCGGCTCTTCGGTGACCCAGTGCTGCGCACGCCCGCCGTCGAGGTGACGACCTTCGACGCGGAGCTGCGCAAGCTGGTCGCCGATCTCACCGACACCATGCACGAGGAGGACGGGGCCGGCCTGGCCGCGCCCCAGCTCGGCGTCGGCCTGCGCGTGTTCACCTACGACTGTGACGAGTTCACCGGGCATCTCGTCAACCCCACCTTCGACGTGGTCGGTGTCGAGGAGCAGCTCGGACCCGAGGGGTGCCTGTCGATCCCCGGGCTGAGTTGGGACTGCCGGCGACACCTGCACGTGATCGCTCACGGCTGGAACCAGCACGGCGAGCCGATCGTCGTGGAGGGCACCGAGAAGCTGGCGCGCTGCATCCAGCACGAGACCGATCACCTCGACGGTGTGCTGTTCATCGATCGTCTCGACCCCGAGACCCGCAAGCAGGCCATGGCGGAGATCCGCGCCGCGGAGTGGTTCGGCAGCCCGGCCCCGGTGGTCAAGACCAGCCCGCATCCGCTGTTCGGGAAGGCCAGGTAGCGGGGCGTGAAGCTGGTCTTCGCTGGCACTCCCGAGCCGGCGGTGCCGTCGTTGCTGGCGTTCCTGGAGTCGACGCGGCACGAGGTGGCCGCCGTGGTGACTCGCCCGGACGCGGCTGCCGGCCGCGGCCGCAAGCTCACCCGGTCCCCGGTCGGGACGCTGGCCGACGACGCCGGCGTCCCGGTGCTCAGCCCGGCGCGGCCCTCGGACCCCGCGTTCCTGGCGCAGCTCGCCGAGATCGCCCCGGACTGCTGTCCGGTGGTGGCCTACGGTGCGCTGGTGCCGCGCGCGGCGCTGGACATCCCGCCGCAGGGATGGGTCAACCTGCACTTCTCGCTCCTGCCGGCCTGGCGCGGCGCGGCGCCGGTGCAGGCCGCGCTGCGGTACGGCGACCCGATCACCGGCGCCACCACGTTCCTGCTGGAGGAGGGCCTCGACACCGGTCCGACGTTCGGCCTGGTGACCGAGATCATCGGCCCGGACGACACCGCGGGTGAGCTGCTCGGCAGGCTGGCCGTGTCCGGGGCGGGGTTGCTGCTGGCAACGATGGACGGGCTCGCCGACGGCACGCTGCGGGCCCAGCGCCAGCCTGCCGACGGCGTGTCGCACGCGCCGAAGGTGACTGCGGCCGACGCCCGGGTCGACTGGACGGCGCCGCCGTGGGCGGTGGACCGGCTGATCCGCTCGGTCACGCCCGCGCCGGGGGCGTGGACCACCTTCCGGGGGGAGCGGTTGGGGCTGGGCCCGGTCACCGCGGCTACGGAGGCGCCGCACCTGAATCCGGGCGAGCTGCACGTGGAGAAGCATCGGGTGCTCGTCGGCACCGCGGGCTCGTCGCAGGCGCTCGGCGAGGTGCGGCCGGTGGGCAAGCGGGCGATGTCCGCGCCCGCCTGGGCGCGCGGGGTCCGTATCGAGGCAGGGGAGCTGCTCGCATGACGATCCGGCAGCGCCGCGCGGGCGGGCGGTGGTCGCGGTGAGTACCCCGCGGCGCGACGGCTCCCGGCGGGGACGCCCGGCCGGTCCTCGGGGTGCGGGTCCACCACGCGGGCGCAGCGGCCCGCAGCGGCCCCCGGAGCTGGACCCGTCGCGGCAGGCCGCCCTCGAACTGCTCACCGCGGTGCGGGTGCGTGACGCCTACGCCAACCTCGCCCTCCCGTCGATCCTGCGTCGTTACCGGCTGCACGACCGGGACGCGGGCCTGGCCACCGAGCTCGGCTACGGCACCCTGCGGGCCCGCGGCCTGCTCGACGCGGTGCTCGAGGCGTGTACCGACCGGCCGCTCAGCAAGGTGGAGGTCACCCTGCTCGACGCGCTGCGCCTGGGGGCCTACCAGCTGCTGCGCACCCGGATCCCCGCGCACGCCGCCGTCGACACCACGGTGGAGCTGGTGCGCGCCGAGTCGGGCAGCCGCGCCGCCGGGTTCGTCAACGCGATCCTGCGCAAGGTCGGCGAGCTCGACGAGCCGGCGTGGGTGGCGCGGCTGGCGCCACCCGCCGACGAGGACCCGGTGGGGTACGCCGCGTTCGCGCACGCCCATCCCCGCTGGATCGCCCAGGCCTTCGCCGACGCGTTGGGCTCCGCCGACGAGCTGGACGCCGCGCTCGCGGCCGACGACGCCCGCCCGGTGGTGCACCTGCTCGCCCGGCCCGGCGAGATCACCGCGGCGGAGCTGGCCCTGGCGACGGGCGGCGCGGAGGCGCCGTACTCCCCGTACGGCGTGCATCTGGAGCCCGGCAGCGGCGACATCGGCGAGCTGGACGTCGTCTCCGAGGGGTTCGCGATCGTGGCCGACGAGGGCAGCCAGCTGGTGGCGCTCGCCTGCGCGCGGGCGGGCCTGCTCGGTGCCGACGGCGGGCGGTGGCTGGACCTGTGCGCCGGCCCCGGCGGCAAGGCGGTGCTGCTTGGCGGTCTGGCCGGTCTGGACGGCGGCACGCTGGACGCCGTGGAGCCGAGCGAGCACCGCGCCGAGCTGGTACGCCGCGCCACCGACGGGCTCCCGGTGACGGTGCACGCCGCCGACGGTCGCGTGGCGCCGCTGCCCGACGGGGCCTACGACCGCGTGCTGGTGGACGCGCCGTGCACGGGGCTCGGCGCGTTGCGTCGGCGTCCCGAGTCCCGCTGGCGGCGGCGTCCCGAGGACGTGGCCGCACTGGCGAAGCTGCAGCGGGAGCTGGTGATGGCCGCGCTCCGGCACGTCCGTCCCGGTGGCGTAGTGGCCTACGCGACGTGCTCCCCGCACCTGTCGGAGACCGCCGGTGTGCTCGCCGGCGTGGAGCGACGACATCCCGGCGCGGAGCGGCTCGACGTCCGCGAGTACCTGCCCGGTGTGCCCGACCTCGGCGACGGCCCCACCGCCCAGCTGTGGCCGCACCGGCACGGGACCGACGCGATGTTCCTCGCGCTGCTGCGTCGGGGTGATATCTAAGCTGGGGCTTGACCTTCCGGGCACAGTCGTTTCAAGATTTTCCGGCGTCCGAGAGGTCGCGTGGGGCTCGTGGTGCGGGTGGCTGGCGGAGGTTGTGCCGATGGTGCACTCATCGTCTGATATCGAGGTATTGTGAAGGTGATCGGTTGCCGCTGTTGGATCACACGGAGGTTGAGCCCCGTTGAGGTAAGGTCGGTTTCATGACGGCGAGCGTCGTGCGGAAAAGCTGTAATTTGGCTGGCTCCCGATAGGAACTTTGATGGATTGGTTCAAGATCGCTCTGCGATGGTTGCAACGGCGGAAGCGGTATCTTGTTATTCTTCTGGTCCTTGGTGGCACGTCCGTCCTGCTATTGATTATGGCCCATTTATCGGGTAGCGCCTTTGTTCAGAATCTCTTTGTGAACCTCGGGGCAGGGTTCGTAGGCGTGATTATGACATTATTTGTGCTGAACCCGCTCTTCGAGCAGGTTCGGACAGCGAGCACCCAGGAACATTCCAAGCTTGATCAGGACCGGTATATCGCGCGAGTGGCAGACAGTCGGAAGAGGGTTCGTATTCTAGAGACTTGGACTCCGTTGTTAAACAAAGGCACATCATCAATATTTTTTCGGGCGATGACGGAGGCTCTAAAAAACGGAGCAAAGATCGAAATTTTATTACTAGATCCGGACAGCAGGGCTGCCGAACAGCGAACCGATGAACTTCAGGGAGTGAATGTGCGTAAGGCAATTATGGAGAATTTGTATTATCTTCACAGCTACCTGACTAACGTCTTAGCGGAGGAGAAAATGCGTAACGGCGTGGCAGTTCGCATCTACTCCGGTTTACCTTCCGTGCAGCTCTATCAGTGGGACGCTAAGGCATTCTTATCGTTTTACCCAATTGGAAAACTTTCAGAAGATACCCCACAGCTGGAGACATTTATTGAAACGCCTTGGGCTGATTTTGTTCAGCGGAAGTTCGAGGAGCTGTGGAGTAATTTTAGTACCAGAAACCTTCAGCAGTATATGCGTCTCCGTCTTACTGTTAACGGCGGTGAAGTAGACCAATCGTACGACGTAAATTTTATCAGACTCGAAGGCTCCTACTATGTCTCGAATCCATCCATGCTCCAGCAGATCTTCGATCAAGGGACCGGAAACAGCACGGTGTTACTTGATGAAGCACCTCTCCAGGACGGCGGGAGGTTCGCCTCGTGCAGGTCGGTACTCCTGGGTAGTGAAGGAGAAATGCTGAACCTGTTCCGAATTAAGTATGGCAACGACACGTACAACGAGGAAAGCATGGAGGCTTATTCAGGACGCGCGTACGGTTCAGCATCACCGCAGCTCAGACGTGGTGGAGCATGATCTACTTCTCGCCCGTGAATAAGCCTCATGGTTGTCCGCTTAGTGCCTAGATCATAGCGTTGACTATCGCGTAGAATCTCTATGACGCTTGGTGTCAGCCTCTTGAGGCCAAGGCGTGATAAACGGCCCGTGATCAGGACCTCGGTACAGTCGTCCGGTCAATCTTCGTCGCGGCCCTCGCCCTCGACCAGGATCCCAACGCCGTCGCCAGCATGTAAGACAACGCTACAAGATCACCGCTGGCCACGATTGCGCCCTTGAAGCTGGTCACCCCACCGACACCCGCCAGCACACAGTTGACGAATCGTGTTCCCGCCATCTTCGCCTGCGAAAACTGAGCCCCGGTCAGATCACAGTTGACGAACTTTACTCGACTCACGTCGGTCTTCTGGAAATCCGCCCGATTCAGGTTGCAGCCCTCGAACACGACGTTGTGAAAATCGGTGAACCGAAATGACGTCAAATCAGCCTGGCACTCCGAGACCGTGACGTCCCGCAACAGACCATCGATCCAGTGCACCCCGGTCATCCGCGTCATCGACAACCGTACACGCAGCATCGATGACTGTTCCGCTCTCAGATTGGCCAGGTCGCTGTTCTCGAACTGACAGTCAGTGGAACTCGCCCTCGTCAAATGTGTTCCGGCCAAGCCCGCTTTACGGAACCGGCACCCCGCGAGCTCGACCGAGCCTGCCGAACGTCCCAAAAGATCGATGTCGCAGAACGCAAGGCCGCGGTAACGGGCCTCGTTCTCCAGTTGATGGCTCTCCTTAGTGGCTGGCTCCCATGACGCTGGCAGCCTCGGCACCGTCGGCGCACGACGTTGCGGCCCAGAACCATTTCTCTGCGATCGCACACCCACCTGGCTAAACTATCCCCACACCACCTCCGACACCCCCGTGCCCCATCATCAGCGACGTGGCGGGACGGGAGCCGTAGCTGCGTGGGAGGCCGATTGCGGGCGACGTGTTCCCCTCGGGTTGTTACCGTGGTGGCACGGCGACGTGGGCGGGGGCTGCGGTGCGGACGGCGACGGTGGTGGCAGCAGTACTGGCGATCGTGGTGGGAGCGCTCGCGCCGGTGGTGGTTGCCGGGACGACGCCGGGCGCGACCGTCGGGAAGGCCTCGGGCGGATACCGCGCCGAGATCCGCCGCACCGAGGACGGCGTCGCGCACGTCAGCGCTGGCGGCTGGAGCGGGCTGGGGTTCGGGCAGGGTTACGCCACCGCGCAGGACCGGTTCTGCACGATGCTGGAGTCGATACTGACCGTGCGCGGCGAGCTGGCCCGCTGGTTCGGCCCCGGCCCGGACGACACGAACGTCGAGAGCGACCTCGCCTACCGGCACCTCGGTCTGCATGCCGACGCGGACCGCCGGTGGGCCGGCCAGCCGCAGCAGGTCGTCCAGATCGTCGACGGTTACGTGGCCGGCGTCAACGCGTATCTCCACGACGCGGGTCCCGAGGGTGTCGACGGCTGGTGTGCGGGCGCGTCGTGGGTGCAGCCGATCACCACCACGGACCTGTACGCCGGGGTGAGCGACACCCTGGTGTTCGCCTCGGCGGGCCGGCTGCTCCCGGAGATCGCCCGTGCCGTACCACCGGATCCCGGTGCCGCCCCCTCCACCACCTCCGTCGCCCCGGCGGGGGACGGCCCAGGGGCCAGCAACGGGTGGGCCCTCGGTGCGGACAAGACAGTGGGCGGCGGGATGCTGCTGGCCAACCCGCACTTCCCGTGGGAGGGTCCGACTCGGTTCCATGAGGTGCACCTGACGATCCCCGGCATGCTCGACGTGTACGGGATGTCGATCCCCGGGTTGCCCGGTGTGCAGATCGGCTTCAACGACCAGGTCGCGTGGACACACACCGTCTCCGCCGGTCAGCGTTTCACCGCCTACGCGTTGACCTTGGATCCGGCCGATCCCACCGGCTACCGCTTCGGCGACGGCACCCGCACGATGACGCCGAACCGAGTCGAGGTGCAGGTCGCCCAGCCCGACGGGTCGCTCGCGACCGTGACCCGGACCCTCTACCGCAGCCACTACGGTCCGATGCTCGACCTGTCGCCGGGCTGGACCGAACAGCAGGCGTTCACGCTGCGTGACGCCAACGCCGAGACCACCGGCGTGCTCGCGCAGTGGCTCGGGATGGACCAAGCGCGATCGATGGACGAGCTGCAGGCGGTGCACCGCGACGTCACCGGCCTCCCGTGGGTCAACACCGTCGCCACCAGCCGCGACGGTCGCGCGTGGTACGCCGACACCTCCGCCACCCCGAACCTGTCACCGGCCGCGCTGGATCTCTACGAGCAGGCCGTCGTCGCCGGCGGGCTCGCGGCCGCGTTCGACGAGGAGGGCATCACCCTGCTCGACGGGGCCGACCCGGCCAACGCCTGGGTGGACGTGCCCGGCGCCCCGGCACCGGGTCTGGTGCCCTACGCGAGCATGCCAACCCTCGAACGTCCCGATTACGTCTTCAACGCCAACAACAGTTACTGGCTCACCAACCCGCGGGAGCTGCTCACCGGGTTCTCTCCGTTGCACGGCGCCGAGAGCACCCCCCAGCCGCCCCGTACCCGCACGAACGTGGCGCTGCTGGAACGGCCGGGCACCGGACCGGACGGGCGCTGGCAGCTCGACGACCTGACCGCCGCGTTCTGGTCCAACCGGGCGATCACCGCCGAGCTGTTGCGCGAGCCCATGGTCGCGGCGTGCCGCACGGCCACCGACCCGGTGCCGGTGCCTGACGGCCGTGCCGTCGATCTCGCTCCGGCCTGCGATGCGCTGGCCGGGTGGGATGGTGACTACGACACCGACTCCCGTGGCGCGATCCTGTGGCGGGAGATCATGGGAGCGTTCCCGGTGGAGGCTCGGCTCGAGGCGGGGCCGCTGTTCGCCGACGCGTTCGACCCGACCGATCCCGCGCACACCCCCCGGGTACCCGCCGCCGATCCCGCGCCGTGGGTCGCTGCCATCGCCACCGCCGTGGACGGGCTCGCCGCGCGCGGCATCCCGGTCGACGCGCCGCTGGGGCAGTGGCAGTACGACGGCCGCGTCGGCGTCGCCGACACGGGCTGGATCGGGCTGCCCGGCGGCACCGGCGTCGAGGGCGCGGTCAACATCGTCGACTTCTGCGAGTGCTACCTGTCACCCTCCCGGGCACCCGCGGCCATGAGTGGAGCGCCGGGGTATCCGGTCACCTTCGGTGCGAGCTTCGTCCTGGCCGTGGCCTACGGACCCGACGGACCGCCGCAGGCCCGAGCGCTGCTCACCTACGGCCAGCCCGACGACCCGATCGACCCCTTGTTCACGGCCGGAGTTCGCCGCTTCTCCACCGAGCAGCTCCGCGACGTCGCGTTCACCGAGCAGGACGTGGCGGCGGGCACGACGAGCCACCTCGTGGTGAGCGGCTGAATGCACCCCGGGGTGGCGTGCGGTTGAAAGCTACCCGGAACAGATGGCGCGGACGCGAGAGGGCCAGCGTAACCTGCGCAAGGTGCATCCGATGATCGCCCCGAGCATCCTGTCGGCCAACTTCGCCCGGCTCGCCGATGAGGTGGCCGCCGTGTCCGGGGAGCCCGGCCACGGCGCCGACTGGCTTCACATCGACGTAATGGATGCCCACTTCGTGCCCAACCTTACCCTCGGCCTGCCGGTGGTGGAGTCGCTGCTCAAGGTGACCGAGATGCCGCTGGACTGCCACCTGATGATCGAGAATCCGGAGCGCTGGGCGATCGGGTACGCCGAGGCCGGGGTGTACAACGTGACGGTGCACGTGGAGGCGGCGCGCGACCCGGTGGCGCTGGCCCGGGACCTGCGGGCGGCCGGCGCCCTGGCCGGACTCTCGATCAAGCCCAATACCCCGCTGGAGCCGCATCTGGAGACCCTGCGGCACTACGACACCCTGCTCGTGATGAGCGTGGAGCCCGGCTTCGGCGGGCAGAGCTTCATCCCTGAGGTACTGGAGAAGGTGCGCGCCGCGCGCCGCTTGGTGGACACCGGACATCTGAAGTTGCTCGTGGAGATCGACGGCGGCATCAACGCCGACACGATCGAGGCCGCCGCCGAGGCCGGGGTGGACTGCTTCGTGGCCGGCTCGGCCGTGTACGGCGCCGAGGACCCGTCGCGCGCGGTGCTGTCGCTGCGCGACCAGGTACTCGAGGCCTCGCCGCACCGCAAATGGTCGACGTGACTCGGACGGAAGGGGCCGGGTAGATGTTCACCGGGATCGTCGAGGAGATCGGTGAGGTCCTCGACGTGCGGGAGAGCGCCGAGGTGGTGGTGCTCACCGTGCGCGGGCGCAGGGTCACCGCTGACGCCGGGCACGGCGACTCGATCGCGGTCAACGGGGTCTGCCTGACCGTCGCCGACCCGGACGGCAGTACCGACGGCACCGTCACCGTCGAGCTCGTGCCCGAGACGCTCGCGCGTTCGGGCCTGTCGTCGGTGACCGCGGGCTCGCGGGTGAACCTGGAGCGCGCGATGCTCGTGGGTGGACGGCTCGGGGGGCACATCGTGCAGGGCCACGTGGACGGGGTGGCCACCCTGATCTCCCGCACACCCGGGCAGCGCAGCGACGAGCTGCGGTTCAGCCTGGCCCCCGACCTCGCCCGGTACGTGGTGGAGAAGGGCTCGATCACCGTGGACGGTGTGTCGCTGACCGTCGCGGCCGTTGCGGCGGACACGTTCACGGTGGCACTGGTCCCGACGACCTTGACGAATACCACACTCGGTCTCCAGGAGCCGGGGGATACCGTGAATGTGGAGGTCGACGTCATCGCCAAGTACGTGGAGCGGCTCATCGCCGGATACCGGGGCGGGAGCGGCGCCGGCGTCGTCACATCGCCGCGCGGGGAGGCCCAGGCCACGTGAACAGCGGATGGATGGACGGACACGGTGGGCCAGAGCTGCCCGCGCTCGGTGGCTTCGCGCCGATCGAGCGGGCGGTCGCCGACTTCGCGGCGGGCAAGCCCGTGGTGGTGATGGACGACGAGGACCGCGAGAACGAGGGCGACCTGATCTTCGCGGCCGAGCGGGCGACACCGGAGCTGGTGTCGTTCATGGTGCGCTACACCTCCGGCTACATCTGCGTGGCGCTCACGGAGGCCGAGTGCGACCGGCTCGATCTGCCCCCGATGCACCACACCAACGCCGACAGCTTCCGCACCGCGTTCACCGTGACCGTCGACGCGAAGGCCGGCATCAGCACCGGGATCTCGGCCTCGGACCGGGCACACACCATCCGGCTGCTCGCTGACCCGGCCGCGGGCCCCGGCGACCTGGTGCGCCCCGGTCACGTGCTGCCGCTGCGCGCCCGCGAGGGCGGCGTGCTGCGCCGGCCCGGCCACACCGAAGCCGCCGTGGACCTCGCCCGGCTCGCCGGGCTGTCCCCGGCCGGGGCGCTCTGCGAGATCGTCTCCCAGAAGGACGAGGGCGACATGGCTCGCGGCGACGAGCTGCGCGTGTTCGCCGCCGACCACGATCTGGCGTTGATCACCATCGCCGACCTGATCGCCTACCGCCGACGCTTCGAGAAGCACGTGGTGCGCGTGGCGCAGGCCCGCATTCCCACCGCGTACGGTGAGTTTGTCGCCTACGGCTACGACTCGTTGCTCGACGGCATCGAGCACATCGCCATGGTGCGCGGCGACATCGGCACCGGTGAGGACGTGCTGGTGCGGGTGCACTCCGAGTGCCTCACCGGTGACGTGCTGGGCTCGCTGCGCTGCGACTGCGGCACGCAGCTCGACGCCGCCATCGCCGCCGTGGCCGAGGAGGGTCGCGGTGTGGTGCTCTACGTCCGCGGGCACGAGGGCCGGGGCATCGGCCTGATGCACAAGCTGCAGGCCTACCAGCTGCAGGAGTCCGGCGCCGACACCGTAGACGCCAACCTCGCCCTGGGCCTGCCCGCCGACGGGCGCGACTACGGCACCGGTGCGCAGATCCTCGTCGACCTCGGGGTGCGGTCCATGCGGCTGCTCACCAACAACCCCGACAAGCGCGCGGGCCTCGAGGGCTACGGCCTCACCATCACCGGCCGGGTGCCGCTCCCGGTGCGGATCGGCCCGGAGAACCTGCGTTACCTGCGGACCAAGCGCGACCGCATGGGCCACGACCTGCCCGGTCTCGGTGCGCCCGCGGGGGAGCGGGACGAGGCTGTGACATGAGCGGTGCGGGGACATGAACGGTGCGGGGACATGAGCGGCGAGGGACGCCCGGTCGGTGCGGAGATTCCGGACGGCTCCGGGCTGCGGCTCGCGATCGCCGCGGCAAGCTGGCACGCCGACATCGTGGACACACTGTTGGAGCGGGCCCTGGCGACCGCGGTGAAGGCCGGCGTGGAGCAGCCGACGGTGGTACGCGTGCCGGGCACCGTGGAGCTCCCGGTGGTGTGCCAGGAGCTCGCCCGTAGCCACGACGCGGTGGTGGCCCTCGGCGTGGTGATCCGTGGCGGCACCCCGCATTTCACCTACGTCTGTGACGCCGTGACCGCCGGGCTCACCCGGGTGTCGCTGGACGAGCGCACCCCGGTGGGCAACGGTGTGCTCACCTGCGACATCCACGCCCAGGCCGTGGACCGCTCCGGCGGGCCCGGATCGTCCGAGGATAAGGGCGCCGAGGCCTGTCGCGCCGCGCTGCACACCGCGCTCATGCTGCGCGACCTGCGGAGCGGGTCATGAGTGCCGGGGCGAAGGACGTCGTGGTGATCCGGCCGCGCAAGGTGCTGATCGCCGCCTGGGTGGGTGCCGTGGTGATCGTCGCGCTGTTCACCGTGATCGCCCTGGTGCTGCGCAGCAGCCAGACGGGCGTGTACTTCCGGCTCGCCGACCAGGTGTCGCTCGTGCTGATGGGCCTGTTCATCGCGGGTGGTGTGCTGCTGCTCGCCCGCCCCAGGGTGCGAGCCGATGCCGACGGCATCGAGGTACGCAACATCCTGATGACCCGCACACTGTCCTGGGCCGTGGTGGAGCGCGTCGCCTTCCCGGACAGCGCCTCGTGGGCCCGGCTGGACCTCCCCGACGACGAGTACCTCCCGGTGCTCGCCATCCAGGCCACCGACGGCCAACACGCCGTGGACGGCATCACCCGAGTGCGCGCCCTGCACACCGCAGCGCGCACCAGCTAACACGCGCCCGCCCGGACCCCGGCGGATCGGCCACCGAACGCCGATCCGCGCGCCGATTGTAGTCTTCGCAGACCCCGTGGCCCCTGTGAAGACCATATCCAGCGCGCGTTGGGAGGTACTCCGTGCCGCGAACTGCGCCCTGTTCGCACCAGGCGAACTCGCAACCCTCTGACCGACTGGACCAGCGATCGGCAGACCAGACGGCACCGCTGTTCGTCTACGGCAGTCTCCAGTTTCCTGACGTTCTGCGGGCCCTGCTCGGGCGCGTTCCTTCCACAACTGCCGCCCGAGTCAACGGATGGTGCGTCAGGTCCCTCCCCGACGTCGTCTATCCCGGGCTCGTCGCAGCCGAGGGCGATTGGGCCGACGGCCTTGTCAACCGCAGCAGCGATTGCCCAGGACGGGGTAGCGCCGGTCGATATGCCCAGATCTCGCCGCGATGCATCGCGAGATCGTGTCAGGCGTTGAGGGCGGCTTCGCGCTCGGCCTCGGCGTCGGCAAAGAACGACGGCTCACCCACTGCCCAGGCGGCGTGCTGCGCCGCTGAGTCGGCTAGGGCCAGCTCGCGGAGCTGGCGGGCCGCTGCGGCTGCCATGGACCCACCACGCTGGCGGGCGCACGCTCGCAGATAGGCGGCGGTACCCTGGTCGACCTCGAGCTCGACTCGCTCTGTCACGGCTACAGCCTACGGCACACGTCGAGTCCCTATGCAGATCACGTCTCCGACGAGCCAGTTAGGGTGATCATCCAGGCCTTGAGGTCTGCGGCGGTGCGATGGGGGTCTTGTCGGCCAGGTCACGGTCGGCGGGGTCGGGCCGGTCGTAGCATCGGGGGGTGCTGCGCGTCCGTGATCAGGTACGTCGGAGCCGGACCGGGGAGAGTGTCCGGCTCGGTGACATCGTGCTCCGTAACCGGCTGGTGACCTCGTCGAGCCTGTTGGGTTACGGGGTGTCCGACTCGGCGCTGGTGCCCTACGGGATGAGCCCGGTCTCGATGTTCGTGCCGCTGGCCGAGTTCGGCGCGGTGACCACCCGCACGCTGACGGTGGCGCCCCGCGAGGGGCATTTCAGTACGCGCGAGGACTATGCGCTCCGCGAGCTGCCGGGGCTGCTGCGGCGCTACGGGACGGTGTTGCGTCGTACCGACGGCGGCTGGCTCAACGCGTTCGGCTGGTGCAACGTCGGCAT
The DNA here is from genome assembly GCA_038257875.1 of Mycobacteriales bacterium. GTDB lineage: Bacteria > Actinomycetota > Actinomycetes > Mycobacteriales > Pseudonocardiaceae > Pseudonocardia. The sequence continues at coordinate 22,561 of JBBSQN010000046.1, forward strand.
CGACACCTACCTGCGCGACTACTACCCGCGCACCCGGGACCAGCGGGTGATCATCTCCCTTGGCGGGTTCTCCGCCGCGGAGTTCGTGACGCTGGTGGATCGGGTCAACGCCGCGGTGCCGGCGGGGGACATCGCCGCCGTCGAGCTCAACGTGTCCTGTCACAACGTCAACTTCGACTTCTCGGCGATCCTGGCCGACGTGCTCAACGAGGCCGTGCCCCGCAGCAACCACCCGGTGATCCTCAAGCTCTCGCCCGACTACGACTATGTGCGCAACGCGCGGCAGGCGGCGACGGCGGGGGTGTCGGCGCTGACCGCGATCAACACGGTGAAGGCGCTGCGGCTGGATCCCCGCACCGGGACGCCGTGGCTGGCCAACCGGTACGGCGGGCTCTCCGGGCGGGCGATCAAGCCGATCGGGCTGCGGGTGGTCTCCGAGCTGCGCGAGGCCGGCGTGACGTTGCCGATCATCGCGACCGGCGGGATCCGGACCGTGAGCGACTGCCGCGAGTACTTCTGGGCCGGCGCCGACGCCGTGAGCCTGGGCAGCGCGACCTGGCTCGCGAGCTACCCCGGCTACGCGCTCGCGCCGCTGCGCGGGCTGCACGTTCGGCGCGTCCTGAACGCCGTTCGACGCTACACACCGCAGTCGGCCCACTCTCCTGCGTAGCGTTGAACAACGATCTTGATGCGTACGCTGCTGCCGATTGACCCGATCGGTGCCTGAAGTGAGGGGATAGCACCATGGCCGCGCCGGACTCCGGTGATCAGCCGGACCGCGGGCGGGCGCCGGGCCGCAGGCCGCGTGTGGTGCTCGTCGACGTGTTCGAGACGATGCTGCGGGTGGAGCCGCTGGGCTCCCGGTTCGTGGCGGTCGGGCGTCCCGAGCACGAGTGGGAGCTGTTCTTCACCCGCACGCTGCGTGACGGCATGGCCCTCACGCTCGCGGGTGCGGCGCCGCCCTTCGCCGAGGTGGCCAGGGCGGCGCTGCGGACCACGACCGGGCACACGCTGTCGGATGAGGCGCTCGACTATGTGCTGGGCGGCTTCCGCGAGCTGCCGCCACACCCGGACGTGGAACCGGCCCTGGCGGCGCTGGCGCAGGCCCGCGTTCCGGCCTACGCCTTCACCCACGGCACGGCGGCGGTGGCCTGTGACGCCCTGGACCGGGCCGGGCTGCGCACCTACCTGCGCGGAGTGCTCTCCAGCGAGGAGATCCACGCCTTCAAGCCGCTCCCGCGGGTGTACCACTGGGCGTGCCAGCAGGTGGCGACCCCGGTGGACCGGGTCGGGCTGGTGGCCGCGCACTCCTGGGACGTGCACGGTGCGGTGTGCGCCGGGCTGGTGGGTGGCCTCGCCACGCGCCTGGAGGGTGCCGTGCCCGGCGTGGTGGTCAGCCCGCACGTGGCCGCCGACGGGTTGGACACCGTGGTCGAGCGGCTGCTTGCGCTGCCGGTCTGAGGCCGCTCAGGCACCGCACGCTCAGGTGCCGAGGGCTCGTCGTCGCGGCGGTGCCACCGTGCCCCGGCCGAGGTCGGCGCGCTGGCCGGCCGCGGTGCCCGCGCCGTAGCCGGATCCGGACAGCGTGATCCGCTTGGCCGGGCTCAGATGGGGGAACGCTTCGTCGTAGGCGCGGTCGACCCGGTCGCAGCGGTCGGCGAGGACGAGAGCGAGCGACCGCCCGTCCGCCGCTGTCTCGCCCGCGGCCTGAGCGGCCCCGGACTCGGCGGCTTTCAGGCGCCGGCTCACCTCGATGGCGAACCCGTGCAGCCAGGACCGGCGGTAGGCCGCGACCGACTCGTCGGGGTGGCTCGGTCGCTGCCGGATCAGCTGGCTCCCGGCCTGCAACAGCAGCGAGGTGTAGAGCATCTCGACGCGCTCCCGGTCGGAGGCGTAGCCGAACACCGTGACGGCCTCGATCTTGCCACCCCACATGTTGTGCATCACCGCCCGGCAGCGCAGGGCCGTGGCCGTCCAGGCGAGCAGCCGCGCCTTGCCGGCGCTGTAGGGATCGTCCATGGCCACCCGCTGTGCGCCGATCTCGTCGCGACCCGGATCTGCGGCGGCGAGCAGCGCCTCGTCGATCCCGTGCCGTGCCATGAGCTCCACGGCCTTGGCGGTGTAGGTCTCCGCCTCCTCCGCCGTGGCGGCACCGTCGGCCTTCGCCAGCAGCTTGCGTACCGTGTCCAGCTTGTCGGACCCCATCGGCCCCCCTCGAATCGTGCGTGTCGGGACGGGCAGATTCCTACCATCCGGCTCCGACAGTTCCTCACGGAGCGGCTCTTGTCGCACTCGGCTGGGCGACCGGCGGTGCGAGCGCGGGGTGTCAGGGGACGGTCCTACTCTGGACGGACCATGCCCGATCCCACCACGTACCGCCCGGCCTCCGGGTCTATCCCGGAGGCCCCCGGGGTGTACCGCTTCGCCGACCCGCACGGTCGAGTGATCTACGTCGGCAAGGCCAAGAGCCTGCGGCAGCGGCTCAACTCCTACTTCGCCGACCTCGCGAACCTGCACCCGCGCACCCGGCAGATGGTCACCTCGGCCGCCGACGTGACATGGACCGTGGTCGCCACCGAGGTCGAGGCGCTGCAGCTGGAGTACAACTGGATCAAGGAGTTCGACCCGCGGTTCAACGTCCGCTACCGCGACGACAAGACCTACCCGGTGCTCGCGGTGACGACGAACGAGGAGTTCCCGCGGCTGCACGTCTACCGCGGGCCGCGGCGCAAGGGGGTGCGCTACTTCGGCCCTTACGCCCACGCCTGGGCGATCCGCGAAACGCTCGACCTGCTGCTGCGCGTGTTCCCGGCGCGTACCTGCAGCGCGGGGGTGTTCCGTCGGCACAGCCAGATCGGGCGGCCGTGCCTGCTCGGCTACATCGACAAGTGCTCCGCGCCGTGCGTCGGCACCGTCGACGCCGACCAGCACCGGTCGATCGTGGAGGGCTTCTGCGACTTCCTCTCCGGCCGCACCGACCGCATGGTCCGCGAGCTGGAACGGTCGATGGCGACGGCGTCGCAGAACCTGGAGTTCGAGCGGGCCGCCCGGCTGCGCGACGACCTCGGGGCGCTGCGCCGCGCGATGGAGCGCCAGGCCGTGGTGCTCGGCGACGGCACCGACGCCGACGTCGTCGCGTTCGCCGACGACGAGCTGGAGGCCGCGGTGCAGGTCTTCCACGTGCGCGGGGGGCGGGTCCGCGGCCAGCGCGGCTGGGTGGTGGACAAGGTCGAGCCCGCCGACACCGCCGCGCTCGTGGAGCGCTTCCTCACCCAGTTCTACGGCGAGCAGGCGGCCCTCGCGGGCGCCGCCGACGACGCCCACCAGCCGGTGCCGCGGGAGATCCTGGTGCCGGAGCTGCCCGCCGAGGCCGACCTGCTCGTGGACTGGCTGTCGGGGCTGCGGGGCTCGCGCGTGCACGTCCGGGTGCCGCAGCGCGGCGACAAGCGCGCGCTGGCCGACACCGTCGCGCGCAACGCCGCCGAGGCGTTCACCCAGCACAAGCTGCGCCGGGCGGGTGACCTCACGGCCCGCTCGGCCGCGCTGGCCGAGATCCAGGACGCGCTCGGGCTCGACAGCGCGCCGCTGCGCATCGAGTGCGTCGACGTCAGCCATGTGCAGGGCAGCAACGTCGTCGCGTCGCTGGTGGTGTTCGAGGACGGGCTCGCGCGCAAGTCCGACTACCGGCGCTTCGAGATCCGGGGTGGCGCCGAGGGCGGGGACGTGGCGGCCATCGCCGAGGTCGTCCGGCGCCGGTTCCGCCGCTACCTGGCCGAGACCGGCAACGAGGGTGACGAGCCGGGTAACGCGGAGGGCCAGCGGGGCGAACGTCCCGGCATCGATCCCGAGACCGGACGGCCGCGCAAGTTCGCCTACCCGCCCAACCTGCTGGTCGTCGACGGCGGCGCACCGCAGGTGGAGGCGGCCGCCGACGTGCTCGCCGACCTCGGGGTCACCGATGTCGCGGTGTGCGGGCTGGCCAAGCGGCTCGAGGAGGTGTGGCTGCCCGCCGAGCCCGATCCCGTCATCCTGTCGCGCACCAGCGAGGGCCTCTATCTCCTGCAGCGGGTCCGCGACGAGGCGCACCGGTTCGCCATCACCTACCACCGGCAGCGTCGTTCGCACGGTATGACCAGCTCCGAGCTGGATGCTGTGCCGGGTCTGGGTCCGGCCCGCCGGACGGCCCTGCTCAAGCACTTCGGCTCGGTGCGGAAGCTGAAGGCCGCCGACGTCGAGGAGATCGCGGCCCTGCCCGGTTTCGGGCCTCGCACGGCCGCGGCGGTGCTGTCGGCGCTGCACGGCGCGGCGGGCGACGAGATGCCGGCGTCGTGAGATGAACGCATTGCCGATCACCACTGGTGACGAGCCGGTCGGCATTGAGGTCGCGCTGGTCAGTGGCCTGTCCGGGGCCGGGCGCAGCACGGCGGCGAAGGTCCTGGAGGACCTCGGCTGGTTCGTCGTGGACAACCTGCCGCCCGAGCTGATCGCCACCATGGTCGACCTCGGTGCCCGCGCCCGGGGCGAGATCACCCGCATCGCCGTGGTGATGGACGTGCGCAGCCGCGCATTCTCCGCCGACCTCGGCGCGGTCATCAAGGACCTCGACACGCGCGGCTACAAGCCGCGGCTGCTGTTCCTGGAGGCGTCCGACGCGGTGCTGGTACGGCGCTTCGAGCAGGTGCGGCGCAGCCATCCGTTGCAGGGTGACGGCAGGCTCGTCGACGGCATCGCCGCCGAGCGCGAGCTGCTGTTCCCGCTGCGGGAGAGCGCCGACCTGGTCGTCGACACCTCTGGGGTGTCGGTGCCGCAGCTGCGAGCCACCCTGGAACGCGCGTTCGGCGCGGAGTCCGAGCAGGTCACGCGCGTCACGCTGGTGTCATTCGGCTACAAGTACGGCCTGCCGATGGACTCCGACCTCGTGGTGGACGTGCGGTTCCTGCCCAACCCGTTCTGGATCCCGGAGCTGCGCGAGCACACCGGCCGCGACGCGCCCGTCCGCGACTACGTGCTGAGCCAGGACGGGGCCGAGGAGTTCATCACTCGCTATCTGGAGCTGCTGCGGCTCGTCGGGGCCGGCTATCGCCGCGAGGGCAAGCGCTACCTGATGGTGTCGGTCGGCTGCACCGGCGGCAAGCACCGCAGTGTCGCGATCAGCGAGGAGATCGCCGCACGGCTGGCGAGCGCCGAGGGAGTCACCGTGAACGTGACACACCGCGACCTGGGGCGCGAGTGAGGCTCCAGGCGGCGGCCGTGGCGCTCGGCGGGGGTCACGGGCTGCACGCCACGCTCTCGGCGCTGCGGCTGCTGGCGAGTCGGCACCTGCTCACCGACCGGGTCACGGCCGTGGTCACCGTCGCCGACGACGGCGGATCATCTGGACGATTGCGCCGCGAGCTCGGCCTGCTCCCGCCCGGGGACTTGCGGATGGCGATGGCCGCGCTCGCCGCCGATGACGGCGTCACCGGACGCCGGTGGCAGGCGCTCGTGCAGCACCGGTTCGGCGGCACCGGCGTCCTGGCCGGGCACGCGGTGGGCAACCTGCTGCTCGCCGGGCTGATGGAGCTCCTCGGTGACCCGGTGGCCGCGCTCGACGAGGTGGGTGCCCTGCTCGGCCTGCGCGGGCGCGTGCTGCCGATGAGCTGTGAGCCGCTCGACATCGAGGCCGACGTCACCGGGCTAGGGGCCGAGCCCGGGGAGCCACACCGGATTCGTGGCCAGGCGGCCGTCGCGTCCACGCCGGGACGGGTGCGTCGGGTGTGGCTGCGTCCGGAGTGGCCGCTGGCCTGTCCAGAGGCGCTCGACGCCGTCCGCGCCGCCGACGTCCTGCTCCTCGGGCCCGGCTCCTGGTTCACCAGCGTGCTGCCGCACCTGCTGGTGCCCGAGCTGCGCGAGGCCGTCATCACCAGCCGCGCCCGCCGCGTGGTGGTGCTCAACCTGGCGCCGGAGCCGGGGGAGACCGCCGGGTTCTCACCCGAGCAGCATCTGGCCGTGCTCTCCCAGCACGCGCCGGCGCTGCGGGTCGACGCGGTGCTCGCCGACGTCGACGCGGTGCCGGTGCCCGATCGGTTGCACTGCGCGGCTGCGACGATGCTCTCCCCCGGCGGGCGGGTCCACCTGGCCCCGGTCGCTGCGGCCGACCCGGCGGTGCCCCGCCATGACCCCGCGGCATTGGCAGCTGCGCTCAGCACCGTGCTAGCCGGGTTTCCGGACGGGCCCGGACCACGACGCGACGTGCTCCCGGCGCCCGTGGTGGCCGACCTCGCTGAGGGGAGGACGTGAGCGTGGCCCCCGGCCCCCGTGCCCCGTCCCGCAAGGAGGTGGAAGCGATGGCGATGACCGCAGCGGTCAAGGACGAGCTGAGCAGGCTCGTCGTGACCAAGCTCTGTTGCCGCCGTGCCGAGGTCTCGTCCTTGTTGCGTTTCGCGGGTGGCCTGCACATCGTCGGCGGCCGGGTGGTGGTCGAGGCCGAGGTCGACACCGGTTCGGTGGCGCGCCGGTTGCGTCGTGAGGTCCAGGAGCTCTACGGGCGCACCTGCGAGGCACGTGTGATCAGCGCGGGCGGGCTGCGCCGCACGGCGGGCTACGTGCTGCGGGTCGTGCGCGACGGTGAGGGGCTGGCCCGGCAGACCGGCCTGCTCGACGCCCGCGGCCGCCCGGTGCGGGGCCTGCCGCCGTTCGTGGTGTCCGGCGGGATGTGTGACGCCGAGGCAGCGTGGCGCGGCGCGTTCCTCGCGCACGGTTCGCTGACCGAGCCGGGGCGCAGCTCGGCGTTGGAAATCACCTGCCCCGGACAGGAGGCGGCGATGGCGCTCGTCGGTGCGGCGCGTCGGCTCGGCATCGCGGCGAAGGGGCGGGAGGCGCGCGGGGCCGACCGCGTGGTGGTGCGCGACGGTGACGCGATCAGCGCCCTGCTCACCCGCATGGGCGCGCATGAAAGCGTGCTGGGCTGGGAGGAACGGCGGCTGCGCCGCGAGGTGCGGGCCACTGCCAACCGGCTGGCGAACTTCGACGACGCCAACCTGCGCCGCTCGGCTCGGGCGGCGGTCGCGGCGGCGGCGCGGGTGCAGCGCGCGCTGGAGATCCTCGGCGACGACGTGCCGGCGCACCTGCTGGCCGCCGGCAAGCTGCGCACCGAGCACACCCAGACCTCGCTGGAGGAGCTCGGCCAGCTCGCCGACCCGCCGATGACCAAGGACGCGATGTCCGGGCGGATCCGTAGGCTGCTGCACATGGCCGACAAGCGCGCCGCTGACCTGGGCATCCCGGACACCGAGTCGGCCGTCACCTCGGAGCTGCTCGCGGACAGCTGAGCGCGGCAGGGCGGATTAGCTATCCCACTTCAGCGCCACGGGTCACGGCGGGATCGGTGTCGATGCCATTAAAGAAACCACCGAGCGAATATGTCGGGACCGAACGAGGGCGCCGCCACTCCTGACCACTTAGAGTGACAGGCAACTACAGATCGTGAACATGACGTTGCCGTGGGTGCGTTGCCACCCGTCGGACCGCCCGTCCACTGACCGCTGGGCGGTGGTCTGGCTCCTGTTCACCGCTGTTGACGTCCTCTCCGCGTATGCCGTCCCACCGCTCACCGCAAGGACGCCGCCCCTCTACGATGGGCGGCGAGCGAGCAGGACAAACGCGGAACACGGTCAGTCAAACCCCCGTCCAGGGGGCTCCATCCAGCACGGCAGGAAGAACGGAGGATTGCGGAATGGTGTATGGCGTCGACGACTCGGCTCTTCCCTGGGGACTACGGCTCCGCAGGTGGCGGACGGAGGTCAAGGTCTGGTCTCAGCGGGAGTTTGTCGACCAGGTGGTACGACTTGCGTTCGAAACGAAGGAAGATCGCGGAACCAGTTTGGACGTCCGGCTCGTCGGTAAATGGGAGCACGGTTCGGTCAAGTACCCACAGAGCGTGTATCGACGCCTCCTGGTCGGCCTCGGCGCCCCCATTCCGACGGACCCTAGCGCCGCCGCTCAACCCCTGCGCGACCCCCAGCCGGCCAGCGACGATAACGACACCGGCAACGCTCGAGAGACTACCGATTCGGGTATGTCGGCGGGCGCCGACCGCTTGCTGCAGCCTCTGGTGCAGCCCAACGCTGAAAGCGGGTACAACGGGCATCCGGGGCGCAGAATTGAGTTGGACCCGCTGTCTCAGGTCGAGGCGCAACCATGTCATACCAGTATGGGTGCCGACGCTCCTGCAGCGGGAGAGGAGGACAAGGTGAAACGACGTCTGCTTCTGCAGGGTTTGGCCGTTCTGGGCGCAACTACCGCGGCCTCACCCGCCGGCATCGCACTGGAATCCATACGCGCGGGTGTGAACGATGCGTTCCTGACTACTAGTACCGACCAGGACGTCGAGTACTGGGAAGAACGGGTGGTCGAGTACGGCTACACCTATCGGCTCACTCCCCTGCAGGAGCTCAAGGCTGAGCTTGCCGCCGACCTGGTCAATGTCCGCCTCATCGTGGACCAGATGAGCACACATGCTGGGATCGACCGGTGTCCCCCTGAATGGTGCCGTGTTGCCAGTGGGCTCTCGGGCCTCATGGCCAAGACGCTCGGTAACCTTGGCTATACCGACGAGGCTCGGCGCTGGTGGCACACGGCTCAAGCAATCAGCGACATGTCCGATGATATCGAAACGCGGCTGTGGGTGCGTGGCGAAAGAACGATCCACGGGTTGTACGAACAACGCCCGCTGCCGCTCTTGCTGCGGCACGCAGCTGACGCGATCGACCTTGCCCAAGACCACTCCTGCAGTGGGCTGGCGCACGCAAGCACCGCCCGCGCCCAGGCGCTCGCAGTCGCCGGAGACCTCACGGCAAGCCGAGCGGAGCTCGCCCGCACCGAAGACATACTGAACCGCCTTCCCGCCCATGTCAGCAACGATCTGAGTTCCGAACACGGATGGGGCGAGGATCGGTTGCGGTACACCGAGACGTGGGTTCATGCCTACAGCGGAGACGAAGCCAGGGCGGACGCCGCCGCCGAGCAGGCCAAGGCTCTCTATCCGGCCGAAAACTACCGGATGCCCGTGCAGATCGAGCTGCTACAGGCCTTCGTTCGTATCCGGTCTGGTGATGTGACCGAGGGCATCCGGCATGCTCAGGCAACGTTGCAGAAAGTACCTGACGAGCACCGCACGAACATGATCGTCGAGCTGGCACATCGTGTGTTGCAGCCCGTTGCAGCAGACGCGCGGAAACGGGCCGATGTGACCGCCTACCACGAGCTCTTGACGCTGTACACACCCCAGAAGAAGATCAAGTTGTGACCGGTCCGAGCTATCGCCGTCACAACTGCACGCAGACGCTCGCCCTGCTCGACGAGCTGACGGAGGTGTACGCAAAAATACACAGCGGATTCCCAGAGTACAGTACCAGATGATGTAGACGATGCCGTGGCTGCGCGCATGGACCGGCAACGAGTCCTCTACACCGGCAACCGACGCTTCGTGTTCGTACTCGAAGAACAAACACTTTATATTCACGTTGGAAATATCGATGTGATGGCCGGACAGCTTGACCGCGTACTCGCCGTCATGTCCCTAGATCGTGCAAGTCTAGGCATCATCCCGTCCTCCGGCCAACGACACTGCCTTGCTGGTTCATCGGGCGGCCGAGTTCGGTGGTACTGGATCACCTCCAGTGCTGGTGAGCAGCCTGTGCCGTAGGTCGTCTCACTGCCGGCTGAGCAGTCTCAGCAGTGCGGTGTGGTAGATGGCGTGGACGGTGGGGACCGTGTCGGTGCGGAAGCGTTCGTCGGTGGCGTGTAGGCCGGTGTAGGTGACGCCGAAGCCTGCGGTGGCGGGAACCGCGAGTCCGGCCAGGTAGTTTCCGATGTTGGACGGTCCGGCGATCTTGGGTTCGGTGTCGACGCCGAAGGCGTGGGCGGCCTCGAGCATCGTGGACCGCAGTGGTGAGTCCGTGGGCAGCGCGAACGCGGGCCAGCGCGTGGTGACCTCGAGCAGTGTCGGCTGCGTACTGGGCCACGCCTGGTCAACCGCTGTGATGACATGCTCCAGCAGGGCTGCGGCGGCCGTGTCGTCGAAGAGCGGCGTGGTGCGGACGTCGACGTTGAGCGTGCACAGGTCGGGGGTGACCGAGTATCCCTGACCACCGGTGATGCCGGTGACGGTCAGCTTGCCCGGTAAGGGAAGTCGGCACTGGCACCGTCGGGTAGGTCCGTTGTAGACAGTTTGCGGACGAGGTGCGCTGCTTTCTCGACGGCGTTGGGGGTGGTCTTGCTGCCGCCGGAGTGCGAGGAGGTGCCGTGGACGTGGAGCTGGGTGCGGTAGACCCCGCGTCCGCCGATGACGAGCTTGTCCATGCCGGGGTAGCCGATCATCACCCCGGCCACGTCGCTCGGCGCGTTCAGGCCTTCGAAGTACTGTTTCGCGCCGCCGAAGCCGCCGGTGTGCTCGTCGAGGTCGAACAGCAGCACCAGGGTGCCGTGCAGCTGGTCGGCGATCGCGGCCAGGCGGAGGGCGAGGTGGCAGAAGATCGCGACGGCGATCTTGGAGTCCGAGCTGCCGCGGCCCCACAACCAGCCGTTGTGGATGATCCCGGAGGTGGGCGGGTGGGTCCAGGCGTTCTCGTCGCCGAAGGGCGCGGAGTCCAAGCAGGCGTCCAGCACCCAATGTGGACCGGGGTGCCTGCCGCGAACCTCCGCGGTCAGGCCGATCGGGGCGCCGGTGGCGTCGCGGAGGACGTCGAGGGGGAGGTCGTGCTCGCGCGTCCACAGGGAGAGCAGCTCGATGATGGGATCGTAGGGGTCGATGCCGGCGCGGCTGGGAACGCGGACCAACGCTCTGGTCAGTTCGAGGACGGACTCGTGGTCTTCCTTCGCCGCGACAACGATCCGGTCGTGATCGGCACCGTCGTGCCTGTGGTCAAGGCGCATGATCACCCCTGTTTTCTTGACCGAAGTTGGCGTGGGCGGCGTCGAGCTCACGCTCGAGACGCCGGAGATCAGCCTTGACCTGGGTCATGTGAACCGGCGTGACGGCGAGCCAGCGGCATCGCCGTGCTCCGCACCTGGGCGCTCCTGTAGCCACGCCTGCACAAACACGTCAAGATTGTCATCAGAGACGTCCGGATTGTCCCTGTGGAACCGTTGGCGCTGCATGCGGACGCTCAACTCGTGCAGTTCGAAGGCGGTACGCAACCGGTCGGCAGCAGAACTCACCTGCTGATCCTACGGCTTCAGGCTTCAGCCAGAGCAGGGCCGCAGAGCAGACCACAGCATAGCTGCAGTAGCAACGACACGGCAGGTAGCAGCGCAACCGCATCGGCCTGCAGAGTCGATCATGTGGTGGGTCGACGACGCACTGGCTCGTCGCCGGTGATCGTCGGAAGGGAACCGACAGCCGTATCCCACACGGTTCCCGGTCCCAAAACGCCGATCTCCCCAGTACCCGGCTAGCGGTCGCGTCCATGATAACGTCTTCGGGACACCGGACCGGGTCCAGCACGGTTGCCGGTTCCCAGAAAAACGATCATCCGCCGAGCGCCTCGGCTGGCTCGCGCCAACGCCCGGTCGTACTCTCGAGCAGCTTGACAATCCGGGTCATCCTGGCGTTCACCACGGCGAACTCCTGCCGAGTCTCGTCCCGGAACTCGCCCATCTCGGCGCGTAGCGCAAGCTGGTCCTCGCGCAAGGAGTTGAGGACTTGGGCGTGCGCACGCAGTTCGGCACGCACCTCGGTCACGTCCCGGTCGGCACCCGAGGCCAGCACCCGCGCTGCCGCAGCGTCAGCTCCACTCAATGCCAGTCGTTCCCGAATCCGGGCGACCTCGCCCTCCAAAGACCGCACCCGGGTCTCCAGGCTCTCCTCTGCCGGCTCCGCCATGCCGGTCATCCTAGAGCTCTCGGCACGGCCACTGTGGGCGAACTCCGCGGTCCGGCGCTGCACCGGCTCGAGCCACTCTCGCCCGGTGGCGGTGTCGGGTCGATCTCCTGCGAGCCGGAGACTCCGACCCGCCGCGCGCCGCCCAGACGGACCCGTCGTAACTGGTCAGGTCCGGAAGATCATGTGGCCTGGTGTCAGGTGGTGGGCAGCCAGGGGTGGCCCTCGGCGAGGGTGGTGAGGGCTGCGAAGAAGTGGATGCCGTGTTTCGCGGAGGTGGCCAGATAGCTGCGGATGGCGC